>NZ_JBMRBK010000025.1:0-85204 GCF_057351765.1 Trinickia sp. | reverse complement strand
TGCCGCACGGGCGGGCGTTCCGGTGCAGACGCTCATCGTGGAGGCCGGCTCGCCGTTTCTCGCGAAGGGATGGCATATCCTGCGCAAGCCGGTGCTGCCGCTGACCTACCGGGTGCGGATCGGCCGCTGCTTTGCGCCGCCGCAAGCGAATCCGGACGCGGTGCGCAGCTTTGTCGCGCAGTTGCACGCGTATTACGAGGCCGAACTCGCGAACGATTCGCCCGCGGGCTGATCGATGCCGCGCACCCCCGCACGCTCATGCCGATGACCCTTGCCTCGACCACGCATCTCGTCCTGATCCCGAGCTACAACCCGGGAGAGAAGGTCTACGACACGGTGCGGCGCGCGCGCGAGCAGTGGAATCCCGTCTGGATCGTCGTGGACGGGAGCACCGACGGCAGCGCCGCGCGCCTTCAGGCCATGGCCGAGCAGGACCCGGGCTTGCGGGTCATCGTCTTGCCGCGCAACGGGGGCAAGGGCGCCGCTGTGCTCGCCGGGCTCGACGCAGCCGCCGCACAAGGCTTTACGCACGTGCTCACGATGGATTCGGACGGGCAGCATCCGGCGGAGCTGATCGGCCGCTTCATGGCTGCCTCGACGGCGCGCCCCGAATGTATGGTGCTCGGGCGGCCGTTGTTCGACGAAACCGCGCCGCGTATCCGCGTGCTCGGCCGCCAACTCTCGAATTTCTGGGCGAACGTCGAAACGCTGTGGGTCGGCGTCGGCGATTCGCTTTATGGGTTTCGCGTTTATCCCGTCGCACCGCTGCGCGCGTTGATGCACGCCCAGCGCTGGATGCGGCGCTTCGATTTCGATCCCGAGGCGGCGGTGCGGCTTTGCTGGCGCGGCGTCGCACCGATCAACATCGACGCGCCCGTGCGCTATTTCAAGCGCGAGGAAGGTGGCGTCTCGCACTTTCATTATTGCCGCGATAACGCGCTGCTGAGCTGGATGCACGCGCGCTTGCTCGTGGGTTTCGTGCTGCGCTTGCCGCTGCTCGTCGTGCGTCGTTTATTCCGGCTCGGCCGGTAGACTGCGCGCGAGCGCCTTTGTTCGACACGCTGCTCGATCCGGGCAGCGTCGATTTTCAGCTTTACGCCATAGGATGCCGATGGACCGGAAACGAGTAGAGCAGGATGCCGCATCGCGCGGGCTGACCTTTTATCGCCCTGCGGCGTTCTGGCTCGGCGTCATCGCCGTCATCGCCGGTGTGCTCGCGCATTTGCCGATGTATCTGATGGGCCGGCATATCGGCTATCGGCTCGTCGGTATGCCGATGGATGCGACGATGGTGGCCGGCATGGCCGCGATCATCGTAGGCCTCGCCGTCAGTCTGTATGGGTTGGTTCCTCCCGCGGCGGCCGGCGAAGCTCGCGTAGGCTCCAGGATTCGAGTGGCCGCGCTCGACGATGTGCCGCTCGGGCCGGCGCATTACCGCTTGCTGCTCGCAATGGCATTGGCGGTGACCATCGACGTCATGAAGCCGACGGCCCTGGCCTTCGTCATGCCCGGTATGGCGCTGGAATACGGGCTCAAGTCGCCGCTCGTACCGACCGGCACGACTCCGGTCGTCTGGATCGCGCTCGCTTCGGCGACGGGAACCGTATGCGGCTCGTTCCTATGGGGATGGCTGGGCGACAAGATCGGAAGGCGCGCATCGATTCTCTATGCGGGCATAGCATTCATGGGGACGTCGATCTGCGGTGCGATGCCGAGCTTCGGGTGGAATCTCGTCATGTGTTTCATCATGGGATTGGCGGTGGGCGGGATGCTGCCGATTTGCTATGCGCTGCTGGCTGAAACGATCCCCGCTCGCCATCGCGGCTGGGTCATGATCCTGATCGGCGGGGACATCGCGGGCGCTTATGTATTGACGAGTTGGCTGTCCGCCGCATTGGTGCCGCTTTTCAGCTGGCGCATTCTCTGGCTGATCGGACTGCCCACGGGTGCGCTCTTCATTGTGCTCAATCGATGGATGCCGGAGTCTCCGCGGTTCTTGCTTCGTCATGGGCGCGAGCGTGAAGCGCGCACCGTCATGGCGCGCTATGGTGCCGCGATCGTCGAAAGCGAAGCGGTGCCGCCGTCCGCGGCGCGACCGACCGATGCGTGGAGCGAGCTCGTGAGTCCTCGGCTTCGCTCGAGCACTGGCGTCATCGGTTGTCTGGCAATCAGCTCGGGGCTGGTTCTATTCGGTTTCAACCTCTGGATTCCCACGAATTTGCGCATGCTAGGTTTCACGCAGCCGGATGCCCTGCTGCGCAATGCCGCATTGATGGGCTTTCCGCTGACTTTCGTCGTGGCCTGGATGTATGGGTTCTGGAGCAGCAAGAAGACCATCGTCGTGTTGACGTCGTTGACGGCCGCTGCCTTGTTCGGCTTCGCATTGGCCCCGGACTTCGTGGTCCGGCATCGCAGTTTGCTTTATTTGCTGCTGACCGTGCCTATCTGGGGAATCAGCTCCGTCGTGGCGGTGCTCTCGGTCTATAGCGCCGAGATTTATCCGACCGGCGTACGATCGCGCGGAACCGGCTATGCCGCCGGTGCCAGCAAGGCGGGTGGCGTGGCGATCATTGCGTCGACTGCGGCGGGTTTTGCGGCACCCTCGATCGCGAACATCGCGCTGGTGGGGGCCGTTTCGATGACGTTGAGCGCCGTCTTGACGTTCGCCTGTGCTATCGAGACGCGAAAACTACGGCTGGAAGACATCCATCGGACGCAGTCGACGACTGCGGCATAGCGGGCGTCGTTCGTTCCGTCGAGCGCGAGCCCACCGCCGGCCCGGCGGCGCGGCTAACGCACCAGCGACACGACGTTCGAGAACGGCTTGTCGGGTGCGGCGCCGAACGCGTACTGCGAGCGACCGGCCCGCTTCGCGCGGTACATCGCGCTGTCGGCAACATCGAGCAACTCGAGGCCCGTGCTCGCGCGATCGGGGATGGTCGTGATCCCGATGCTCACACCGATCGCGAACCGGCCCCCGTACTCGCGTTCTCCGGTCGCGCTCACGCATGCGATCAGCCGTTGCGCGAGCGCCCTGAGCTGCGCGTCATCCGCATTGCGCCGCGTGAGCACGACGAACTCGTCGCCGCCCACGCGCGCCAGCAGATCGTCCTCGTCGATCGTCGCGCGCAACGCACGCGCGAGTTCGCAGAGCAACGCATCGCCCGCGGCATGACCGAGCGTATCGTTCACCGGTTTGAAACCGTCGATATCGAGATAGAGCAGGGTAGCCCTCACGCCTTCCTGGGCGCACTCGATCGTCAACGCATCGAGCGCGTTCAGCAAATGGCGGCGGTTCGGCAAGTCGGTCAGAGCATCGTGCGTGGCCTGTTCAGTCAGCAAGATCGAAGCATCGCGCGCACTCGCGAACGCACGACGCTGCACGAAAGCCGCATAGCCGA
This sequence comes from Trinickia sp., assembly GCF_057351765.1. Taxonomy (NCBI): domain Bacteria; kingdom Pseudomonadati; phylum Pseudomonadota; class Betaproteobacteria; order Burkholderiales; family Burkholderiaceae; genus Trinickia; species Trinickia sp. The sequence continues at coordinate 81,803 of NZ_JBMRBK010000025.1, read as the reverse complement.
TGAGGCCGCATACCAGTGCCGCAATCGCTGCCAGCGCCGCGCTTTCGAAGATCACGCGGGTATGCGCATCACGTGTCGCCAAGCTGCGGCGGTATCTCCACCGGTCCAGCAAGATATCGAGATCGCGGCGCAGTGCATCCATGATGCCTTTGCCTTCATCGGTCCGGACGAAGGCGAGTGCGGCTTCGCGATTGCCGGATTGAGCCAGACCGATCGTGCGTGCGAGCTCCATGACTTTTTCCGACCTGGCACGCTCGATCTTGCGGACGAGGTCGACCGAATCCGGGTCCGCGGCTACGGCTTGACGCAGTTTGGGCATCGTGTCGTCGAGGTCGTCCACGCCCTGGCGGTACGGTTCGAGATAAGCGCTGCCGCCTGTGAGCAGGTAGCCGCGCTGGCCCGTCTCCGCGTTTTCGAGGTCGTGCAATACCTGGTTGCCGGCCAGTAGCACGGCGAACGCTTCTTCATCGTTCGCGTTGTCTTCGACGATGAGGCGCGCCTCGTAGATGAACAGCGCCGCTGCCGCGACCAGGCCCGCCACGAGAAAAACGTAGAGTCCGAGAAACCGGTCGCGGTCCGCTTCCGCGGACCGGAGCATGCGTCGATGCAACTCGCCTCCTCGTACCACCGTTTCGTCTGATGTGCGCAAGACGCGCGTTTCGCCCTGCCCATGCTTGCCGGCCGGCGTGTCCTCTCGGCAGCCGGTCGTTGCGCGGCATGCTTACGTCACCTATAACGGTCGCGCGGGCGTCGACTTTAGGTCTGCGATGCAAAATCCGGCCGTCCGCGGCCATTCGTTCGTGAACGGTCACGTGGAGGCAGGCATCGGGTGGGTATGGGTGGGCATCGGCGCGCAAGCGAGCGGACGCACGCGAGTTCACAGCACGACAGGGCCGCTCGGTAGTTCTTCGCGCGACGCTCCGCGAGCGGGAAAGTGCTTGTTGAGCAGTTCCGTTACCTGCTCGACGCCGCGGATCACGCCGCTCTGATACCTTCCGTGGCGGAAATCCGTTTCCATGACTCGGCAGATGGCTTCCCATTCATCGTCACCGACCTTCGCATGGATACCCCGGTCGGCGATGATCTCCACGTCGCGATCGGCAAGCAGCAGATAGATCAGGACGCCGTTGTTGTGCTCCGTGTCCCAGATTCTCAGTTCGGAAAAGACATCGATTGCACGCTCGCGGGCCGTCAATCCCTTGATCAGCGCAGCACCGTGCAATGCACCTTCGACGGCGAACCTGACTTGGCCGATGTGCGCTCGATGACTTTCCCGCACGGCCTTGTCGATGGCATGCAAGGACCGCCTGGGAAAGGCCCTTCGCACGCGCCAGCGAGTCATCGACAGGTGTTTCAAGAGTCGTCCGATATCCATGGCTACCACCTGCCCGATGCGCCGCCGCCACCGAAGCCGCCACCGCCGCCGCCCCTGAAGATGTCTCGATTCGAACGGTCTCCGAATCCGCCGCGCCCTCCGCCGAGAGGCCCGCCGCCGGCGTGCATGATCGTCGCACTGCCGAGCAGCGTAAGCACGAGCGCAACCGCACCAGCGGCGATGGCGAGCAATACCGCGCCGGACATCAACCACGCGATGAAACCGATGGCGCCGCCGGCAACGAGCGCTCCGGGCAGCCTGCCCAATACCGCGCGCAGTACGCCACCGCCGACTACGATGAGGACAAACAGTAGCGGCAGCAACGCCCCGATGCCGTTGGAGCCGCGATGCCGTTCGCTCGGCGGCGGCAACGGCTCCCCGCTGACGACGCGCATCATGGCTTCGATGCCTGCCGAAACGCCGCCGTAGAAATCGCCTTCCCTGAATCTCGGGACGATGATCTCATCGATGATGCGATGGCTTGCCGCATCGGTTAGCGCGCCCTCCAGCCCGTATCCGACCTCGATGCGCAACGAGCGGTCGTTTTTAGCGACGATGAGCAATGCGCCATCGTCGACGTTCTTTCGCCCCAGCTTCCACTGCTCGGCGACGCGTATCGAATACTGCTCGATGGTCTCGGGCGCGGTCGTCGGCACGATGACGACGGCGATTTGAGCGCCCTTTTTTGCTTCGAAATCCGCGAGCGTTTGCTCCAGCGTGACTTTTTGCTCGCCCGTGAGTGTGCCGGTTTCATCGGTAACCCGAGCGTTCAGGCTCGGCACGGGTACCTCGGCTCGAACGCCTGTGCCGCCGAAGGCGAACAATGCGATGAATAGCGCGAGTGCCGCACGTCCAACCTTCACTTGGACGCTCCCCCTGCCGATGCCGGCGTCGCATCGAAGTCCACACGCGGCGGTCGCGAGAGCTCTGCTTCGTTGGCAACGGAGAAGTTCGGCTTTTCCTGATAGCCGAACGCTTTTGCCGTCAGGTTGGCGGGGAACGACCGGACGGTCGTGTTGTACGCCTGAACCGAACGAATGTACCGGTTTCTTGCGACCGTTATGCGATTCTCCGTTCCCTCGAGCTGCGCCTGCAAGTCCCGAAAGTTCGCATCCGATTTCAACTGAGGGTAGTTCTCGGAGACCACCAGCAGCCTCGACAAGGACGAAGTGAGCTGCCCCTGTGCGGCCTCGAACTTCGCAAACGCCTGGGGATCGGAAAGCAGCTCCGGCGTCGCATGGATCGAGCCGACTTGCGCCCGCGCTTGCGTCACGCTGACGAGCACGCTCTTTTCCTGGCTCGCATAGCCTTTTACCGTATTGACGAGATTCGGTACGAGGTCGGCGCGGCGCTGATATTGGTTCAGCACCTCCGACCAGCTCGCCTTGACCTGCTCGTCCTCCGTCTGGATGGTGTTGTAGCCGCATCCGGACAGTCCGAGCACGATCGTCAGAAGCAATGAACCCCAAAGCGCGCGTGTTTTCATACACCGATTCCGAAGCAGGGCCAGCGTGTTCGGACGACGTCATGCGCTGCGGCGAGCTGCCCGCCGTCAGGCCCGAATGTAGCCAGCATGAGCACGACAGTACGCCGCCCGCGCTCGGCGCATTTGATGCAGGTCAACGCGCACTACCGGCTGCTGGCGAAAAATGGCTTCATGCCGATGTTAAGAATCCGGTAAGGAAGCGGCCCGAACATGCAAAGCATCGACTGGAGAAATCGCGATGCTTACGTCCGGGCGCCTGCGCGCACTTCGTTCCTTGTATGTCTTCGGCTTGATGGTGAGCGTTGCCGGCTTGCCGGCATATGCGCAATCGCCCGCGCAAATCCTGTACGGCTACGCCGCCCAGTCGGGCAGTGCACCGGTACCGTCGCGCGGTCAGCAGTTCTTCACCACGCGGCATGGACGTGAGTGGGCCTGCGCGACTTGCCACGGCGTCACGCCGACTGGCAATGGGCAGCACGCAGCCACCGGCAAAGCGATCGCACCGCTTGCTCCGGCGTTCAATCCGGAGCGTTTCAGGGACTCGGCGAAGACGGAAAAGTGGTTTCGCCGCAATTGCGCAGACGTGGTTGGGCGCGAGTGCACGGCCTCGGAGAAGGCGGACATTCTGAGCTGGCTGATCACGCTCAAGCCTTAGTGCAAACGAGCGTCCCCCACATCGACTACTTCGCGAGGAGCAAAGCGTGAGCGTCCGAATCGCCTCCGTTGCAACCCGAGCCTGGGCCGCACTCGTTTCGACGGCGCTCATGACTGCCGCATTCGCCGAGGATGGGCCGCAGGTGAAGTCCGTGACACCGTTGCCGGCGTATCGGCAGGAATGCGCGGCCTGTCATGTCGCCTATCCGCCCGGCATGCTGCCGGCCGATTCGTGGCGGCACATCCTGAACAACCTCGATCGCCACTTCGGCACGAACGCCTCGCTGGATCCGGCTTCCGTGAAGCAGATCGAGGTCTGGCTCACAGCGCATGCGGCAAATGCGGGACGCACGGCGAGCGCACCGCCCGAGGACCGCATTACGCGTTCGAGATGGTTCATCGCCACGCACGACGAAGTTCCGGCGTCGACGTGGCGACTTCCGGCAGTCAAAAGCGCTTCGAACTGCGCCGCCTGTCATACCCGGGCAGATCAAGGAAACTTCGATGAACGATACATTCGCATCCCGCGTTGACGGGAAGCCCCGCGCGTCCGGCACAGTCCGGATCCTCGTATGGGACGCGCCTGTGCGTGTGTTCCATTGGCTCATGGTGGCCTCGTTTGCGGGCGCCTGGCTGACGGCGGAAAGCGAACGATGGCGTTTGCTTCACGTGACGCTCGGATACACGATGCTGGGCCTGGTCGCGTTTCGGGTCTTCTGGGGGCTGGCGGGCACGCGGTACGCACGATTTGCCGCGTTCGTGCGCGCTCCGGCGGCGATCATGCGATACCTGGCGAGCCTCGTGACGCGCCGTCCGGAGCGATACGTCGGGCATAACCCGGCAGGCGCGATTGCCATCCTGGCGATGCTGCTCATGACCGGCGCGGTTGGTGCGAGCGGTTGGGCCGCGTATACCGGCACGGGCGGCGAGTGGCTCGAAGAGCTTCACGAGGGCATGGCCAACGCGATGCTCGCGCTCGTGATCGCACACGTCGTGGCCGTGGTGGCGAGCAGTCTCCTGCATCGCGAGAACCTCATCGGCGCCATGGTGACAGGGTACAAATCCGGCCGTACCGGCGAGGGCATCGGAAGCGCGCACCGGGTGGTTGCGGCGCTGGTCATCGCAGCCGCACTTGCCTGGTGGTGGACGCAGTGGCACGCCGCGCCGCCGACGCAAGCGACGAATGCGACCGCAGGTCACGCCGCACCGGCGCGCGCCAGTGGCGGCGATAGCGACGGCGACTGAGTTCGACAGCGAGGACACTTCGTGCGCATTCTTCTTGTCGAAGACGACCCGCTGCTGGGGGACGGCATACGAGCCGGTTTGCGGCAGCAAGGCTTCCAGGTGGACTGGGTCCGCGATGGCGAGGCGGCGCAGCGCGAACTGCGTGGCGAGCCGTTCGCCGCCGCGGTACTCGACCTGGGACTGCCGCGCGTGGATGGCCTCGAAGTGTTGCGAACCGTGCGGCTCGCGGGCGTGGAACTGCCTATTCTGGTACTCACCGCGCGTGATGCCGTCCCGGATCGCATACGCGGACTCGACATCGGCGCCGACGACTATGTCGTCAAGCCGATCGACCTGGACGAACTCGGTGCCCGGCTGCGGGCGCTGGTACGCCGCGCGCACGGCAGGCCGCGCGAGCAGCTTCGGGCGCAAGACATCGTACTGGAGCCGGCGTCCCGTACCGCGTACCGCTTGGGCGTGCCGGTCACTTTGACCAACCGCGAGTTCGATCTATTGCACGTGCTGATGCTCAATGCGGGCCGGGTCCTTTCGCGCGAACAGATCGAGCAGCACCTGTATAGCTGGGGACAGGAGGTGGAGAGCAACGCGGTGGAAGTGCATATTCATCGGCTCAGGAGCAAGCTCGGCACCGAGCTGATTCGAACCGTGCGCGGCGTCGGTTACGTGCTGCTGCGCGAACGAGCTGTCGAGCCATGATCGTGCAACTGCCGCGTTCGCTGCAGGGGCGCCTGCTGGTCCTCGTAACCGGAGTGGTCGCCACGGTGTGGCTGATCGCCGCCGTACTGACCTGGCGCGATGCGCGACGCGAAATCGATCGGCTGCTCGACAGCCATCTCGCGCAGGCTGCGGCGTTGCTGGTGATGCAGCAGGCGCAGCCCGTGGACGACGACGAAGCGCTGGACGCGCCGATCTTGCATCCGTATGCGCCGAAGGTCGCGTTCCAGGTTTTCCACGAGGGGCGATTGGGCATGCATTCCGCCAATGCGCCCGCGCAGCCCATGGTGCCGCGGCAGCGTAAGCAGAAGCAGGGTTTTGCGACCGTGCAGATCGATGGCGCGGCATGGCGGGTATTTGCCGCATCGGGGGTGGAGCGCGATGTGGATGTCTACGTGGGCGAGCGGATCGACTCGCGCACGTCGATCCTGCTGGCCGTCATGCGCAGCGCCTTTTGGCCGATGGCGGGCGCGTTGCCGGTGCTCGCGCTCGTGACGTGGTGGGCAGTGCGGCGCGGCGCTGCGCCGCTGCGCGAACTCGGGCGGGTGCTGGCACGACGCGATCCTCGCGCAATGGATCCGGTCCGGATGGAACGCGTACCCCAGGAAATGCAGCCGATGCTCGACGCACTCAATCGTCTGTTCGATCGCATCGGGGCCGTGCTCGATGCCGAGCGCCGGTTCACCGCCGATGCGGCGCACGAACTGCGCACGCCGATCGCCGCCATCAAGGCACAGGCGCAGGTCGCGATGGCGGAAGACGATGCCGGGCTGCGCAAACACGCGCTGAACGGCGTGCTCGAAGGGTGTCGCCGCGCGGTGCACCTGGTCGACCAGCTTTTGATGCTTTCCCGCTTGGAAGCAGGAGCTGCGGCACCCAGCGCTTCGGTGGATCTCGGTGCGCTCGCGAAGCGGGTGATCGCTGAAATCGCGCCTCAGTCGCTTGCGAAGCGGCAGCAATTGGAACTGGATGCGCCGCAAACGTATGTCGTATCCGGCAACGAGATGCTGCTTGCATCGCTGGTCCGCAATCTCGTCGACAACGCCGTGCGCTACAGCCCGGCAGGCGCGCGCATCGCGGTATCGCTGTCCCGCCGCCTGGGCGGCGTCGCGCTGACCATCGAGGACAGTGGACCGGGTCTCTCAGACGACGAGCTGCACCGGCTCGGCGAGCGGTTTTTCAGAGGGCGCACGGACGGGCAAAGCGGAAGCGGCCTCGGATGGTCAATCGTTCAGCGCATCGCGAGCGTGCACGGCGCCACCATCGACGCGGACAAATCGCACTCGTTGGGCGGTTTGCGCGTGTCGGTGTTCCTTTCGCGGCCGTGTTAGTGCCGCTGCCATCCCTTCATCCGATGCAAAACTCGTCGCGCCGCGGTCATCGACGCCACGCCCCGGCCGACGCGCCGCGCGGTTGCCACCAGAACCGGCCGGTGCTCAGGTTCGGATCGTTGATCGCGAGGTAGGTCGTGCTCCAGAGTTGGGCCGCATTGGCTTCCGTCGCGTCGGCGGCATGCGTGCCGAAGGCTTCGGGCTGATAGCCACCGTTCAGATAGGACCAGGTCCACATCTCCGAGGCTCGCATGGAAGCGGCGTTGGAGATGACCTGCCAGACGCGCAGCCGGGCGCTCGAGAGCAAGGTGCGCGTATCGGCCGACAGGTCCTGGCGCGCGAGCTGCCGATCGAGACCGGCCACCCACATGGCTTGCTGCCAGGACCAGACGACAGTGCCGTGGTACGCCGCGTTCGTAAAGCGCGACCAGAGCGACGAGTTCGCATACGCGGGGTTGGCGATCAGCAAACCGGCATCGGTGACGAGCCCGGTAGGGAACGGCTGAACGGCGGCGGATACGATGCGTTGCAACGTGTCTTCCGACGGCGTGCCGAACAGCAGCGCGAAGCCGCCATCGGAGTTCATGATCGGGATCGGGTTGCCCTGCTCGTCGAGCGAGACGGCGTAGAACGACAGCGTCGAAGTGGGCAAGGTGCCGGTCGGCACGCCGGCTTGCGCAGCATAAGCCGGCAGTTGCGCTGCCGCTTGCGCGGGCGTGACATTCACCTGAAAGAACGGCGGCGCGGCCGATTCCCAGACCGACGCCTGCTGCGCGGCATCGGCAAGCGCGGCGCGCGCATCGCCCGAGAGGTACGGGTCGAGCAACCCGCTATCGACGAAGCGGCTCGCCGCGCGAAGCGCGGCCGGAACGAGCACGGCGTTGACATCGTAGGGATAGACGCCGCCGCCCAGGCCGTCGGTGCTGTCGCGCCAGTTGCCGACGATCTGCCCGGCGCGCAGATGGATCAGGTTCGATGCGGTGCTTTGCTGCGTGAACGCCCGCGCGGTGTTTGCGACGCGCAGCAGGTTGGTCACGAAACGGCTGCCGTTCGTTTGTCCGTTGCTTTCGGTCTGGGCGAGGTAAGCCGCCGCCCGCGCGGCGCCGCGTGGATCGTCGATGAGCCATGCCGCCATGATCGGCGCGAGCATGTAGTCCCCGTCGATCATCTTGTAGTCGTAGCTCGGTGTGGCATCGCTGGAACGGCCATTCTTGCGATTGTCGATGACGGCAAACTCGCCGATTCCCTCCTCGTGCGCCACCATACCGTCCGCCGAAAGACGGCTCAGCACGGAAGTGAGACCTGCTTCGATCGCCGTGGGCTGCAGAACAGGCATCAACATGCGCACCGAGATCAGCGTGTCGCGGCCGAAGTAGGTGTCGTACTGCCACGAGCCTGCGAGCAGCTTGTCCTGATAGCTCAGGAACTCGACGACGTTCTGGCTCTGCGTATCGGGATTCACCGCATTATTGAAAAGGCTCGCATGGGTAATCGGTGTAAGCGGTGTTTCGCCCGTGAGCGCTTGAATCTGCAAATGAAGCGCGGTGCTTCCATTCGCAGCCTGCAGCACGAGCGCACCACTCGCGTTCGTCGAAACCGTGCCGCCGGTCACCGTCACGGTGAGCGCATAGCCGGGCGCGCCGTCGGCCCGCGGCCGCTGCCAGCGAATCGTGTTGTTCTGCACGAACGGCGGCGTCACGATCTCGGGCGGCACCGAGTTACCGCCATTGAAGTCGCGCAGAAAGCGCACCGAACTCAGCAGCGCCTGCCGGATCGAGAGCGTTGTCGTGTCGACCGAGACGTTCGCCGTGATGCCCTGGAGCGTGCGACCGAGCAGATCGTGGCCGACACTCGGCGCGATGGGCGTATCGAGGCTCCAGTTGACCGGTCGAGCCGTGTCGTCGAACCAGAGCCCGGTGCCGCTGTTGCCGGCCGGAAACACCACGAGCAGTCGTGGCCGCGCCGACGAGCGCATCAACAAATGCGCGGCCACGCTGCCTTCGCGGTAAAACGCGTTGAGTTGGCCGCCCGCGTTCATCTGGAATGCGAGTGCCGCGGTACTACCCGGCTGTGAGGCGCTGTCGCTGCTGCCGCCCGAGCAGCCCGCCATCAGGACCGCCAGCAACATGAGCCAACCGGCTAGATGAGCTCGAATCGTCCTCGCATTCACGAGCGCCTCCTTTTATTTTTTGTTGATCGAATTCGATGTTGTCGGCCCTGCTCGTAGCAAATGCGGTGCCGTGCAGTACAAAGAAGGCAGTCAATGGCGCGGAATAATGCATTGAGAGCAACTTGCAGAAAGAAAAATCCTTGGCATATCGAGAGAGAAACTTCAAGCGGATGTAGATATTTCATGATTTCGAGCCCGCGTCCGATTTTTTAATGCGTTATGGGTTCGGTGACGGGCATCGAAATAGAGTAGACCGCGTTTCCGGACGGGTGGGCGATAGGCACTGCGCCGCAGCCGTTGGACTCACTTTCTCCCATTCATTCGAACACTCACGAACGTCATGAAATTTCCTCCTCTTGCCACGCATTTGGTCTCGCTTCCAGACGGGAAGCCGCAAAACAACGCCCTCGGATTCTGCACGAGCACTTCGCGAAACCCGGATGCGATCGCCACGCTGACGCCATTCGGAACAGGATGGGCGAAGCGTGTATGGCAAGGAACGAAGGTCGTCGTCAAATGGCTGCAGCTTCCTGGGCAGCCCGAGTTCCTCCATGTTCTCGACGGTGAAACGTCGACGACGATGAGGCTGCCGCGGCGTTTGAAGCAACGTGAATCGCTTGAACTGGTGACAGTGGCGACGCCGTTTGCCGAGCATTCCCCGGCGGATACGCTGCTTTACTATGGGACGACATCGATATTTGCGGCCAATTTCGTCAGCATTACCCCGCTGGGCGAATGGCGATATGCGCTGCCGGCGGGCTCCGGGGTGAACGTTTCGAATTTGAGCGATCCAAAGAATCCGATAAAGAGCGGCGTATTCGCGACGCAATCGGCGGTCATTGCGCGTTCCCGCGATAGCTTGAGGTTCTTGAAGGACACGCCGGGCGGGGCGTGAAGGCGAGGTGGACGCTTATAGCGTCGACGCAGTCGGTCCGCTACTGGAAGTTCAGTTAGGTTTCGCGCGCGACGTTTCCTATAAGGTTCCTTCAACGGTTCGAGCTTGAAGGACCTTCGGGAGAAGTCGATGAGTGAAATCGTCAACGTGCTGGCGCTCGTCTGCGCCGAAGACGTGCTGGCAAAGTACGGACCGAATGACGGGGAAGGGGATCCCGTCGTACTCGGGGAGGACTATGGCGGCTTGATTGTCGCCGCCGCATACGGGGGCGGCCAAGCGCGATTCGACCTTGCTATAACGGCCCCTCGCGGCACGAGCGCTGCCCCGACGCTGGTTCGCTGGAGGGCGTGCACGCTTTCGATGGACGCCGCATATCAGTGCGAGATCGAAAAGCTCACGATTAGCGCGCAAGCGGATTGCCTGCAAGCTGCGACGTCCCAGAACAAGTCGTTTGATCTGTGCCTGGCGGATGTGGAGGCGCCGCAGGACCCGAGCAAGCTCACGACGCAGTCTGTGATCGATCGATACTGGGAGTCGCAAATCAACAGCGCCGGTACGGCGTCCTATCTCGTCGACATCAAGATCACCGATCACAAGGGAACTGTGCAGGGTCATTACAGAATCGGTTCGTCGGCAACCGGGCAGCCCACCGTGCGCATTTCGTGAGTAGCCGTCGGCGACATTTGCAAGCAGGAGGCATCCAATGTCAATCATCAACATATCGGTCGTCGTCGATGCAAATTATGTGGTTCAGCACTATGGGACCAACAATGCGTGGCAGAATCCGCCCGCGTTCTATCACGAGAACATCTACTTGACGGTAAGAGGAAGCGCGGCTGTACAGCAGAATGCATCGGGCTGGCTCGTCATGCAGGCCAAGGAAGAAGGCGAGACGGACGTCGACGTCCTTCGGTGGCGCATGCAGGAAATCTCGCTCGGTGCGGACAGCCAGTGCTTCATTACGAAGTTCAACATCCAGGCCGGCGCGAGTCTGATCACTGCTCCGAAGCAGCGGCGACTCGGTTCAGGCGCGAACAGCCGCCCGGACTGTTTGTGGGAATCCACGGTCTTGACCCGCGGGCACGTCCAATACAACCTCGAGTTCATGGTCGTCGATCGGCAGGGGCACGTTCAGGGCTATTACACCTACGATCCAGCAATCGAGATATCGCAGTGACGCGCCGCGGCGGTCCGTGAATGATAGAAGATCGTGAACTATGTGACTGCATGCAACGGTGACCGACGGATAGGCCGCTGCTCCATATAGGAAAGCCGTACGACCGCTGTGCATGCTGTTGCTTCCCGAAACAACCGGTAACGTCCGGGTCGAAGCGTCTCCATAGAATTCACTCACCGCAACTTGTTTTGGAGAATTCGGATGAAGACGAAGCGATGGACTCTGTTGGCTGCAACCGGTGTAACCGTTCTTGCATCGTCGATGGCATTCGCGGCAGGCAGCGATACGGGCAGTACCGTGGGCGCGGGTTCGCTCGGCGCCAAGAGCACCACGAGCGCCACCGTTGGCACCGATACGAGCGGTACAGGTGGCACGACGACGGGGGCCAATGCCGGGGCTGGCGCTGGCGTGAATGCCGGCTCGAATCTGGGTGCGACGACGCCGCCCGCCCCCGGTACGACGGGAGCCGGCACCAGTGCCGGTGGCATGTCGTCGAGCCATATGAGCACCGAAGGGGCGGCCAACACCAATGGCCCGACTGCCACCGATCCCGACAAGGGTACGGCTCGCGCCGAGGACCGCTCCAATACGGACGTGACGGGTAAAGCGAAGACGCATACGCGTACGTCGATGAAGCATCACAAGGTCGCCAAACCGTCGACGACGGACTCCAGCGGTTCGTAATCGTTTTTTGCCGGCAATCAGGCGATCCGATCAATGCCGTTGCCGGCAATGAGTGATGCGACCCGGCGGATGAGTGGGACTGCTTATTCGCCGGGTCTCGATCGATTGCAGTTCGATGCCGAGCCAGCCGTCGATGAACCTGGGCGGCATCTTCGATCGGTGACGGTCAAACCGGCCGATGGGTCTGCTGCCAGTCGGCCGAGTCCGTGTCCTCGGGCCCATCTATCCCGAGCTCCTTGACTCTTTCGGCCAGGTAAAACTGGTGCATCGGCTCGTCGGCCAAGCGATGCAACGCGTCCAGCCCTGAACTCCCCTCTTGGGCCGCAACGCGTGCCACCAGTTCATGGGTGTTGCCCGCCAACGTATTTCGTTTTTTGAGCGTGGGCCAAATTTCGACGACCTTGGCTAATGTCTCCTCCGAACCACTCATGGCTGCTATTTGGGCGCTGGTAAACCCGAGCCCCGCGAGCTGCTTTTTAGCATCGATGGGATTGCCGCGCGATGCCGCACTATCGGGGCGCTGGGCAGCGGCCGGTGCGTTTGCATTTGCCGGCACTTGTCCGGAAAGCCGCGCGAGCACCGATGAGGCCCCGCCGGGCGACGGCGAGACGGAGCGAGGCGCGGACGCCGACGGTCCGCCGGCGAGCCGCTGCAGCGCCGGTTGCCCCGACTGTCGAGTGGCCTGAGGCCCCTGCGCGGGTTTCGGATCTGCGGTGGTATCGCCCGCTTCAGGAACGACTCCACGTTGAGCCGGGTTGAGAGGATTTACGCCATCCATGATTCCAGATTCCTGCACCGATAGCGGATGAAAGCGACGATTCCAATGTAGCCCGCGTCAGCACCGCTTTCGAAAGGGAATGCGAAGCGAGGGCACCAAATACGCACGCACGCCAGAGGCAAACGGACGGCACGGGACGCCTGTATGCACCGCTTTGCACCACGACGATGCCAGGAATTAGCTGATCGGCCAACGATGTATGCGGCTGCTTACCGGTGTTCGTGTCACGCGTGTGACCGCTGTTGCCGAGGCTCGCATTACGCGCCGAATTGGCCACAAAACCCTGTTGCAAAAAGGCATCGTATTGCGCAGTCCGGTAGGAACTGGCATATTGGCGCATGAATGTTGCAATTCTTGCCGGTTTTTGATAGGCAATTCGGGAACTGCGGCGGTCGCAGCTTCGAGCGGCAACCGCTCGCCAGCCTTTGCCACACAAGGGTTGCGGGACCGTCGAATTGACGCGCGGCGTTAAAAAGCATTCGTAAATGCGCCATGCAAAGCGCGCATAAATCATTGCCAAGAAGCGCGGCTCTTACCGCGCGACTCATGTGCGTGTCACTTGAGTGCTTGTTCAGCGGGGTGGGGTATGTTTGATGACGATGATGACTGCTCGGTGCTCGAGGTCCTGCTTGGAACGAAAAGCCCCTGCTGGCGCCTCGGCAGCGACAGCAACGCCCTGGAGTTGGCGGCGGTTCGCGGCCTGACGAACATCGGTGTCGCGCTCACGGCGGAACAGGCAGCCAACATCCGCAACCTGACGGGCGTGACATCGCATATCCGGCTCGACGTATCGCTTTTTGGCAATGCAGTCTCGCTTCACCTCGTCGGCAAGAAGATCAATATGACCCACTGGGCAGGGACGGCATCCAGCGATTCGGACACGCTTTCGGTCGCGGAAGCGCTGTCGACCGGGCTCGCGTCGGCGGAGCAAGTCGTATCGGAAGTCAACTCGCTCGTCGTCATCCTCGATCGCAGCGGCTTTGTGCAGCGTTTCAATCGGATGTGCGAAGAGGTGACCGGTTGGCGAGAAGTCGATGTCATCGGTAAAAGCGCATTCGAATTGTTCATGAGCCCCGATGAGGGCGAGCAGTCACGCAGCAACATCAAGCGGTTCTTCGAAAGCCGGCAGTCGTTCGAAGTCGAGCGCGTCATCAACACGATCAAAGGGCCGCGCCTGTTCCAGTTCCGGAACAAGTTCGTTCATAGCGGCAGCGGCGTGGACGAAGAGTTCATCATCTGCTCGGGCACGGACATCACCGATGAGCGCAACGCTCAGAAGCGGCTCAAAGAGCTTGCATCGCAAGACGTCCTGACGGGCCTGATGAATCGCTATGCGATCAATGCCAAGATCGAGCAGGCGCTCGAGGATGCGCGCCGCGATCCTGACCGCGTGCTCGGCATCGTCTTTCTCGATCTCGACAACTTCAAACGCGTCAACGATCACTACGGCCATGTCTACGGCGATCGGCTGATCAAGCGCGTGTCGGAGATGGTCAGCGAATCGCTGCCCGAAGGCGCGACGATCGCTCGCTTGGGCGGCGACGAGTTCCTGATCCTGGTCGATCCGTGCTCGCCGGAACTGCTCGAGACGCTGGCGCAAACGATCATCGATCGTTTCCGTCCGGCGATCCACCTCGATCTGATGGACGTCTATACCAGTTGCTCGATCGGAATTGCCGTCTACCCCCAGCACGGCGAAACGCTCGAGGCGCTCATCTCGCACGCGGATACGGCGATGTATGCGGCCAAAGAGGCAGGCAAGCACACCTACTGCGTCTTTTCGCCCGAGATGAACCAGAAGGTCGCCAAGTACATCTGGCTCGATACGGAACTGCGGCGGGCCATCGACGAACAGCAGTTCGTCCTTCACTACCAGCCGATCGTCAATCTCTATACAGGCCAACTCCATAGCGCCGAGGCGCTGATTCGCTGGCAGTCCAGTCGCGGACTCGTCGCGCCGTCGGAGTTCATCCGCTTCACCGAGGAGTCGGGCCTCATCATTCCGATCGGCCGATGGTTGATGCGCGAGGCCGTGAGACAGGCGACGCTGTGGAACGAAAACGGCCTCAGTGTCAGAATTTCCGTCAACGTGTCGGCACGGCAGCTGCGCGACGCGGGTATCGTCAACCAGTTGCGCGAATTGATCGAAGAATGCGGCGCTAAACGAACGCTGGTCGATATCGAGTTGACGGAGAGCTGCTTCATCGAGGACGAAAAGTCGGCAATCGATTTGATGAGGCAGTTCAAGCAGTTGGGCGCGCGTATCCTGCTCGACGATTTCGGCACGGGCTATTCGTCGTTGTCGCAACTGACGAGACTGCCGATCGATGTCATCAAACTGGACCGGAGCTTCATCACCGGAATCGATCAGAATTATCAGTCGCAGTCGCTCGTGCGTTCCCTGCTGGGCCTCGCGCGAGCTTTCGGCTTCGCCATCGTCGCCGAAGGCGTCGAGACGGAGCGCGAAATGCAGTTCCTGAAGGACATCGGCGTCGACTACGCGCAGGGCTACTTCTATTCGAAACCGATGGCCCCGGATATGTTCGAAGCGTGGGTTGCCGATAAAAAGAAGCTCAGGCTCATCGCCTGAGCTTGCAACCCGGAGTCGAGCGACGGCACGAGACCGTCGCTCAACGTCGCTTACGATACGGCCTTCAGTTTGGACACCCGTCTGTTTTGCAGCATGACGAGGCGCTCCATGAACGAGACGTCCTTCTCCTCGAGCATGAAGGCGGAATTCACCCAATCCTCCGTGATGTCCATCAGCTCCGCGCGTGAAAGCGGCAATACGCGCTGACGTGTGCGCAGCATCGCGCGCGTACTGTTGAGCATCGGCCGGGTCACGTCGATGAAGGTCCGCGTCTGCAGCAGCGCATCGCCCGGCTCGAAAACGCCGTCCACCAGACCCCGCTCGGCGTGCCATTCGGCGCATTGCGACTCTCCTGTGCTGATCAGCGTTTCGGCAACACGCATGTTCGACTTGCGGGCCACGAGCGAGTAGCCGCCCATGCCGGGAAAAAGATTGAAGGCGACCTCCGGAAACCCGAGCTTGCAACCTCTTTGACCGAGTACGTAGTGGTGAGCGAGTGCCGCCTCGAAGCCGCCCCCGAGCGCGCTGCCTTCCACCATGGCGATGGTGACCGCGCCGGTGCCGAAGCCGTTGTAGATCTCCCAGACGCCGTCGATGCACGAGCGCGCATAAGCCATCAGCCGATCGCGATCGCCCTTGCGAATGGCGTCGACAAAAAAGTTGAGATCGCCCCCTACGTTGAAGATTTCCGGGACCAGTGAGCCGGTGACCCAGAAATCGAATCGCAGGCCGGATTCCCTGGCTGCGCGAGCCAGGCGAATGATGTCCGAGACCAATTGCTGATTGAAGCATGGCCGCGGCTCGGAGCGCAGCATCATCCACATAGTGTTGCGTTCTTCCTCGTAGTAGGCCAAGAGTTGGCTGAATTCGCCGGCTTCATGAAAAGGGCGGCATGTGGAGCTAATGTCGAATCGCATGGTTTTCCCCATTTGAGTGAGTAAGGTCGATTGGAGTGCTCTCAAAGATGCAGAAGCGTCTTTGGGGCATCGGCATTTTGCGCGACGAAAGTCCGTCATCGAACGCAGTCAGTAAAACTCCGGGGGATTGCGATTCGTCACCGTGCTATCGGCCACACACCCAGCGGGTGCGACCCTTACGGAATGTGCGCGGTAGCACATTCATCGCGCTTTTCAAATCGGGAAAAGGGCAAACGTTTGCGAACGATTGATATTGATCAAATAAAGCGGGATTTAGACGAAGTCCGAATGAATCGGTGACGGGGTTAAAACGAGAGTTTGATTTGGATTGCAGAATTGTGCGGGAATGTCAATACGGTTTGGGTATATCCGTATGTGATCTGTATTGAAGCAACACTCGAAAAAAGGACCGCATCGATAGCGGCGATCGAAGAGAGGAAAAGCTCGTCCGACGAGGATCGCAGTCGATCGACGCGGAAATGCGCCGCTATCCGCGGCGTTGCGCGACGGCGTCCGTGCCGGCCGATGTCTGCGCTTGCCACCCGCCGCCGAGCGCTTTCACGAGCGAGACGGCCAGCGCGATTCGCTGGCCGCGAACCTGGGCGTCCTGGCGCTCGCTCGTGAGCAGGGACTGCTGCGCAGAAATGACATCGAGGTAGGCGACGAGGCCGCCCGAATAGCGATCGTTGGCGAGCGACAGCAAGCGCTTCGCATCGTCCACGGCCGCCTGCGACTGCGAGGCGGCGCGCGCGAGCACGGCAAGCCCGGTGACGCCGTCCTGCACCTGCTGAAACGCGCTCAGCACAGCCTGCCGGTAATTGGCGACGGTCGCACGGTAGCCCTCGTTCGCGAACGCCAGGTTGGCCTTGCGCTGGCCGCCGTCGAAGACCGCTTGCTTGAGTGTTGCGCCGACGGTCCACATCAGGCTCGGCGCGCTCAGCAGGTTCGCAAAGCGCGTACTCTCCCAGCCGATCCCGGGCGAGAGTGTGAGATCGGGAAAGAAGGCAGCCTTTGCCGCGCCGATTTGCGCGTTGGGCGCGGCCATCGCGCGCTCGGCCGCGGCGATATCGGGCCTGCGCTCCAGCAGCTCGCTCGGAACACCGGCTGCAATGTCGGGCACGACCATCGGCACGAGTCGCGGCGCGATCGAAAACTGCGGCGCCGGTGTGCCGATCAGGGCGGCGATGGCATGTTCGTATTGGGCGCGCTGCTGCCTGAGCAACGTGGCCTGGACACGTGTGGAATCGAGCTGCGATTGCTGTTGCGCAAGGTCGAGCCCGGAGACGGCCCCGAGTTCGTGTTTGGCGTTGACGTAGTCGAGAGCCTTCTCCTGTAGCTGAACCGATCGATCGAGGACATCGATCTCGGCATCGCGTTCACGCAGCGCGTAGTAGGCCGTGGCAAGATCGGATGTCAGCACGAGCCGGGCGTTGGCCAGATCGTCGCCCGCTTGTTCCGCGGATGCCGAGGCGCTCTCCACCTCGCGGCGGATGCGCCCGAACAGATCGACGTCGCACGTGATCGACGGGCCGACGACGACCTGGTTCTGAACCGTCGATTGATTCGGCGTCGCGTAGTTGAGCTGAGGCCGGTTCTTCGAGACCTTTGCACGAGCGACGTTGGCGTCAAGATCGAGCTCGGGCAACTGCTGCGAAGAGATGGCCGCCAGCGTAGCCGTTGCCTGAGCGTAATGCGCGCTGGCAGCCGCGAGCGTCTGGTTTTGCGTGAGCGCACGCGTTTCGAGCGTATCGAGGAGCGGATCGTCGAACATGCGCCACCAGTCGAGCGCGAGCGGGGCGTGGGACGGCGCCGCGAGCCGCCAACCGGGATCGGTCTGCCAGGCGGCCGGCGTCTCGACCTCGGGGCGCTGGTAGTCGGGCCCGAGCGTGCAGGCGGACGCGAAGCCGACGCATGTCGCCACCGCGGCCAGGCGCAATGGGCGCCGCGTCAGCCGCATCATGAGTGCGCCTCGCCGGCCGGGGGAGGCGAAACTTCCACGCGGTCGCCATCGGCGATCGAATCGCTCGGGTTGACGATGATCCGGTCCGCCGCTTCGATGCCGCTATCGATTTCGAGCGTTTGCCCGAGATCCTGCGCGATCGCGACGCTGTGTAGATGCACGATGCTCTGCGCGTCCACGACGGCGACGGCCGGTCCTTCGGCCCGAAAAAGCAGCGTGTTGCCGGGAACGGTCAGGCGTGCATGACCGGTGCCCGGCACTTCGACTTGCACGTAGGCGCCCGGCCGCAGCTTATCGTCGGGATTGGGCAGCGAGACTTCGATTTGCAGCGAACGCGTCGGCACGTCGATGGCGCCTGCGATATGCGCGATCGTGCCGCGGAAGGTCTGGCCCGGTAATTCCGGCTGCGAAACGATGACGGGCATGCCGGCCTTGACGTTTTGCGCATAGGCCTGCGGCAACTGGACGAACACGCGCAGCGGATTCGTCTGCGCGAGCGCGAAAAGCGCGCGGCGCGAACTGCTGCCGGCATCGATCAGATCGCCGACATCCACGTTGCGTTGCGTGACGACGCCCGCGAACGGCGCGACGATGCGTTTGAACGATTCGAGTTGCTGCAATCGCTTCACGTTCGCATTGGCCGCCGTCAAATTCGCGAGCCCCTGCGTATAGGTGCTTTGCCGCTCGTCGAGCTCCTGCTGCGAGACGGCGTCGCGCTCGCGCAACTGCCGCCAGCGCGCAAGCGAAGACTTGGCGAGTCCGAGACTTGCGCTGATCTGATCGCGCTGCGCGATCGCCTGTGCGAGTTCCTGATCGATCTCGGGCGTGTCGAGGTCGGCCAGCACCTGCCCCTGCTTCACGCGCGCGCCGATATCGACGTACCAGTGCAGCAAATACCCCGTTGCGCGTGCGTAGATCGGCGACTCCACGTAGCCGCGCAACGTGCCGGGGAGCAACATCCCGCGGCTGCCGCCATCGCTCGGCAATGGGCTGACGACGTTCACATAGAGTTTCGCATTGCGTGCCGTGGCGGCGGCGACTTCACGCTGGTTGACGATGTCCGCGATGACCGTGCGCAGCGCAAGGGCGGCGAGCAGCAACAGCATGACAACGAGCGCGATCTTCGCGCGCCGCCAGACGCGTTCGCGCGGCGGCAGCATCGGCCCTTCGCCGTGCTCGCGAGCGGGAATGGCCAGCGATGCGTGACTTTTTTCGGTCATGTCGTCAATTCCGGTAACAAGCTGCCTTCAATTCGTGCTCCCGTTGGCGTTCGTGCCGGCCTCATCCGCCCGAGCGCGTTTTGCCTTGCGGTGGGCAAGCCGCGCGTGGACGCCGGCAAAGAAAAGCGGGACGAAGAAAAGCGTCGAGAGGGTCGCGAAGAGCAGGCCGCCGATCACGGCCCGGCCGAGCGGTGCGTTCTGCTCGGCGCCCTCGCCGAGGCCCAATGCCATCGGCACCATGCCGATGATCATGGCGCAGGCCGTCATCAGCACGGGCCGGATGCGGCTCGCGCCGGCTTCGAGCGCGGCGGTAAGGGGCGGCGCGCCGGCCGTGAGGCGCTGACGTGCGAAGGACACCACGAGAATGCTGTTGGCCGTGGCGACGCCCATGGTCATGATGGCGCCGGTCAGCGCGGGTACCGACAGATGCGTGCCGGTCACGAAAAGCATCCAGACGATACCGGCCAGCGCGGCCGGCAGTGCACTGACGATGATGATCGGATCGATCCACGACTGAAAATTCACGACGATGAGCAGATAGACGAGCACGATCGCCATCGCGACGCCCACGCCGAGCCCCAGATACGAGCGCTGCATCGTCTGGACTTGCCCGCGCACGGCGATCTGGCTGCCGCGCGGCAGGGTGGCGCGCGCTTGCTCGACGAGCCGGTCGACTTCCTTCGCGACGCCGCCCAGGTCGCGCCCTTGCACGCTCACGAACAGGTCCACGACGGGGCGGATGTTGTAATGCGTGACTCCGGCGAGCTGGGTGGCCGGGCGAAGCTGCACGAGATTGCCGAGCAACTGCGGCGGGGCGTTGCTGCCGGCCGCCGCCACGGGCGTGCGCATCAGCTCGTCGATCGACGAGATCTTGTATTGCGGGGTTTGCACCGCCACGTTGTATTCGACGCCGTTTTGCTCGTTGAACCAGAAGCCCGGGGAAGTCTGCGAGCTGCCGGACAACGAAATGAGCAGATTCTGCGCGACGTTGCTTGCGCTGAGGTTCAATTGCTGCAGCCGGGTTCGATCCATTTGCAGGCGGATGGCGGGCTCGTCGAATTTCTGTTGGATATGCGTGTCGACCGTCCCCGGGATCGCGCGTACGGCTTTCATGAGCTTGCTCGCGGCGGCGAAATTACTGCGCTGGTCCGCCCCCGTGATCTGCACGTCGATGGCGGCCGGCAGCCCGAAGTTGAGGATCTGCGTCACGATATCGGCCGGTTGAAAGAAAAACTCGACGCCGGGAAACCGCTGGGGCAGCACGTCGCGCAATCGATCGATATAGCCGAGCGTGGGCGCGTGATCGGCGGTGAGCGCGATCTGAATCTCGCCGTCGAGCGTGCCGATGGTACCCGCGTTGCTGTACGAAAGATTGATGCCGCTATAGGGCAGACCGAGATTGTCGAGGATCGTGGCGAGTTCCCTCGGCGGTACCGTCTGACGAATGACCCGCTCGATCTCGTCGGCTAGTCGTGCCGTTTCCTCGATGCGCGTGCCGGTCGGTGCGCGAAAGTGCAGACGAATATTGCCGGCATCGACGCGTGGAAAGAAGTCGGCGCCGAGCGCGAACACGAGGCCGAGCGAGGCCATGCAGAACGCGAGAAACGAGAGCGTGAATGCTCGCCGATGCACGAGCAGGCTGCTCAGCAACACGATATAAGCGGCGCGCATGCGCTCGAAGCCGGCATCGAAGCGGTGATGCAGGCGAACAAGAAGGCCCGGCTTCGCGTGCGGGTCGCGCCTATGAGCGTGCCCCATCCACAGCATCGCGAGCGTCGGTACGAGCGTGCGCGAGAGCACGTACGATGCGAGCATGGCGAACACCACCGCCTCGGCGAGCGGCACGAACAGATATCGTGCGACGCCGGTCAGGAAGAACATCGGCACGAACACGATGCAGATGCACAGCGTCGAGACCAGGGCCGGAACGGCGATTTCGCCGGCACCGTCGAGAATGGCTTCGTGAAGGTCCGTGCCCAGGTGCAGATGCCGCTCGATGTTTTCGATCGTGACGGTCGCGTCGTCGACGAGGATGCCTACCGCCAGCGCAAGGCCGCCTAACGTCATGATGTTGATGGTCTGGCCGAGCGCGTGCAGCGCCAGCAGCGAGGCCAGGATCGATAGCGGAATGGAGATGGCGATGATGCAGGTGCTGCGCCAATTGCCGAGGAACAGCAGAATCATCGCCGCGGTCAGCGCCGCCGCGATGACGGCTTCGCGCGCCACACCCGAAATCGCCGATTGAACGAAGATCGACTGATCGAACAGCGGCGTGACCTTGAGCTCGCGGGGCAGCGTCGTTTGCGCCACCGGCAGGATGTGGCGCAATTCGTTGACGATCGCGAGCGTCGACGCGTCGCTGCCGTTCTTGAGTACCGAAATGAGTACACCGCGCCGGCCGTCCTGGCGCACGACGTTCGTCTGCGGCGCGAACCCATCGCGCACATGGGCCACTTCGCCGAGATAGGTCGTGGCGCCGTTGACGGTGCGCACCGGGATCTCGTTGAGGCCCGCGATCGTCGGCGGCGAGCCGTTCATCTCGACGGCGTATTCGCGCGGACCGATCTTGGCCGTCCCCGTCGGCAGTATCAGATTCTGCGCGTTGACGGCGCTGACCACGTCGAGCGGCGTGAGCCCCTTGGCAAGCAGCGCGCGCGTGTCGAGGTCGACCGATATGAGCCGCGTCTTGCCGCCGTAGGGATAGGGGACGGCCGCGCCCGGAATGGTGATCAATTGCGGCCGCAGCGCGTTGAGCGCGAAGTCGTTGAGCCGCTGCTCCGCCAACGTGCTGCTCGAGAGGGCAAGCTGGATCACCGGAATCGAGGAGGCCGAATAGCTGATGATGAGCGGCGGCGTTGCGCCGGGCGGCATCTGCCTCAGTTGGGTCTGTTCTACCGCGACCGTCTGCGCGATGGCGGTCTGAATATTCGCATTCGGTTGCAGGAACAGCTTGATGACGGCGACGCCGGCGAGCGATTGCGATTCGATATGTTCGATGTTGTTGACGGTCGTCGTCAGCCCCCGCTCGTTGACCGACGTCACGCGATTGGCCATGTCCTGCGCCGAAAGCCCCGCGTAATTCCAGATAATGCTGACGACAGGAATATCGACCTCGGGCAGGATGTCGATCGGCGTTCTCATGAGCGCGAACGGTGTCGCAAGCACGATGAGAATGGCCATCACGATGAACGTGTAAGGCCGTTTGAGCGCAACGTTGACGATCCACATGAAAAGCCGCCGGCAAAAATGCGGTGGTAAGAAGATCGAATGTAGTCGACGTCAGTGGCAAAAAGTAATTCGTGGTGCCCGCAAAACGGTTCGCTCCCGCCCGAAACCGTTACGATGTTTTACGAGCCCGCCAGCTCAGGCCATCCGGCTCTCGCGTCAACCCGGGCTTACCCGCCGCTCGATGCTGCAATGCCGCATCGAGCGATGGCCGCACTGCACTGCACCGCGAGGGCACTCGGTGGCAGAATCGGTGACCAGCACGCCCGCCCTCGCGCCGTGAGCCGAGGGTTTCGAAGTTCCCCGACGTATCTCTTCAGGAGGAGTTGGAATGAACGCCCATATCATCGCCACGATCACGCCGAAGCCGGAACATGCCACCGATGTCGAAAAGCAGGTGCGCCGCATGGTGGATGTGACGCGCAAGGAGCCCGGCAACCACCGCTACGATCTTTTTCGAGAAACGTCGCCGAGCGGGCCGGTGCTGCATCTGTACGAGATCTATGAAGACCGGAACGCGTTCGACAGCCATCTCGCGAGCGAACACTTCCAGGCGTTTCGTTCGGCGGTCGCGGATTGGCTCGCCGAGCCGCCGCAAGTGAGAGTGCTCGAAGCGCTCGATGTGGCGCCCGAGCGCTGAGGGGAACGCCTGAGGCCGGATTTCGCGGCTAGGCAACGACGTACGTTCACCCATTGCCCATGGCACGAAGCGTGCTGAGCGGGGTGTGAACCTATCGAATTGCCGAGCCCGCATGCCGCGCAGCCCCCACAGGAATGACCCATCGCACCGCGCCGCGGCTGGCTCGCTCGATCGCAACCATGAGCTCGAGGTGCCGCCCGGCCTGCATTACGTCGACGATACGAAGCCCGGTATCCGGCGCCGGCTCATTCGCGGACACTTCGCCTATTTCGACCCGCAAGGCCGCCGCATTCGCGATGTGCAGGAAATCGCTCGCATCAACGCGCTCGCCGTTCCGCCCGCTTACACCGATGTATGGATCTGTCCCGACCCGCTCGGACACCTGCAGGCGACCGGCCGCGACTCGCGTGCGCGCAAGCAGTACCGGTATCATCCGCGCTGGCGCGAGACGCGCGACGCCACCAAGTTCGAGCGCATGGCTGCGTTCGCGGACGTCTTGCCGAAAATCCGCGCACGTATCGCGCGCGATTTGCGGCTGCCCGGCATGCCGTGGCACAAGGTCGTGGCAACGGTCGTCCGACTGCTCGACATCACGCTCGCGCGCGTCGGCAGCCGCGAATACGTGCGGGAAAACAATTCCTATGGTTTGACCACGTTGCGCAAGCGCCATGCGGCGGTCCGTGCCGGGCACCTGCGCTTTCGCTTTCGCGGCAAGAGCGGGATCGAGCACGACATCGATGTCGAAGACCCGCGCCTCGCGCGTATCGTGCGCAAGTGCCTCGATTTGCCGGGGCATGAGCTCTTTCAGTACGTTGACGATGCCGGCGCGCGGCATCCCGTCGGCTCATCGGACATCAACGACTATCTGCGCGAAGCAAGCGGCGCGGACTTCACCGCGAAGGACTATCGCACGTGGGCGGGCAGCGTGCTCGCGCTCGGTGCGCTGCGCCGCATCGAGCTGCAGCCGGGCGAGCGGCACATGCGCACCCATGTCGTCGAAACCGTGAAGGAAGTCGCCGCGACGCTGCGCAATACGCCGGCCGTTTGCCGTCGCTGCTACATCCATCCGGCCGTGCTCGAAGTGTTCGAGGCCGGCGAGCTGCATACGTTGCCGAAGGTGCGCACGCGCCACGGCCTGAAGGCCGACGAGGCCGCATTTGCGGCGCTGCTGCGGCGCGAGGCAAGACGCGCGCGCCGCGGCGAACGGCGTGCCGCAACGCTCGAGGAACAGCTGGCGGCGAGCGTCAGAGCGGCGGCGCGTTCACGTCGCTGAGCTCGGCGTCGAATTCGAGTCCCTCGAGCGTCGCCGCTTGCGCCAGCCGATCGAGGTAGCGACGCAGCTCTGTTGCAAAGCTCTGCTGCCGCAGCGTTTGCGCGACGGCGGCGCGTACGCTCTCGAACGGCGGTTCGTTGCCGGGCTCGCGCTCGAGCACTTCGACGACGTGAAAGCCGAACCGGCTCAGCACGAGCCGCGGGAGCACGCCGACTTCCTTGTTTTCGAAAAGCTCCTGCGCAAACTCGGGCGCGCATGCCTCGGCGCTCAGCCATCCGAGGTTCCCGCCCTCGGCGCCGCTCGGGCAATTCGACCATTGCCCGGCGGCGCGCGCGAATCGGCCATCGTCCGTGCTGGGCTGACAGCGCAGATCGAGCAGGCATGCTTCGGCGCGCGTACGCAATTGCGCTACATCGACGCCCGGCGTCACCGCGAACAGGACATGCCGCGCTCGCACGCGCGCGCCCACGGCATAGCGGCGCGCATGCGCCGCGTGATAGCGGCGGCACGCCTCGTCGGAAGGTTCTTGTGCCGGCAACGCGTCGTCGAGCAACGCTTCGATCGCCGCGGTAGCTTCCACGCTGATAGCACCGTCCACCGGAGCGGAATCGTCATCGCCCAGCAGGCCGGCTTCGATCGCGGCTTGGCGCAAGAGCTCGGTGCAGGCGCGCTGTCTGAGCACCTCCGCGCTCAGCGTTTCGCCGGGCAGATGAAGCGCGACACCGTTGACTGTGGCCACCTTGCCGTTTTGTGGGATCGTCATCTCTTGCCTCTCAGATTCGGTGTTGCGAGCGCGTGTGGCCGCGCGGCAGGTTGAGCCGCCGCGCGCGCACGAGCTGATAGGGACGGAATGCGTAGCTCACGGTGCCGAAGCCGCTCCAGACATGGACGAGGCGCGTGAACGGAAACAGCAGAAAGATCGTCATGCCGAGCACGAGATGAATCTTGAACGGCCATTCGACTCCGCTCAGCATGCTCGCATCGGGCCGCAACGTGACGATATGCTGCGCCCAGTTGGCAAGGCTCAGCATGGTGCCCGCCGTTTCGCGGTCCGCATAGGAGAAAGGCAGCGTGACGAGGCCAAGCACGAGCTGGACCCAGAGAATCGCCAGGATCGCGATGTCGGTGCGGCGGCTCGTCAACCGGATGCGTGGATCGAAAAGCCTTCGATGCAAGAGCAGCGTGAGGCCGACGAAGCAGAGCGAGCCCGCGATCCCGCCCGAGAGGATCGCCAGCATCTGTTTTTGTTGCGCGGAGATCATCGACTCGTAGAGCGCATGAGGCGTCAGGAGCCCGACCGTGTGGCCGAACAGCAGAAACAGAATGCCGACATGAAAGAGATTGCTTCCCCAGCGCAACTGCCCCGCGCGCAGCAACTGTGACGAATCGCTTTTCCACGTGTATTGGTCGCGGTCGAAACGGAACAGCGAGCCGAGCAGGAACACGGCGAGGCAGATGTAGGGATAGATGCTGAAAAGGAAGGTATAGGCGGCTTGACTCATCTCAGGCTCCTTGCGCGCGGGGCATGTGTCCGCCCGCGTTCGGCGTCTTCACGATATGGATCGGCTGCGATCGATCCGGGTTGGCGGATTGGCCTTCGACCGAGCAGCCGCCGAACGCAACGGGCTCGCTCCATGTGTCGTCGAGCGCCGGCTCGCTTGCGAGGACGACCGGCTCCGCCGATTCGCCGGCGAGTTCGATGAGCGCGGCCAGCACGCTCGCATAGTCGCTGTCCCGCTCGACGAGTGCGGTATGAATGCCGCGCAGCAAGTGCGCGATCTCGCGCAGAAAATCGGCAGCTTGAATGGGCGGTTGCGTCGACGCGAATTCGAGCACGACGCAAAGATGATCGGGCAATTCGTCCGATGCGAGCGCGAGCCCCGCGTCCTCGTAGGTTTTGATGAGGTCGATCATCGCCGGCCCGCGATCGCGCGAATCGCCGTGCACGTGCTCGAACAGGTGCAAAGCGGTGCGGCGACCGCGATCGAAGAGATCGACGTATGCCGCTTCCGCATCGAGCCCGGTACTGCCGGCCAGGCGATCGATCAGCGCGTCGATCGACGCGAGCCGGCCGTCGAGCAGTGCGCCTTCGTCGCGCAACGCCGCGCGCATTTCGGGCAGGTGGGCGCGCAGCGCCGCGTCGGGATAGCTCAGCAAGCGTGCGAGCGCGCGCAACGTCGTTGCGCAGCTCGCGGTGGTCTCGAGAGTGGTCATCGCTCAGATCTCCGCCTTGATCGGAATCGTCCGGCGCTTCGCGCCGCCGAAGAGGCTCGTTTCGCCGACACCTTCCGAGCAGCCGTTGCCGAAGCTGAATCCGCATCCTCCGCGGACATCGAACGCGTTCTCGGCATACTCGCGGTGCGAGGTGGGGATGACGAAGCGGTCTTCGTAGTTGGCGATCGCCATGACGCGGTACATCTCGTCGACTTGCTCGACGCTGAGACCCGCCTGCGCGAGGGCCGCATGGTTCTCGATGCCGTCGACATGCTTGCCGCGCTGCCAGGCCCGCATCGCCAGCATTCGTTCGAGCGCGCGCACGACCGGCACGGTATCGCCCGCGGTCAGCAGGTTCGCGAGGTATTGCACCGGAATGCGCAGCTGGTTGACGTCGGGAATCTCGCCGTTCACACCGATGTGTCCGGCATTGGCCGCGGATGTGATCGGCGAGAGCGGCGGCACGTACCAGACCATCGGCAGAGTCCGATACTCGGGGTGCAGCGGCAACGCGACCTTCCAGTCGACCGCCATCTTGTAGACCGGGCTGATACGCGCGGCCTGGATCCAGTTCTCGGGCACACCGTCCTTACGCGCCTGCTCGATCACTTTGGGATCGCTGGGGTCGAGAAAGACGTCGAGCTGCGCCTCGTAGAGATCGCGGTCGTTCTCGACGGAGGCCGCCGCTTCGATGCGGTCTGCGTCATAGAGCAGCACACCCAGATAGCGGATGCGACCGACACAGGTCTCCGAGCAGACGGTGGGCTGTCCGGCCTCGATGCGCGGATAGCAGAAGATGCACTTTTCGGCCTTACCGCTTTTCCAGTTGTAGTAGATCTTCTTGTAGGGGCAGCCCGATACGCACATGCGCCAGCCGCGGCATTTGTCCTGGTCGATGAGGACGATGCCGTCTTCCTCGCGCTTGTAGATGGAGCCGGAAGGGCACGAAGCCACGCACGCCGGGTTCAGGCAGTGTTCGCACAGCCGCGGCAAGTACATCATGAACGTGTTTTCGAACTGTCCGTAGATGTCTTTCTGAATGTCGTCGAAATTCCGATCTTTGCTGCGCTTGGCGAATTCGCCACCGAGAATCTCTTCCCAGTTAGGCCCCCAAACGATTTTCTCCATCCGCTGGCCGGTGATCAGGCTGCGCGGACGGGCCGTCGGAGAGGCCTTCATCTCGGGCGCGCTTTGCAGGTGGTCGTAGTCGAACGTGAACGGCTCGTAATAGTCGTCGATCTGCGGCAGATTCGGATTCGCGAAGATGCGCATGAGCAGCTTCCACTTGCCTCCCTGGCGCGGCGCAATGGAGCCGTCGGCGCGGCGCACCCAGCCGCCATTCCATTTATCCTGGTTCTCCCATTCCTTTGGATAACCGATGCCCGGTTTCGTTTCGACGTTGTTGAACCAGGCGTACTCCATGCCGGGGCGGCTCGTCCAGACGTTCTTGCACGTCACGCTGCAGGTGTGGCAGCCGATGCACTTGTCGAGATTCAGCACCATGCCGATTTGTGCGCGTACTTTCATTGCTTGTCTCCATGATGCTGCGTCGCGCCGCTCGCGCCTTCGTCACGCGGCGTATCGAGCCAGTCGATCTGACTCATTTTTCGCACGACCACGAACTCGTCGCGATTCGTGCCGATCGTGCCGTAGTAGTTGAAGCCGTAGCTCAATTGCGCATAGCCGCCGATCATGTGCGTGGGCTTGAGCACGATGCGCGTCACCGAGTTGTGGATCCCGCCGCGTATTCCCGTGATTTCCGATCCCGGCGTGTTGATGATCTTTTCTTGCGCGTGATACATGAGCACCATGCCGGGTTTGACACGCTGGCTGACCACGGCCCGTGCGGCGATCGCTCCGTTCACATTGAAGACCTCGATCCAGTCGTTGTCCTCGATGCCGGCTTGGCTGGCGTCGTCCTCGCTGATCCAGACGACGGGGCCGCCGCGATTGAGCGTCAACATCAGCAGGTTGTCGCTGTAGGTGCTGTGAATGCCCCATTTCTGGTGCGGCGTAATGAAATTCAGTACGAGCTCGGGATGGCCGTTCGGCTTCACGCCGTTGATGCCGGCCGTGGCCTTCAGATCGACGGGCGGACGGTAGGTCGAAAACCCCTCCCCGAACGCGATCATCCACGGGTGATCCTGATAGAACTGCTGGCGGCCCGTGAGCGTGCGCCAGGGGATCAGCTCGTGCACGTTCGTATAGCCCGCGTTGTAGCTGACGGTTTCGCTTTCGATTCCGCTCCAGGTCGGCGAGCTGATGATCTTGCGCGGCTGGGCCTGAATGTCGCGATAACGAATCTTCTCGTCTTCGCGGTAAAGCGCGAGGTGCTTGTGTTCGCGGCCCGTCGCTTTCGTGAGCGCCTCCCACGCCTTGACGGCGACATGTCCGTTCGTCTCGGGCGCGAGGTGCAGAATGACTTCGCAGGCATCGATATCCGAGACGATGCGCGGCATGCCTTTCGTCACGCCCTCTTCGAGCGTCACGCCGTTCAGCTCGCCGAGCTGCTCGACTTCGGTGGCGGTTTTCCAGGCGATCCCCTTGCCGCCGTTGCCCACGCGGTTCATGAGCGGGCCGAGCGCGGTGAAGCGCTTATAGACATTCGGGTAATCGCGTTCGACCACGGTGACCTGCGGCGCGGTCTTGCCCGGTATCAACTCGCATTCGCCCTTTTTCCAGTCGCGTACGTCGAATGGCTGGGCAAGCTCGCCGGGCGTATCGTGCATGAGCGGCGTGAGCACGACTTCCTTTTCCACGCCGAGATGGCCGACGCAGACGTCGCTGAAGGCCTCGGCAAAGCCCTTGTAGATCTCCCAGTCGGAGCGGGCTTGCCAAACCGGATCCACGGCCGCTGAGAGCGGATGGATGAACGGGTGCATGTCGCTCGTATTGAGGTCGTTCTTCTCGTACCAGCTCGCGGTGGGCAACACGATGTCGGAATAGAGACAGGTGGTGCTCATGCGGAAATCGAGCGTGACGAGCAAATCGAGCTTGCCTTGCGGTGCCTCGTCGTGCCAGCGCACTTCGGCAGGTTTCGCATCGCCGGCGCCGAGGTCTTTGCCTTGCACGCCGTTATCGGTGCCCAGCAGGTGCTTGCAGAAATATTCGTGGCCCTTGCCCGACGAGCCGAGCAGGTTCGAGCGCCAGACGAACATGTTGCGCGGCCAGTTCTGCGGCGCGTCGGGGTCCTCGCAGCTCATTCGCAGGGCTCCGGACTTCAGCGATTTCGCGACATAGTCGCCGGGCGCCATGCCCGACGCGGCGGCATCCTTGGCAACCTGCAACGGATTGGTATCGAGCTGCGGTGCGCTCGGCAGCCAGCCCATACGCTCGGCACGTACGTTGTAATCGATCATGCTGCCGCCGAATTGCGCTTTGTCGGCGAGCGGCGACACGATCTCGTCGACGCCGAGCTTCTCGTAGCGCCATTGGTCCGTGTGAGCGTAGAAGAAGCTCGTGCTGTTCATCTGACGCGGCGGACGAATCCAATCGAGCGCGAAGGCGAGCGCGGTCCAGCCCGTTTGCGGACGCAGCTTTTCCTGGCCGACATAATGCGACCAGCCGCCGCCGCTCTTGCCGATGCATCCGCACATCATCAGCAGGTTGATCACGCCGCGATAGTTCATATCGGCGTGATACCAGTGATTCATGCCCGCACCGATGATGATCATCGAGCGGCCCTGCGTCTTGTCGGCGTTAGCGGCGAACTCGCGCGCCACCGTGACGATCTGCTCGCGCGGCACGCCCGTGATCGCTTCGGCCCATGCGGGGGTGTAGGGCGCGTTGTCGTCATAGCTGGCCGCGCCGCTGCCGAGGCCGCGATCGATGCCGTATTGCGCGGCTTGCAGATCGAACACGGTGGCGACGAGCGCGTCGACCGCCTTGCCGTCCTGCGTGAGGCGCATACGCGCGACGGGCACACGCGCCAGATTGATGTCCCCCTGCTGTGCGTTCGCGGTAAAGTGCGGCGAGTTCACGCCGCCGAAGTACGGAAACGCGACGTCGGCGATTTCCGGCACCTGGTCCGCGTTCTCGAGCACAGAGAGCTTGAGCTTGACTTCATGTCCATCGCGCGCGTCCTTGTTCTCGAGATTCCACTTGCCCGCATCGTCCCGGCCCTCGTCGCCCCAACGAAAACCGATGGCGCCGTTCGGCACCACGGGCTGGCCGGCGGTGTCGTAGGCGATCGTCTTCCATTCGGGGTGGTTGGCTTGATCGAGCGAACCGTCGAAGTCGCTCGCGCGGATGTAGCGGTCTGGCACGAGCGCCGTACGGCCGTCTTCGAGCGTGCGCGACCGAAGCAGCACGAGCATCGGCAAGTCGGTGTAGCGGCGTGCGTAGTCGTCGAAATAGGCGCTGCGGGTCTTGAAATAGAATTCGTTGAGCGCGACATGGCCGAACGCCATGGCCAGCGCCGCATCGGTACCTTGCTTCGGATGGAGCCAGAGGTCCGAAAGCTTCGCGACTTCGCTGTAGTCCGGCGTGATCGCGACGGTCTTCGTGCCCTTGTAGCGGACTTCCGTGAAAAAGTGCGCGTCCGGCGTACGCGTTTGCGGCACATTGCTGCCCCACGCGACGATGTAGCTCGAGTTGTACCAGTCGGCCGATTCGGGCACGTCCGTCTGCTCGCCCCAGACTTGCGGGCTCGACGGCGGCAGATCGCAGTACCAATCGTAAAAGCTCATGCATACGCCGCCGATGAGGCTCAGATAGCGGCTGCCGGCGGCATAGCTGACCATGCTCATGGCCGGGATCGGCGAAAAGCCGATCACGCGGTCGGGCCCGTGCCGCTTGATCGTATAGACATTGGCGGCGGCAACGAGTCGATTGACTTCCTCCCAGCTGCTGCGCGCAAAGCCCCCCATGCCGCGTACTTTTTGATAGTCGCGACGGGCCGCATCGTCTTCGACGATCGAGGCCCATGCGTCGACGGGGTCGCGGCATACCGTCAGCGCGGCGCGCCAGCGCTCGAGCAGGCGGGCGCGGACCATCGGGTACTTCACGCGGTTGGCGCTATAGAGGTACCACGAGTACGATGCGCCGCGCGCGCAGCCGCGCGGTTCATGGTTGGGCATGTCCCAGCGGGTGCGCGGATAGTCGGTCTGCTGCGTTTCCCATGTGACGATCCCGCCTTTGACATAGATCTTCCATGAGCACGAACCCGTGCAGTTGACGCCGTGCGTGCTGCGCACGATCTTGTCGTGCGACCAGCGGTTGCGATAGGCGTCCTCCCACGTGCGGTCCTCACCGGTGGTGACCCCGTGTCCGTCGGAAAAGGATTCCTTCGGCAGTGCGAAATGATTGAGGCGATCGAGAAAGTGGCTCATTTGTGGGCAATCCGTCGTTTCAACAAGGCATCGGCGCGTTACGGCGCGCATAGCGCCACCAGGTCACGGCGATGCAGATGGCGTAAAAGCCGATGAACACATAGAGCGCCGCTTCGGGGCCGCCCGTCAGCGCGAGCGATGTGCCATAGCTCTTCGGGATGAAAAAGCCGCCGTATGCGGCGATGGCCGCCGAAAATCCGAGCGTTGCGGCAGCCTCGGTGTTGCCTTCCTTCGTGGCGTGCAGCACGGCTTCGCGATCGGATGCATTCACCTCGCGCAGCTTGAGCGTCTGGAAGATGACGGGAATCATGCGGAACGTCGACCCGTTGCCGATGCCCGAGGTCATGAAGAGAACGAGGAAGCTGACGAAGAACCCGGCGAAGCTGCCGCCCGAGGGCCCCGACGGCAGGAAGTAGAGCACCCCGCCTACCGCGCATGCCATGACCACGAAGTTCCACAACGTGACCGGCGCACCGCCGAGCTTGTCGGCCAGCCAGCCGCCGAATGGGCGGATCGAGGCACCGATCAGCGGGCCCAGCCATGCGTAGGCAAGCGCGTTGATGCCCGGGAACTGGCTTTTGATGAGCAGCGGAAAGCCGGCGGCATAACCGATGAACGAGCCGAACGTGCCGAGGTAGAGTACGCACATCAGCCAGTTGTCCTTTCGGCGGAAGATTGCGGCTTGCGCGGCGAACGATGCTTTTGCATCGGCCAGATCGTTCATGCCGAACCAGGCTGCGATAGCCGCGATCACGATCCAGGGCACCCAGACGAATGCCGCGTTCTGGATCCAGACTTGAGCGATCAAACCGTTCTTCACGATGGTTTGAGATGCGCCGCCGAACACGCCGAAGATGCCGGCCGTCACCACGAGCGGGCTCAAGAACTGCACCACCGATACGCCGAGATTGCCGAGGCCGGCATTCACACCGAGCGCGGAACCCTTGCGCTCGCGTGGAAAGAAGAAGCTGATGTTGGCCATGCTCGAGCTGAAGTTGCCGCCTCCGAAGCCGCACAAGAGCGCGAGGATGAGCATGGTGGGATAGCTCGTCGTGTTGTCCTGCACGGCAAAGCCGATGCCGATCGCGGGAACCAACAGCGACGCGGTGGAGACCGCGGTCCAGCGCCGGCCGCCGACGATGGGCACTATGAACGAGTAGAAGATCCGTAGCGTCGCGCCGGAGAGCGCGGGTGCCGCGGCGAGCCAAAAGAGCTGATTCGTCGAATAAGTGAAGCCCAGCAGCGGCAATTGCACGGCGACGGCGCTCCATACCTGCCAGATCGCGAACGCCAGGAAGAGCGCGGGAACGGAGATCCAGAGGTTGAGCTTCGCGATGGCTTCGCCTTCCCGTTCCCAAAACGCCTTGTCCTCGGGCGTCCAGATTTCGAGCGTGTGCCCTCGTCGCGAGCCGAGGGGGGGCGATTCAATACCCATGAAGTCTCTCCGGGTTGCGGCGCGCGCGGAAGGCGAGGGCGGGCCGCTCGCCCATTCCCCGCGTTGCAGTCCCTTGCGCGCTCGATCGGGATTGAAAATGTCACAGCGTGATAGTCGCCCTCGTGGCGTTGGGGGTATTGAGCGAGATCAAAGGACGCTAACGTTGGCGGCGAAGCGCGGCATATCGCGACATCGCGCCGCAGGAGGTCCGACTGTCGAGAAGGGGGCGGCGCGCCTCGAGACCGGGGCTTCCTCGAACGGCGCACAGCTTGCCAGGGCAACCGGCCCTCCTTAAACTCGCGCGTGATTCCACCAACAGGCGGCGCTGTTTGCGCGGCGCGTCGACGCCGATATAAAAAGGAGCCCCACGAGCATGGCCGATTCCTATTTCCCGCGCTGGCGCCTCGCGCCGCGTGCCGTCGAAGGCCGTGTCGTCGGGCCCGACGAACGGCTCGCATGGCCGCAGACGATCGCAATGGGCGTACAGCACGTCGTCGCCATGTTCGGCTCTACGGTGCTTGCGCCACTGCTGATGGGCTTCGATCCGAATCTCTGCATTTTCATGTCGGGCATCGGCACGCTGCTCTTTTTCGTGCTCGTGGGCGGACGTGTGCCGAGCTATCTCGGCTCCAGCTTTTCGTTCATCGGGCTCGTCATCG
This sequence comes from Trinickia sp., assembly GCF_057351765.1. Lineage (NCBI taxonomy): Bacteria > Pseudomonadati > Pseudomonadota > Betaproteobacteria > Burkholderiales > Burkholderiaceae > Trinickia > Trinickia sp. The sequence continues at coordinate 47,831 of NZ_JBMRBK010000025.1, read as the reverse complement.
CGGTAACGGCCTATGCTGGCCACGGCCCGAATCCGAACATTCCTGTGGCGCTCGGCGGCATCGTTGCCTGTGGCGCGGCTTATGTCGTCATCGGCCTGATCGTCGCGGCCATCGGCACGCGCTGGATCGAAACGCTGATGCCCCCGGTCGTCACCGGAGCCGTCGTTGCGGTCATCGGCCTGAACCTCGCACCGATCGCCGTGAGGGGTGTCAGCACGTCGGCCTTCGATTCGTGGATGGCGCTCGTCACGGTGCTGTGCGTTGGCATCGTCGCTGTGTTCGCGCGCGGCATGGTGCAGCGGCTGCTGATTCTCGTCGGCCTCATCGCTGCGTACGCGCTCTACGCGGTGCTCGCCAATGGCATGGGCATCGGCCGGCCGATCGACTTCGCGAGCGTGGCCAATGCGGCCTGGTTCGGCATGCCGCATTTCCGCTCGCCGGTCTTCGATCCGCACGCCATGCTGCTGATCGCGCCGGTCGCGGTGATCCTCGTTGCCGAGAATCTTGGGCATATCAAGGCCGTGAGCGCGATGACCGGGCAGAACCTCGACCGTTACATTGGCCGCGCGTTCGTGGGCGATGGGCTGGCGACGATCGTGTCCGGCATGTCGGGCGGCACGGGAGTCACCACCTATGCCGAGAACATAGGCGTCATGGCGGTCACCAAGATCTATTCGACGATCGTGTTCGTCGTTGCCGCGATCATTGCGATCGGGCTCGGCTTCTCGCCGAAGTTCGGGGCGTTGATCGAAACGATACCCGGGCCCGTGCTCGGCGGCGTCTCGATCGTGGTCTTCGGGCTCATCGCCGTCACGGGTGCGCGGATCTGGGTGGCGAACCGGGTCGACTTCTCGGACAACCGCAACCTCATCGTCGCAGCCGTCACGCTGGTACTCGGCGCGGGCGACTTCTCACTGAAGTTCGGCGGTTTCGCGCTGGGCGGCATCGGGACCGCGACATTCGGGGCCATCATCCTCTATGCACTGTTGCGGCGCGAAGCCGCGCCCGGTCCGGTGCTTTGATCGCGCGCGAGGCACGCGCATGGCGCGAAATGCGCACCTTCACGGTGCGTCGTGCGCGCAGTGCCCCGACGTGATGCGCGAGCGGCGCGGTTTGCGGGATGCCGCGCGGTTGCGCACGGAGCTTGCTTGGTGGCGGTAGCCGTCAATAAGATCATTCCGAGGAGCTCCGCCAATGAACCCATTCACTTCGATCGACAACGCCGGCCGGAGGCGCGCATGATGAGCGCGTTGCAAGACGCGCCGGTGACGCCGCCGGCCGGTTTCGAACTCGATATGGTCTCCGGATTGCAGCGTTACGCGCTGCGGCACCGCGAGCTGACCTTCACGAGCGTATTTCAACCTATCTTCAGCCTGGCTCACTTGCGCGCGGTGGGTTACGAGGGTTTGCTGCGCGCGCACGACTCCTTCGATTGTCCGGTGCCGCCGCTCGACGTATTCGGCGAGGCGTCGCGGCAAGGCGAGCTCCATCATGTGGACCGGCTCGCGATGGCGCTGCACCTCGAGAATTTCAAGATGCTCGGTGCCGAGCGCGAGTGGCTGTTCCTGAATGTGCATGCGGGTGCGCTGACCGAGTCCTACCATGCGGCCGCGTTTGCCGCGAGTCTATCGAGGCTCGCTTTGCCGCCGCGGCGCATCGTGCTCGAGATCCACGAGGACCGGATACACGATTTCGAGCGCATCGCCGAGGAGGCGCGGCGTTTTCGCGAACTCGGGTTCCTCATCGCGCTCGATGACTTCGGCGCCGGCGATTCGAATCTCGAGCGCGTGTGGCAGCTCGATCCCGACATCGTCAAAATCGACCGGATGATGCTTTCGCATGCGGCGCATCGCACGCCGGCGGCCGCGATTCTGCCGGGCTTCGTCGCGTTGTTGCACGAAGCCGGCAAGCTCGTGCTGATCGAGGGTGTCGAGACCGAACACGAGGCGCAACTCGCCTTCGCCAGCGACGCCGATTTCGTTCAGGGCTTTTACTTCGGCAGGCCGGCTGCGGGCCCGGCCGATAGCGGCTACGCTGCCGCGCGCGTCGGGGAACTCGCCGCGCATCACCGCTCGGAGACGGAATCGCGCGAGCGACGCCGTGCCGCGCGGCTCGCGCCTTATTTGCGCGCGTTCGCGCGAGCCGGCGAACGGATTGCGGCCGGCGAGCCGTTGGAGGAGGTTTGCTGGAATTTTCTGGCGCTCGACCATGCCGCGCGCTGCTTTCTGCTCGATTCCGAAGGGCGCCAGGCGGGCCGCAACATCGTGCTGCGCGCGGATCGCCCGGGCCACGAGGCGCGTTTCATGCCGGTTGCCGATGCCGAGGGCGCGAACTGGATGCGCCGGCCGTATTTTCGGGCGGCGATGGAAATGCCCGATCGCGTCCACGCGACGAAGCCCTATCTTTCGATCAACGAGGCGTTGCCCTGCGTCACGATCTCGCTCGCCGTCCGGATCGGCGAACGGCTGTGCGTGCTGTGCGGCGATATCGACTGGGTAGAGGACGAAGCCTCGATGGAATGAAAGCCGCTCTCTACTTCCCCGCGACGACCACCGGTATCCCCCGCAGCGCTCGAGCGCCGCGCGCTTCGTCGAGCGCGCGCTGCACGTCGGGGCTCGTTGCCGGCTCGATCGCCAGCCGGGCCGCGATCTCGCGCTCGCTGCGTTTCATTGCCGCGAGATTCGCGAGCTTGACGTGGCCATAGCCGCGCACCCGCGCGTAAAGGCCGGCAAGCGTCGCAACGTCGGCGGCCGTCGCAGTGCCGACGATCGCAAATGCGCGTTTCATGGTTTGCTCGTAGTCGTAAGCAAGTGCACGCTCCATGCGCCGTTCGAGCGTCCTGCCGAACGGATCGAACGCGGTGCCGCGCAGCCCGCGGCAACGAGCCAACGCTCCGAACACCGGCCACAACCATTGTCCGAATGCGATCTTGCGCGGCACACCGCCCGCCTTGGCCTTCGAAAGTGCGGGCGGCGCAAGGTTGAAGCGAATCTTGAAGTCCTTGCCTGCGCTGCCTTCGAATTGCGCTTCGAGCGCGCCGCGAAATTCGGCATCGCGATAAAGCCGCGCGACTTCGTATTCGTCCTTGACTGCGAGCAGGCGATAAAACGCCGTGGCTACCGCCTGCGCGATGCGTGCGCCCGGGGCGCGGGCGTCGGCTTCGCGCGCGAGCCCGACGAGGGCGCGGTAGCGTTCGACATAGCGGGCACCGCCGTACGCCGCGAGCCGCGCTTCGCGATCGGCAACGAGCGCATCGAGTGCGGCGGTGGAGTCGGCAGCCCCATCGGCGGCCTCATCGGTCGAGAAGCCATGCGAGCGAGCACCGCGTGGCGCGTGCCGCTCGTCCCATAACGCGTCGAGTCCGGCCGGGTCGCCAGCCGCGAGGCGCCCGATCGAAAACGCGAGCCGGTTCATCGGCACCGCGACGTTGTTGAGTTCGATCGCGCGCATGAGTGCCGCGAGCGAGACCGGTACGAGTCCGAGTTGCCAGGCAAAGCCGAGCATCAGGATATTCGCGCCGATGGTGTCGCCCAGGAACCTGGCCGCGACGCTTTGTGCATCGCACGTGGACATGAATTCGCTGCCCGCGGCGTGTCGCATCTTGGCCAGCAGTGCCTCGCTCTCGAGACTCGCATCGGGGTTGCGCACGAACGCGGCATTCGGAATGGCATGCGTGTTGACGACGATCCGCGTGCGCGAGTGCCGCACCGTTTGCAGCGCATCCGGGCTCGCGCCCACGACCATGTCGCAGGCCAGCAGTACGTCGGCTTGCTGCGTATCGATGCGCACCTGATTGAGGAACGCATCGCGCGCGGCAAAGCGCACATACGAGAGCACGGCGCCGCCTTTTTGCGCGAAGCCCATGAAATCGAGCACCGATGCGCTCTTGCCCTCGAGATGCGCGGCCATGCTGATGAGGGCGCCCACTGTCACGACGCCGGTCCCGCCCACGCCCGTGACGAGAATATCGTAAGGCGCGTCGCCGAGCGCCGCGCCCGGCTGCGGCAACGCATCGACGCGCCGGGCCAGCGAAGCTTCGTCGAACGCGATGCCCGCGGCCTTTTTGAGTCTGCCGCCGAGCACGGTGACGAAGCTCGGGCAAAAGCCGTTGACGCACGAGAAGTCCTTGTTGCAAGAGGACTGGTCGATGCGGCGCTTGCGGCCGAGCGGCGTCTCGACGGGTTCGACGGACAGGCAGTTCGACTGCACGCCGCAGTCGCCGCAGCCTTCGCAGACGGCCTCGTTGATGAAAAGGCGCCGGTCGGGATCGGGATACTCGCCCTTCTTGCGCCGCCGCCGCTTCTCGGCCGCACAGGTCTGATCGTAGATGAGCACGGTCACGCCTTCGATCTCGCGCAACATCCGCTGCACGGCATCGAGCTCGCTGCGATCGTGAAACGTCGTCCCCTTGGGAAAGAGCGCATGGTGCCCGTCGTACTTGTGCGGCTCGTCCGAGACGACGACGAAACGCGACACGCCTTCCGCCTCGACCTGCCGCGCAATCTGCGGTACCGAGATACTGCCGTCCACGGGCTGACCGCCCGTCATCGCGACCGCATCGTTGTAGAGAATCTTGTAGGTGATGTTCGTATTCGCGGCAACTGCCTGCCGGATGGCGAGGATGCCGGAGTGGAAATAGGTGCCGTCGCCGAGATTTTGGAAGACGTGGCGCGTCTTCGTGAACATCGAGTGCGAGGCCCAGTCCACCCCTTCGCCGCCCATTTGAATGAGTCCCGTCGTATCGCGCTCCATCCAGGAAGCCATGAAGTGGCAGCCGATGCCGGCTTGCGCGACGGAGCCCTCGGGCACGCGCGTCGACGTATTGTGCGGGCAACCCGAGCAAAAGTAGGGCGTGCGCTTCACGGCGTCGGCGGCATTCGAGAGAATCTGCGGCGCGACGAGATCGACCACGCGCTCGCGCCTGTCGAGCGCCGGCTTGACGCGAGCGAGCCATTGAGCGAAATGCGGCAGCACGCGCGAGGGCCGCAATTCGCCTGTCGCCGGTAGCAGCGGGGCGCCGCCCGCATCGCGTTTGCCGATCACGAGGGGGCGCGTATCCGCCTCGCGGTTGAAAAGGTGTTCCTTGATCTGCTGTTCGACCACGGGGCCTTTTTCCTCGATGACGAAGACTTCGCCGAGGCCCTGGACAAACGTATCGAGCCGCGTCGTTTCGAGCGGAAACGAGAGACCGACTTGATAGATCCGCACGCCGGCGGCCTCGAGCTCCTCGACGGTGAGGTCGAGCCTTCTCAGTGCTTCCATGAGATCGAGATGAGCTTTGCCGCACGTGACGATGCCGACGGTGGCATGCGGGCTCGGCGCGATCCAACGGTCGATGCTGTTGACGCGCGCGAAGGCTCGCACCGCGTCGAGCTTCGCCGCGAGCCGTGCCTCGATGGCGAGACTCGGCAGATCGGGCCACCGGTTGTGCAGGCCATCGGCGGGCGGCGTGAAGTCGACCGGCGCGTTCCACTGCGTCGTGAGTGCATCGAGATCGACGGTCGACCCCGATTCGACGGTCTCCGAAATCGCCTTGAAACCGACCCAGGCGCCCGAGAAGCGCGACAGCGCGAAGCCGTAGAGGCCGAATTCGAGCATGTCCGAAACGTTCGCCGGATTCACGATCGGCATTTGCCACGACATCATCGTGAAGTCGCTTTGATGGGGCATCGACGACGACACACAGCCATGATCGTCACCGGCCACGACCAGCACGCCGCCATGCGGCGACGAGCCGTACGCGTTGCCGTGCTTGAGGGCGTCGCCGGCCCGGTCGACGCCCGGCCCCTTGCCGTACCACATCGCGAAGACGCCGTCGACGGTGCGCGCTTCGTCGGCTTCCACACGCTGCGTGCCGAGCACCGCTGTGCCGCCGAGTTCCTCGTTGATCGCGGGCAGGAAGCGGATGTCGTCCGCGTCGAGCAGCTTCTTCGCTTTCCACATCTGCTGATCGACCATGCCCAGCGGCGAGCCGCGATAGCCGCTCACGAAGCCGGCCGTCTCGAGCGAGCGTGCCCGGTCGAGGCGCCGCTGCATCGACATCAGCCGCACGAGGGCCTGCGTGCCGGTGAGAAAGATGCGGCCCTGCGTGGCGCTCAGGTTATCGGTGAGCCGATATTCGGATAGGGCGGGAGTGCCCTCGAGGGCCAGGCGCGCGGTCATGACGGGTGTCTCCAGTTATTGCGCCGCGCGGTACGTGCGCAGGCGGCAGGCCCGCGACGCGGCGTCGCGCCAGGGCCAAGCCTCCATTCTTTCGCGGCAATAGTGGAGAGTTTTTGCTTTATCGCGCGCCGGTGGCGCTTATCGTGCGAATTTCTGCCCGAATAGATCGGGATAGGAGTGAATTCAACTTCTGACTTGTGCCGAGCCCGCGGGCGCGTCGTCGCCGTCTTCGATGGGGACGACCTCGTGAAAGTGCGTGTAATCGATATGGCGGACGCCGCGTTCGTCGTCCTGGAGCAGATCGACGAATCGATGGTCCCAGAGAATCTGTTCGTTCGGCCACGTATAGCGCGCTTGCATCGATTGCGTCGTGGTTTCGTCCGACCCTTCGATGTGAATCAGCAGCGAGGCGCGGGACGCGGCGAGGCTCTCGGCCGTTGCGCCGTAAAGCGGGCTCGACTCGTCGATCACATGCATCAACACCCAGCCGAGCAGGAAGATCGGATGGCGATCGCGCAGGAGCGCGAGATCCGAAATGCGCCAGAGCGAGTAGCCCTCCGGGGTGGTCTCGTAGCGCATGAGGCGCAGTTTGGCACCCGCTTCGACTATGACGTTTTGCCTCGCATTGGCGGCGCGGACCATCAGCGTGAGCCGGCCGTCGAGCTGGCGCACGACTGCGTAGCGCGCGAACATGATGCGCGCGCGGGGGCGCGAGAAGCGCACGAAGATCAGGCCCGTCGCCAACGCGATGCTCGACATGCCGGTGAATATTTCGAGCGTCGCGATCAGGTGCGCATAGGTCGTCTGCGGGTGCATATCGCCATAGCCGACCGTCGCGAGCGTCTCCACGCTGAAAAAGAACGCGCCGAGAAACCCGGTTGGAGACTGGTTGGCGATGGGCTCGTGACCGAGCAGATAAAGGCTCGCGAAGACCGTATTCAGGAGTACGAAGAAAGCGGCGAGGGACATGAAAAACATGGGCCAGCTCGCCGTCAATGCGCGGTGATAGATATCGTGCAGATCGTGATCGGGCAGACCGTGCGATACCACCGTGTTTCCGGTTTGCATGCGTAAGATGCGGCCGCGGCGCGCGCGCACGCCGGCGCTCTCCGGGGCGCCTGCCGACGCTTGGCGCGCGCGGCCCGCCGGCGCCTCTTGCGAAGCGGTCGTTCCGTTGCGTGCTGACGTATTGGCTGGCATTCGCGCGGGCCTCGGAGTGGATGCGGCCCGAGCGTAACACGGTGCCGCGCGATTGCCGATCAGGGGAACGCTTTGGGCTTCGGCACGCCGGCGCCATGCTCGATGTCGGTCACGGCGCGCTTGTGGGCGGCGTCGATCGCTTCGTCTTCGGTCGCATAGCCGCTGTCGCCGCCGACCGTCGTCCACTTCTGCACCGGTTTGTCCTGGTGGCGGATTTCGTACTCCGCGTCCCAGCGGGCGCCCTCGAGCTCGATCGCACGGACGTGAATCGAATAGACGCCATAAAGATAGAGTTGTTCGACCATGTTCGCCTCCTGCCGCGCTGGCCAGGCGCGAGTTCGGGAAAAGGGGTCTGCGAACGAAAAAGGGTGTTCGCGAAGCGGTCCATGAAGCATGGCCTATAAATAAGCAGGCCTACAAAGCGAGGCGACCTGCCACGCCCTCCAGAGCGACTCGCTAGAACTCGAGCTCGCCGAGGATGCGATGCGCGAGCGCCTTGGCCTCCTCGAGGGCTTCGACAGCACTCGGACTTGGCGCTTCCACCTCGTAAGCCGTCGTCTCGGGAGCCGTAGCGTCGTCGCGGGCCAGTGATACGACGCCTTGGAATTGCCCGTTGTCGAGCGGTCGCACGGCAGCCGTCGCCGTATAGATGCCCTTGGTGTAGGTCACGTCGTCCATGATGCCGCTCCTTTCATTTGGAGTGGATGCTGTTGCATCCTAGCACGCGTTGGACGACCCGTTTCGATGGCCAGCGGGCCTTTCGGGCCGCTACTGCGCGGGCATGAGCGCGACCACCTCGTCGAGCGTCGGCGAATGCGCTCCCGCATGCCCGCACGCCGCCGCCCCGGCGGCCAGCGCGAACGACAGATGCTCGCGCCCGCTGCGCTGAGGCCAGCGCATCGTGCTGAACAGAAAACCGCCGATCGAGGCGTCGCCGGCGCCGACCGTGTCCACGACTTCGACGCGCGGCGGCGCTGCCTCGATCGTTTCGCCCCCGGCGAGGAACGTGGCGGTATGCGGCCCGCGCGTGACGAGAATCGCGGCTTGCGGGTTCATCGCGCGCAGGCTGGCGAGCGCCGAGTCTTCGTCGGTGCCGAACAGGCACCGCAGATCCTCGTCCGACACTTTGACGAGATCGGCCAGTCCGACCATCGTTTCGAGCGTGGGACGATAGCCGTGCTCCATCAGGTTGCGATAGTTCGGATCGAAGCTGATTTTCACGCCGCGAGCGCGCAAATCCGCCGCGAGCGCGACAAGCGTGGCCGCGAGCGGCTGGCGTGCGAGGCTGATTCCGCCGAAGTGCGCCCACTGTGCGGCCGCGCTCCAGCCCTCGGGCAGGCGTGCGGGATCGAATGCCAGATCGGCGCTGGCCTCGCCGATGAAAAAGTACGCGGGCGGGTGTGCCTGATGGACGATGGCCAACAGAGGCGGGCGTTGGGAGCGCTGGATGAAGCGCATGTCGAGTCCGGCGTCGAGGCTCGCCTGCCAGAGCTCGTCCGAAAAACAATCGGAGCCGATCGCACCGGCGAACGCGCTCGGCACGCCGAGCCGCGCCACCGCGCGTGCGACGTTCCAGCCCGCCCCGCCCGGATGCGAGAGCCAACGCGAATCCCGTTCGCGTACGAGATCGGTGAGGATATCGCCCGCGCTGACGAAAAGCGGGAGACCGGCGGCGTGGGGTGTGCTCATGAACGTTCGTCCGGTTGAGGGGGCGTCTGTCCGTCATCGAGTGCGTTCAGCACTTCGTAGCAGGCACCCATCGTGTGATAGTCGGTCTTCCCGGCCGGACTCTTCTCGTCGCTGTACTTGCGGTTGTCGCACGTCAGGATGCGGTACCACGCGCCGTGGCGATGATCGACGAAATGCGTCCAGCTGTAGCGCCAGATCTCGTCGTACCAGTCCCAGAAGCGCTCGCTGCCCGTACGCTGGCCCAAGAGCGCCGCCGAGGCGAGCGTCTCAGCCTGCACCCAGAAGTACTTGTCGTGATCGCAAACGGTGCCGTCGGGTGCGAAGCCGTAGCACAGGCCGCCGTGCTCGTCGTCCCAGGCGTGCGTCAGCGCGGCGTCGAAAAGCTCCACCGCGCGCGGCAGCAGCCACGGCAGCGGGCGGTGCCGCTCGAGTATCAGCAGCAGCTTCGCCCATTCGGTCTGATGCCCCGGTTGGAAGCCCCAGGGACGGAAAATGTTCGAGCTGTCGTCTTCGTTGTAGTGCCAGTCGACGGACCAGTCGGCGTGGAAATGCTCCCAGACGAGGCTATGCGAAAGCTTCGCCTGGCGCTGGGTGATATTCGTCGCAATGCGCTCGGCCCGATCGAGATAGACGAGATGGCCCGTCGCCTCGTAGGCCGCGAGCAGCGCCTCGGTTGCGTGCATGTTCGCGTTCTGGCCGCGGTAGGTGGAGACATGCCAGTCGGGGGTGGCTTCGTCGGCGTAGAGGCCGGCGGCCGGGTCCCAGAAACGCCGCTCCATCAGCTCGAACGTTTCCGCGATCTGACGGCGAGCCTCCTCGATGCCGGCCGCGGCGGCGTGCGACTGCGCGAGCAGCACGAACGCCAGCCCATAGCAGTGCCGCGTGCCGTCGAGTGTGCGCTTCTCGCGATGGCGCCATTCGATTTCCCAGTCGTACCCCGCATGCTCGGCGTCCCAGTGCGCATCGCGCAGGAAAGCGAGTGCATGACGCGCATAGTCGAGGTATTGCGGATCGCCGAAGTGGCGATAGGCCATCGCATAGTTGTAGACGAAGCGGCAACTGCTGACGAGGTGGCGCGTCGTGCGGTCGTAGACGGTGCCGTCGTCCTTGAAGTAGTGATAAAAGCCGCCGGAAGGATCGTGTGCCGAAGGCGCATAGAACGCGAGCGTATCGGCAACATGTCCGAGCAGGAATTCACGATCGCGAAAATCATCGACGGGCGGGACCGTCGAGTTCGTATGGATGGGGCCGAACAGCATGTTCGCGGGCTTTGTCGTTTTACCGGCGTTGGGTAGCTTCGTCATGGTGTCGTTTCCGTTGGAGCCACGGCGGTTCGCGCCACGTGCGGGTCATGGGAGGCTGCCGCGCCCGCGCTGCTTGCACGCACGACGAGTTCGACGGGCAGGCGGACGTCGGTTTCCCCGGGGGCATCGTCGAGCAGCAGTTCGACTCCGCGCACGCCGAGGGCCTCCTTGTCGGCGGCGATCGTCGTGAGCGGCGGGGCGGCGTGGGCCGACGCGGGAATATCGTCGAACCCGACGATCGCAATATCGTCCGGCACGCGCAAGCCGCGAGCCAGGCACACGCGCATCGCGGCCAGCGCCGCCACGTCGTTGTAGGCGAAAACCGCGTTCGGCCGCTCGGCCCCGGTGTGCGTGTCGAGCAGACGCTGCATCACCTGGGCAGCCGCCATATCCGGCGCGAGGCTCGCGTCGATCGTCGCTTCGAGGGATGGATCGAAGAGCAGCCCCGCCTCGAAGAAGGCCCGGCGATAGCCGAGCGCGCGCTGGGCAATGCTGTAATGGGCGAGCGAGCCGCCGATGAACGCTACGCGCGTGCGGTTCATGGCGAACAGATGTCGCATTGCCAGCGCGGCGCCCGCGCCGTTATCGAGATTGACTGAGCGCAGATTCGGCGCCCACAGGTCGATCAGCACGAGCGGCCGGTCCATCGCGACGAGCGCCGCAAGCGTTTCCGGTTCGACGAAGCCGGCTACCGCGATCGCATCCGGTGCGTGCAGGCGCAACTGCTCGCCGATGTCTTCCGTCGGCCCCGCCGTCAGCAGGGAAGGCACGATACCGCGCGCACGGCAGGCGTTCTCCACGCCATGCAAGACATGCGAGAAAAACGGGCTTGCGGCGAAATTGTTGTGCTGCCGGTGCAGCAGGAAGGTCAGGCGCCGGATTTTCGGGCGCAACTGCGCAGCGTCATAGCCGAGGCGTTGTGCCGTCTCGACGACGCGCGCCCGCGTGGCTTCCGACAAACCAGGCTGGTTCTTGAGGGCCCGCGAGACAGTGCCGATCGACACGTTTGCCGCGCGGGCGATATCGCGAATGGTCGTGCTCATGGTGCTGCGCTTTCGATTCCTGCGATCCCGAGTTCCGGCGATTGTATAGTAAAAATCGCGAAAATGCGGCCACGGATGTCGTGGAAGTCCCTCGAAAGCCAGTCGGGTAGGGCAGATCAGAACATTCTGTAGTTTAGTAAAAACAACTAAACAGGGCGGTTCGGTGAGCGAGCGGCGCCGCCGCGCGGCGCTCAGTTCATCGTTGCGGCCGTGCGCGCCGTGCCGAGGGCGTGCTCATGCAAGTGCAACGTTGCCGCGCCTTCGTCGACATCGATCAGGAAAAAGCCGCTCGGCTCCTGTTTCGCCCGATGTTTGGCGAGAGCGGCGACGGAGGCGATCTCTTCGCTGCCGTAACGTGCGAGATCGGGCGCCGCGGGCCACACGCGCACACAGCCGATCGCCATCGTCACGAAGCCGAAAAACGTTGGATTGCCGCGCCGGTCCTCGCCTTGAATGCCGCCGGCCGCGCGGTCCTCGTCCGCATAAAAACCGAGCGCGCCCTCGTTGAACGCGGCGATCGCCGCGTGGGCACGCTCGCGCCAATCCTCGCTCTGAAACAGAATCAGGAAATCGTCTCCGCCAACGTGTCCGAGAAAATCGCGCGTCGGATCGCAGGCCTTGGCGAGCACGGCCGCGGCGAACTTGAGTACTTCGTCGCCATGCCAATAGCCGTACCGGTCGTTGAACGGCTTGAAGTGGTTCAGATCGACGTAGCACGCGTGGAATTCGACTCGATGCTCGACGAGGCGGGCAATGTGCGAGCTGATCGGAATATTGCCCGGCAAGAAGGTGAGCGGATTCGCGTAGCGCGCCGCTTCGATGCGGACTTCCGTCACGGCACGCACGAGGCTTTCGCCGGTGCCGAGGCCCAGATATTTGCCCTGGTCCGTAATGACGAAGCCATCGGCCAGGTAGCGCTGATCGTCGCTCGCCAGCAGCTTGGCCATCTGCTCGACGGTCATCGATTTTTCGATGACGACGGGCGCGGCGTTCGCAAACAGCAGGCACGGCCGTTTGCCGAAGAGCTCGCGGTGGTAGGGCAGCGCATAGCGGTCCATGAAGCCGCGGCGGTTGACGAGCGCGATCGGCTCGTCGTTTTCGACGACGGCGAGCGCATGCAGCGCAGGCAGCCGGTTGAACAGTTCGAGTACATCGTTGTTGGTCGCACTGCGCGGCACCGCGGGCGCCGGCACCAGCATCTTCGCTGCCGCGACGCCGCCGGAGGGCGAACCGGGCAACTGACTGCGCGTCGCGCGGGGAAAGACGGCGATATGCCCGGCCGCGAGCGCTTCGCGCGCCGGTTCGGCGAGGCGCCTTTGCGCCCGCGCCGCGGGCCGGCCGAAGAAGTAGCCCTGTCCGAACGCGATACCCATATCACGTACCACGATGAGATCGGCCTCGTTTTCGATTCCCTCGGCCACGAGGCGCGCGCCGCTCGCGCCCGCGAAATGCTGCATGGCACGGACCGCTTCGAACTTGAGCGGATCGTTGGCGATGTCGTCGATGAAAAAGCGATCGATCTTGACGACATCGGGCTGTAGCCGCACCCAGAGATTCATGCTGGCATTGGCCGTGCCGTAATCGTCGAGCGCGAATTGCGCTCCGGTCTCGCGCAAGGCTGCCACGATGGGCTCGAATCCCGCGACGTTTTCGATCGCGCATTGCTCGGTCAACTCGAGCACGAGCCGCTCGATCGGCATCCCGTATCGGCCGAGCAGTTCAGCCGTGTGCTCGCGCGTCTGGCCGAGCGAGACGATGGCTTCGGCGCTGAAGTTCAAGAAGAGCTTGCCCTCGCAACCGAGCGCGGCGAACGCGGCCACGCAGGTTTCGGCCGCCGCGTGCTCGAGCCTGACCGAGAGTCCCTCGCGCGCGGCTTGCGCGAACAGCGCGCCCGGCGACTCGAGCGGCGTGCCGGCAGGACCGCGGATGAGGCCTTCGTAGCCGAGGATAGTGCCGCCGTCGAAATCGACGATGGGCTGAAATACGGCGGCAAGAGCGCGCGCCTCGATGAGTTCAGCGACTTTCGGAGCGCTCGAGAACGACGGAAGACGGGATGACATGGCAGGGCGACGGCCGTAGTAGAGGGACCATCGACTTAACGACGCAGCCACTTGATAGTTAAGTGAATTTTTTATGAAGCGATGCACTGCGCTGGTGCGACGCTTGCGGGAGGCGGTGATATCGCCTGTCCGCTGCGTGTTCGCCTCGCATCGGCATCCATTTGCGCCTGGATGCGCCCTTCGCCGAATTCGGCGTCACTCAGCGGCGAGTTCCTGCCGCTGTATCGCCGTCTGAGCTTCGCGTGGCGCGCCCGATACGCGGCTGGCGTCTTTCGCGATGCCGGCGGTTGGGTCTGTATCGGACGGATGCGGCGCGATCACCACACGATTGCGTCCGCTGCCTTTCGCATCGAGCAGCGCCGCATCCGCGCGCCGGATCACGCGGTCGATCTGTTCGCCTGGCAGGTGTTGCGCCACGCCAACGCTGATCGTCAGCGCAACCTCGAACTGCCGCACTTCCTCGACGCGTTTGCGCAGCCGTTCTGCGACGCGCGCCGCATCGTCCCGGTCGGTGTTCGGCAACAGCGCGACGAATTCCTCGCCGCCGAAGCGGCCGCAGACGTCGTTCGGCCGCAGACCGTCCTGGATCGCGCGCGAGACCAGGCGCAGCGCCCGATCGCCCGCTTCGTGGCCGAACCGGTCGTTGACCGATTTGAAGTGGTCGGCATCGATATAGAGGACCGAGAACGGCTGACGATGGCGTTCCGCGCGCTGCAGTATGCGCCGACCCAATTCGAAGACACGACGCCTGCGCGGCAGTTGAGTCAGTTCATCCATGTCGGCGAACGCTCGCAACTGCTGTTCGAGCCGGAAGCTCTTTTTTTGCGAGCGCAGCGCGAAGAGATTCGCGACGAGGCTCGTGCAAACGGCGACGAACATCGAAAGGATCAGCCCGAACCGCTCTCCCGCCGAGGGCGCGCCCCACTGCACGAGTACCAGCGGGCCGGCCATGGAGAGCACGGTGGCGGCCGCGAAATCCCAGCGGCGCAGCAATACCGGACTGAACGTCAGCGGAATCAGTACGAACGCGGGCAGGAGCAACTGGGCGTGCGGGCCCCATTGCAGGACATGCCAGGCGAGTCCGGCTTCGAGCGCGGCAATGGCGACGAGCGCGGCGATGCTCGCGCGCAATGCGCCGCGCCGGCTCCATGCAACCACGAGCGCGGCGGCAATCGGCATCGCGGGCAGCGCGCCCAGCTCGCTCAGAACGCCGGGCCACCCAGCCGCGGCGTGGCCGCTGTGATGGCGCAGCCAGATGTCGCCGGCAACGAACGCCACATAACCGAACAGCGCCGTTCCCAACTGCGCGCACAGGAATGACCACAGGCGTTCCGCGGCGTAATCGTCGAACGACGGAGTGTCATCGGACGTGTCGATCGTCGTGGCGCGCCATCCCCGCCAGCGTCTCTTGCGACGAGGCCAATGAGCCGTGCCCTGACGGTCCTCGTCAGTCTGGTCCTCGCTGCTCATTTATTTTCTCTCTTGAAAGTGCAACTGCGGCGTTTTTGGAAAGCGCCCCCCGCTCGCAGACGCCATTCTAATATCGTCCAATATGCCGCGCGATGATTTTTACGATATTCCGTAACCGCGCGGGAAAATGCTGCGCCGCACCGTGCGCAGTACGACAGGGGCGCCTGCGCGGTACCCGTGGCGAGATATCCATGTCGGCAAAAGAGTTTGCCGCAATCTGCCATTTTCGGGCCGTAATAATCGCAGCCGAATTGCAAACAATTGCAAACGTTTGCCGTTTGCATTCGGCCGGGTTATGCCGCACGACGGCATCGACCTATTCCATTCGATTATATTTTTATTTGATATGACGAATAGCGCCGCTATGGCGCTGGCGCGTTCAAGGCGCGTCGGCCGGCCGCTCCGCGGTTTGAGCATGGCGATGGCCCCAGCGTTGAGCCAGCGCGGCACACACCATGAGCTGCATCTGATGGAAGAGCATCAGCGGAAGCACGATCGCGCCGACCGCTTGAGCCGAAAAGATGACCTTCGCCATTGGAATGCCCGAGGCCAGGCTTTTTTTCGAACCGCAAAAGATGAGGGTGATGCGATCGGCGCGGTCGAATCGTAAGGCCTTGCCGGTCCAGGCCGTAATGACGAGTGCGGCGCCAAGCAGTGCGCCATTGACGAGTAATAGCGCTGCCAGCGTGCCTGCGGACAGGTGATGCCAGAGTCCCTCGATTACCGCCTCGCTGAACGCCATATAGACGACCAGCAGAATCGATCCCTGATCGACGAATCGCAGTACGCGCCGATTGCGATCGAGCCATCGGCCGATAACCGGGCGCAACAGTTGCCCCGCAACGAATGGCACGAGCAGTTGCAGCACGATATCGCCGACGGTATGCCAGGCTGAGCGGGAGGCGCTCGTCTGATGCGTGAGCACGAGGCTGACGAGTGCCGGTGTGACGAAAATGCCGATCAGGCTCGAGGCCGATGCCGCGCAAACGGCAGCCGGCACATTGCCCTTTGCGATCGACGTGAACGCAATCGACGATTGGACGGTGGAGGGCAACGTGCAGAGGAACAACACGCCCATATAGAGCGTCGGCGTGACGAAGCTCGCCATGAGCGGCTTCAGCGCCAGGCCGAGCAGCGGGAAGAGCACGAAGGTGCTCGCCAGCACGAGTAGATGCAATTGCCAATGTGTGGCGCCCGCGATCACGGCTTCGCGCGAGAGCTTGGCACCGTGCAGAAAGAAGAGCAACGCGACCGCCACATTCGTGACGACGTTCACGGCGACGGCGATTTCGCCGCGGCAGGGCAAGACGCTCGCCAGCGCGACCGTGCCGATGAGTGAGAGGGTGAAGTTATCGGGAATCACGAAGGGCAGGCGGGGCATGACGACCTTTCGAATGGGGCGGCCACGAGACGTACGGCAGGCGACGAACGCATGCTGCGCTCATCGAGGCAGCCCGCCGCGCCACGTTTGAGGAAAAAGACGCCACAGTACCACCACCGGTAACAACGCGTTACAACGGCGTCGCCCACCTAACACTTTTTGCCTCGACACGTTTCCGGGGGCCCCATAAATTACACCAGGACGCGGCCCCCGAAAGCCAATCTTCCGACGACCTTCAGGTAAGGATGGCGTGCGGCACCGCCCGGTGCCGGGCTTGGGGGCGATTGAATCGATCATGGCGGATTGGAGTTTCAACACCCTCTTACGTTGGACGGCAGTTGCGCTTTGCGCGGCCGCGATTCCGCTCGCGCGGGCGCAGCCGCACGCGGACAACATCAGTTTCAGGCCGCATGCGAGCCCGTTCGGGCTCGATCAGGCGCCGCGTTCCGCCGGGCGATCCGAGCCCGGCTTCTATCAGACGGCCCATACCGAGGACGGTCAGCGGCGCGGCCCCAAGGGCCCCCTCGCTCGCGGCGCTCGCCGCGGCGGGCGTCTCGTCGGTGCGCCGAGCGCGCCGCCCTCCGGCTTCCCCTATCGGCCCATCAGTCAGGACGCACGCAACGTGCCGCGGGCGCAAGGCAATGCCACCTATTTGCGCGCCGGTTCGATCCGCGACGCGGTGACGCGCTACAACGAAGAGCGCGATACCTCGCGCCCTGTTCCCCGTCCCCCCGCGCCCGGCTCGCGACCGCCCGACCCCTCCATCTACCGCAACTAGGCCGGTAAGAGGTATTGCCCGCGTGCGCCCGCGTCGCGTTCACGGGTGATGCAAACACGCCACACTTTTTGCATGCGAGCAGCGCTGCGCGCCGCCGTATCGCACTGGTAAGACAAAACAATTTTGACCTCGCATCGGCCTGCGTCAACATAATCCCCAAGCCCGAAATCGGCGCGCCAAACGCGCGGTTATGCGAACCGCTATACCCGCAATAAGCAAACTTATTTTTGTCCGGAAAAATGGTCCGCGACGATGACATCGCCCCAACCGGGAGCGAACCGGGCATAGCGGTTCGCGCGGACGTATGCCAATCAACCACAGCATTGACCGGGACAGTGCGCGAGCGCCGAGTCCGTCGATAGGAGAATTCATGAAAAGCACCGTCAGCCGTGCGCTGAAGATCAGTTTGCGACTGGCCGCCGCCGCGAGCGTGGCCGCGGCAGGCTCGGCCGCCTACGCCCAATCGAGCGTGCAGCTCTACGGCCAGGTCGATACCTGGGTTGGCATGCAGCAATTTCCAGGCATCCAGAAGGCATGGACCGTCGGCGGTGGCGGAATGTCCACGTCCTACTGGGGTTTGAAGGGTGCGGAGGATCTCGGCGGCGGTTACAAGGCGGTCTTCACGCTCGAAGATTTCTTCCGGGCTCAAAACGGCAACTTCGGCCGCTTCACGGGCGATTCGTTTTTCTCGCGCAATGCTTACGTCGGCATTCAGTCGCCTTACGGGACCGTCACGGCCGGCCGTCTGACGACGCATCTGTTCGTCTCGACGATCCTGTTCAACCCGTTCATCGATTCGTATACGTTCTCGCCGATGGTCTACCACGTGTTCCTCGGCAACACCGCGGTGCCGACCGGCGCGACCTACGCAACCGATATCGGCGTGGTCGGCGACTCGGGATGGAACAATGCGGTGCAGTACTCGACGCCCGATTTCAACGGGTTATCGGGTAGCGTGATGTACGGGCTCGGGAATCAGGCCGGCCAGAACGGCGCGAAAAAGTGGAGCGCGCAATTTCTTTACTTCCATGGCCCGTTTGCCGCGACGGGCGTATTCCAGTACGTCAATTTCAATAACAGCCCCGGCGATCTCGCGGTGCCGCCGGCGTTCGGCAGCGTCGTGCCGTTCAAGAGCCAGAGCGTAGGCCAGCTCGGCGCCAGCTACGATCTGAAGTTCGCCAAGTTCTATGCGCAATACATGTATACGAAGAACGACCAGCTCGGCGGCGGCAGCTGGCACGTCAATACGGGCCAAGGCGGCGTGACGGTGCCGGCCGGGCCCGGTTCCATCATGGCTTCGTTCGCCTATTCGCGTGACGGCGGCGGCCTCGATCAAACGCGCCGCTCATGGGCGCTCGGCTACGATTACCCGCTCTCGAAGCGAACCGACGTCTATGCGGCCTATCTCTACGACAAGTTGAGCGGATTGTCGACGGGGCAAACCGTGGGCGCCGGCATCCGCGCGAAGTTCTGATGCCCTGCTGCGCTCCCCCGGTGCTCCGTTTCGCATAACGGCGCGGGGAGCACCGAGCCCCCTCGCGGCAGTTGCCTATACTGCGAAAAGCACCCGTGAGAATGGGGGAGACATGACCGATTTATCGACGCCGCAGCCCGTCGGCGATTTGGCGCCGAAAGCGCCTGCCCGCCTGCGTTTCGTGACTGCGGCCGCGCTTTTCGATGGCCACGACGCCGCGATCAATATCGTGCGCCGCGTCCTGCAGACCGGCGGTGTGGAGGTGATTCACCTGGGCCATAACCGCGGTGTCGACGAAGTGGCGCGCGCCGCACTCGACGAGGACGCCGATGCCATCGCGGTATCGAGCTATCAGGGCGGACATATCGAGTATTTCCGCTATCTGATCGATTGCCTGCGCGCACGCGGAGGCGAGCGTATCCGGGTATTCGGGGGCGGTGGGGGCGTGATCGTCGCCGACGAAATCGAGGCGCTCGAACGCTACGGCGTCGCGCGCATCTATTCGCCACAGGAAGGCCAGCGGCTCGGCTTGCAAGGGATGATCGACGATATGATCGCCCGCTGCCGCGAGCACTCGCCCGCGCCGGCGCAGGAGCATGGCGTGCCGGTCAATCTCGACGATCTACCATGTGCCGAGGGCGAGCGCGCCTGGAGAACGCTTGCCCGCTTCGTTACGGCGCTGGAAAGCGGCTATGTGGATGCCGCAACGCGTGCCGCGCTCGCCGCGCGCGCCGCCGCGGCACAGGTGCCGGTACTCGGTGTCACGGGCACGGGCGGCGCCGGCAAATCTTCGCTGACCGACGAGCTCGTGCGTCGGTTTCGCCTCGACTACGGCGATGCGCTGCCGATTGCCGTGCTCGCCGTCGATCCGTCGCGCCGCAAATCGGGGGGCGCTCTGCTCGGCGACCGCATAAGAATGAATGCGATCGGCGACTGGGGGCACGGGCCGCGCGTCTTCATGCGCTCGCTCGCCACGCGCGAGGCCGCGACTGAAGTCCCGGACGTGCTGCCCGATGCGATCGCCGCATGCAAGGTCGCGGGCTTTCAGTTGATCGTCGTCGAGACGTCGGGAATCGGACAGGGCGATGCGGCCATCGTGCGGCACGCCGCTCGCTCGCTGTATGTGATGACGCCCGAGTTCGGCGCGGCGAGTCAGCTCGAAAAAATCGACATGCTCGATTTTGCCGACTTCGTTGCCATCAACAAGTTCGACCGCAGCGGCGGGGCCGATGCATTGCGCGACGTTGCCAAGCAGGTTCAGCGCAACCGCGAGGCGTGGAGCGAGCCGCCCGATGCGATGCCCGTCTTCGGCACCATAGCGGCCCATTTCAACGACGACGGCGTGACCGCGCTCTATCAGCGCATCGCGGCATCGCTGCACGA
The DNA here is from genome assembly GCF_057351765.1 of Trinickia sp. NCBI lineage: Bacteria > Pseudomonadati > Pseudomonadota > Betaproteobacteria > Burkholderiales > Burkholderiaceae > Trinickia > Trinickia sp. Next base: position 27,887 of record NZ_JBMRBK010000025.1, on the reverse strand, counting down.
ACTCGGACTGCCGCAGCCCCAGGACGGCGGGCGGCTGCCGCGCGTGAGTGTTCGCCATTCGAGCGCGCGCGGCGCGATCGTACCGACTGCGCGCGTGCGCTATCTGTCCGACGTCGCGGAGGCCGTCCGCCGCTACCGCGATCAGGTCGAGGCGCAGTCGACGCTCGCGCGCGAGCGTTGGCAGCTGCTCGAAGCGCGGCGCATGCTCGCCGAGGCGGATGTCTCGGCGCGCGGCGCGCAGCCGCCCGCGTGGGCTCCGCTGGCCGCCGATCTTTCACGGCTCGACGCGCTGATCGAGGCGCGCGAAACGCAGTTGGGCGCGCGCGAGAAAGCGTTGCTCGAAGCATGGCCGCGCACGCAGGCGGCCTACTCGGGCGACGAGCATACGGTGACCGTGCGCGGTCGCGAAATGCGTAATGCACTGACGGTGACGACGCTTTCCGGTACGACGATGCGCAAGGTATCGCTGCCGAAGTTCGTCGATCCCGGGCAGACGTTGCGCTGGCTCTCGCTCGAAAATCTGCCCGGCCATTTTCCGTTCACGGCCGGCGTCTTTCCGTTCAAGCGCGAGAACGAGGATCCGACGCGGATGTTCGCGGGCGAGGGCGATCCGATGCGCACGAACCGCCGCTTCAAGCTCCTTTCGAAGGGCATGCCGGCGGTGCGGCTCTCGACTGCGTTCGATTCCGTGACGCTCTACGGCGAGGACCCGGACGAACGTCCCGACATTTTCGGCAAGGTCGGTAATTCCGGCGTATCGGTGGCGACGCTCGACGACATGAAGGCGCTCTACGATGGCTTCGATCTGTGCGCGCCGAACACATCGGTGTCGATGACGATCAACGGTCCGGCGCCGACGATTCTCGCGATGTTCTTCAATGTCGCGATCGATCAGGCGCTCGAACGCCTTGCCGCGCGCGCGGCCGAGGCAGGCACCGAGCCGAGCGCCGACGAACGTGCCGCTGCGCGCGCCGAGGCGCTGCACAACGTGCGCGGTACCGTGCAGGCGGACATTCTTAAGGAAGACCAGGGACAAAACACCTGCATCTTTTCGACCGAGTTCAGCCTCAAGGTGATGGGCGACATTCAGGCGTACTTCATCGAGCACGAGGTGCGCAACTTCTACTCGGTATCGATCTCCGGCTATCACATCGCCGAGGCAGGCGCGAATCCGATCACGCAGCTCGCTTACACACTGGCAAACGGCTTCACCTACGTGGAGGCTTACTTGGCGCGCGGCATGCCGATCGACGCGTTCGCGCCGAACCTCTCGTTTTTCTTTTCGAACGGCATGGAGCCCGAATATACGGTCCTGGGCCGAGTGGCGAGGCGCATCTGGGCCGTTGCGCTGCGCGAGCGGTACGGCGCCGGCGAGCGAAGCCAGAAACTGAAGTACCACGTGCAGACTTCGGGACGAAGCCTGCACGCACAGGAGATCGACTTCAACGATATCCGTACGACGTTGCAGGCGCTGATCGCGGTCTACGACAACTGCAATTCGCTGCACACCAACGCATACGACGAAGCCATCACCACGCCGACCGACGAATCGGTGCGGCGCGCGCTTGCGATCCAGCTCATCATCAATCGCGAGTGGGGACTCGCGAAGAGTCAGAACCCGAATCAGGGCAGCTTCATCATCGAGGAGCTGACCGATCTTGTCGAGGCGGCGGTACTGGCCGAGTTCGATCGCCTGACCGAGCGCGGCGGCGTGCTCGGGGCGATGGAGACAGGTTACCAGCGCGGCCGGATTCAGGACGAATCGATGCAGTACGAACATCGCAAGCACGACGGTTCTTATCCGATCGTGGGCGTCAATACGTTCGTCGGAGCGCATGGGCATGAAGCTCCTCCGCCGCTCGAGCTCGCGCGTTCGACGCAATCGGAAAAGGAAAGTCAGCTGACACGCCTCGCCGCGTTTCAGGCGCGCCATCGCGACGAGGCGCCGGCCATGCTCGCTCGCTTGCAGCAGGCCGTGATCGACGACGAGAATGTGTTCGCGGTATTGATGGATGCGGTGCGCGTCTGCTCGCTCGGGCAGATCACGCACGCGCTGTTCGAGGTAGGGGGGCAGTATCGGCGGACGATGTGAGTGTGGATGGCGGCGCCTATCGATTAAAACCGAGGAGATTCAGCGGCGGTCCTGGCTCCGCGGCCGTACGGAGTTTATTCCGCTACGCGCCCACGGATGGGCGAAAGCACTGCGCCTAACCGAGCACCAGCCGCCGCTGGAATGCCTCCTTGATCGCTGTTTCGAGCGCGGCCCGCGGTACCTGTTTCAACTGCGGCTGACCGGTCAGGTTCGCGAGCCGGGCAGCATCGGCCCGCAATGGATTGCCGTTGTCGAGCCGGCCCGACACGGCGAACTGGAATTCGACGAGCCGTGCCACGACTTCGAGCGCTTCGCCTTTGCGCATGCCCATATCGGTGAGGAGTGCATGGACCGCGTGCAGGCGGGGCTGCTCTTTCACATGCGCCATCAACTTCCGGACGCGGCTGGATAGCGACAGATCGGGGTCGTAGGCAATATCGAGCAGTTCGCTAAGTGCACTGGCCGACTTGCGTTCCGCTCGCACCAGTTCGTCGCGCATGATGTCGAGCGCGTGATTGACCACTATGCTTCGCTCCTCGTCTTTGGCCGCGGTGGATTTGCGATGGTCGATCAGGGCGCCGGGGATCCACCTACCGACGCTTCGGTTTGCCACTTTCTTTTCCGCATTGGCGAATGCCGCGGCGACGATGCCGGCTGTGGCTTCGAGCGGCAAGTCGTCTGGCACTTCGCACTCAGGGGTGCGCCGGTTCGCAGCTCCGATATGTCCCGCACCGTTCTTGTCGAAACCGCTTAGGCTGTGCTTCACGATACGCGTCATCAGCTCTGCCTTCGCATCGCGCAGCTTCTGTCGTTCTTCGATGAACGGCTTCTTGAGAAAAAGCAATTCGCGTGCGCTGGCGACCGCATAACCTGCAGCCACCACCGGCAGCGCCGCACCGTGGGTACCGGCGATCATCAGTGCACTTGCCGCCGAACCAAGTCCCGCGATGATCGCGTGATACACCCCGTCGTTGCGCCGGTGAGCGCCCTGGTGCGTGCCGATATACATCAGCGTCAACACGTCGCGCGCATGGCGCACCCGAGGATGGCGATCGTCATGGGCGATCCTGATCAGCTTCTGTTTATCGTATTGCCATTGCCCGTTGCGGTCGCGCGTCAGGATCAGGTTGCCGACGAAGGCTGGATCGGCCTCTCGGTAGTGCGCTTCGAGCGCCGGATAGCGTGCGCGTTCGTCGTCGTTGGCCGGTTTGAGCGATGGCCGGCCGCATCGGCGATCCTGCTGCTCTTGTGCCGATGCTTTTCTGACGGCATCGACTTCGGCTTGCAACATGGTCTCCAGCCTTGCGCGGTAGCGCGCCGCAAGGGCTCTGCCCGCTGCAGCCGAAAAACCGGCACCAGCCAGATTCAACAGGTCGTGCGCGAGCAATCCGTCGTACGTATAGGTCGAGCCGGCGCTAGCGTTGCCGGCTGCTTCGATCGCATAGGCGTCTGGCATCCGGTTGAGTGCCAGCGGGGTGACTCCGGCTTTGTTGCAGCCCAGCCAGTCCGCCAGTTTGCGGCAAGCACTCCTATCGCGCGGCGCAGCGACAGCAACCCTCGAGGGGAGCCAGGAAGGTGTGGCAACACGACGAGTCACTGCGTTCTTGCGCGAGGTGAGCAGCTTGCCGAGGCTGCTGTCCCGCACCGACCGCGGGCGCGACGGCTCGATCGTTTGGGATTCGGCGGCAGCAAGCGCGAGACCCGAAGTTTCGGTCGAGCGTAGCATCTGAGGCGCGAGCACTTTCATGAATATCCCGACAAAGGAAAGCCAAGGGAGTGCTCTAATTTATCGGGAATCATGTAAAGACCGCGTACAAGTCGTTTCCCGCACGATCAATATCGCGTATCGGCCTGGGAGTGCTGTCGGTGCACGAGGGTCAAGCTCGTTCCTCCGCCCCCGATTTCGTCGGAGAATCAAACGGCATGCCTCGAACGATTACTTGCCGCCCGCGAGACGCGCCCGCGTCTCCTCGTATTCCCGCGTAAGCCGTGCCACGAGTTCACCCACGGTCGGCACGTCGTCCATCAGGCCCACTCCTTGCCCCGCGCCCCAGATGTCCTTCCACGCCTTCGCCTTATCGCCCGCGAAGTTCATCTTCGTCTTGTCCGACGCGGGCAGGTCGTCCGGGTCGAGCCCCGCATTGACGATGCTCTCGCGAATGTAATTGCCATGCACGCCGGTGAACAGGTTCGTATAAATGATGTCGGCCGCCGTGGCATTGACGATCGCATGCTTGTAGCTATCCAGCGCATGCGCTTCCCGTGTCGCGATGAAGCGCGTGCCGATATAGGCGAGATCCGCACCCATCGCCTGCGCGGCGAGGATCGAGCCGCCATTCGCGATCGCGCCCGATAGCACGATCGGCCCGTCGAACATCCGCCGCACTTCGCCCACCAGCGCGAACGGCGACAGCGTGCCCGCATGGCCGCCCGCGCCGGCCGCGACGAGGATGAGCCCGTCGACGCCCGCTTCCAGCGCCTTTTGCGCATGACGCAGATTGATGACGTCGTGCAGCACGATTCCACCGTAGCTGTGCACGGCGTCGATCATTTCCTTGACCGGCGCGCGCAGACTCGTAATGAAAACCGGCACCTTGTGCTCGACGCACACACGGACATCCTGTTCGAGCCGCGCGTTCGACTGGTGAACGATCTGATTGACGGCAATCGGTCCGACGATTGCGTCGGGATGGGCCGCCTTATGCTCGGCAAGCCCTTCGCCGATTTGCGTGAGCCACTCGTCGAGCAACTCGGCCGGCCGCGCATTGAGCGCCGGAAACGATCCGACGATGCCCGCCTTGCATTGGGCAAGTACCAATTCGGGGTAGCTGACGATGAACATCGGCGATGCGATGACGGGCAGCGCCAGATTCTTGAGGACGGCGGGCAAGGCCATGTGCAGCCTCCTTCGGCAACGATCGGTAAGAGAACGATCGTTCGATTATACGAGCGCCGGTTCGCGATACGGCGCAGAGGTTTGGAGGGAGTGTTCAGGTTCTAGGATTGGTGTGCCGTAGAACGAACCGGGCGCGGCCACATCCGTAGAATGTGAAGCTACGCCAACAATGAGAAGAGGCAGGAGCGAACCGATGACATTCGCCGACTTTACCCCGTTTCGCGTCGCGACCGAAGGAGCCGAGATCCATGGTCTCAAGGGCGGCTCGGGCGCACCGCTGTTACTGATGCACGGGCATCCGCAGACGCATATGATCTGGCACCGGTGCGCGGAACGGCTCGCCGAGCATTTCACCGTGATCGCGACGGATTTGCGCGGTTACGGCGCATCGGGCAAGCCGGCGAGCGACGAAACGCACCTGCCCTATTCAAAACGGGCGATGGCGGCCGATCAGGTTGCCGTCATGCGTCACTTCGGCTTCGAGCGGTTCCTGGTGTGTGCCCATGACCGAGGTGCACGCGTGGCGCATCGCATGGCGCTCGATCACCCCGATGCCGTGGAGCGGCTCATGCTGCTCGACATCGCGCCCACGCTCGCGATGTACGAGGGGACGACGCGGGCGTTCGCGACCGCGTATTTTCACTGGTTCTTTCTGATTCAGCCGGAGCCGCTGCCCGAAACGCTGATCGGCGCGGATCCGAAGGTCTATATCGAGCGTGTCATGGGGTCTCGCCATGCGGGGCTCGCGCCGTTCGCGCCGCAGGCATTGAGCGCCTATATCGACGCACTGCGTCAACCGGGTGCCGTCCATGCCATGTGCGAGGACTACCGGGCCTCGGCGACGATCGATCTCGAACACGACCGTGCCGACATCGAGCGCGGTCATCGTATCGCGTGTCCGCTGCGCGTGCTTTGGGGCGCCGACGGCACCGTCGCGAAATGCTTCGACCCGCTGGCCGAGTGGCGGCGCGTTGCACGCGATGTGAGCGGGCGCGCGCTCGAATGCGGCCACTACGTGCCGGAGGAGGCGCCCGATGCGCTGGTCGCCGAGATGCTCGGGTTTTTCGAGGCGCTTGAGCCGGAAGCCAGCCCCCGTATGCATTGAGCCCGGCGCAAAAGAATCAACGCGGGCGGGCGAAGGATCCGCGCGGATCTCATTCGACGGCTTCCTTGCGCTTTTTCCTCACCGCGGCCGTTTGGCGACGCGCGATGCCGGCTCCGGAGCTTTGTCGAGCGGTGGAAGCCGGCGGGCAATCGGCGTCGACTTCACGATCGACGAGTTCGTTTCCGCGCGATCCGCGACTTTCGACAGAATGCCGTCCAGGTCTTCGATCGAGCGTAGATACAGCCGGCAGACGAAGCAGTCTTCGCCGGTGACCTTGTCGCATTCCACGAACTCCGGGATGTGCCGGATCGCTTCTTCCACGAGATGAAGCTGCCCGGGCAGCGGCCGCACGCGCACGATGGCCTGCATCGTGTAACCGAGCGCGCGCGGGTCGATTTCGATCGTGAAACGGCCGATGACCCCTTGCGTTTCGAGTCGTCTCAGCCGCTCGGCCGTGCTCGGCGCCGACAGGCCGACCTCACGGGCCAGATCGGCGATGGCCGCACGCCCGTCTTCGGCGAGTAGCCGCAGCAAGGTGCGATCGATCGCGTCGAGCGCGCCGCCCGCCGTCTCCGGCGGGTCTGAAAGGCGTTTTCCCATTTTTTCCTTCGTTTCGAAGCCCGGTTCGCTAAACGGCCTTAGTTTAGCGCTGTGTTCGAGCGTGTGTCATCGCTAGACTGGAGTGCGTCGAACCTGCACCGAAACCGATGCCGAAGGGAGTCAAGCGATGACGAATCAAAACCAGGGAATCCGGCGCGGCGCGCTTGAAATGAGTGCGGCGATGCTGATGTCGGGCACGATCGGCTGGCTCGTCGTGACATCCGGGCAATCGCCGCTGAATATCGTATTCGTGCGCTGCGTTCTCGGCGCGGCCACGCTCGCGATCGTCTGCGCGCGGCTGGGATTGATCCGGCGAGACGCGCTGTCGTGGCGCGTCGTCGGCTGGGCCTCGGTCGGCGGCGCGGCTATCGTGGCGAACTGGGTCCTGCTCTTCGCCGCCTATTCGCGGGCTTCGATCTCGATGGCGACCGCTGCCTACAACACGCAGCCGTTCATGCTCGTGGCGCTGGGAGCGATCGTTTTCCGCGAACGCATCACTGTGTCCACGGTAGTTTGGCTCGTCGTCGCGTTCGTCGGGCTCGTCTTCGTCGTGAAGGTGGAACCGAGTGTGCTGGCCCTGCCCGGCGAATACCTCGAAGGCATCGGTCTCGCACTCGGCGCCGCGCTGTGCTACGCGGTTTCGTCGATCATCACGAAGCGGCTGGCCGGCACGCCACCGCATTTGATCGCGTTGATTCAGGTCGCACTCGGTGCGGCGATGCTGATGCCGTTCGTCGATTTTCATGCGCTGCCTCGGACGGCCGGGCCTTGGGCGAATCTCGCGACGCTTGGCATCGTCAACACTGGGTTGATGTACGTCCTGCTCTACGGGGCGATCCAGAAGTTGCCGACAGCCATGACGGGGGCGCTGTCGTTCATTTACCCCGTCGTTGCGATCATCGTCGATCGAATTGCGTTTGGGCAGACGCTGCAATGGATCCAATGGATCGGCGCGGCGATGATTCTGATGGCGGCGGCCGGCGTCAACTTGGGGCCGGCTTTGAGGAAATCGAAGTTGGCTCAGGCGATGAAGCAGGGCAAGCTGCGGCGCCGTTTGGCCAGGGGAGTGGAGTAATTCGCGACTGGCCAGCTTGCGCGGAGACGCGCCGTCGCCAGCGCTGCTACTTTGCCCCGAACTGCGCCGGGCTGTGCAGGGATTTCACCGATGCGGCGATGCAGCGCGCGTCGGTATCATCCATATGACGCTGATCACGTCGAAAAAATTGTGCCGTTCGTCCGTTATGGCGAGCGGCTTTTCTTTTTGCGGGCCGCGGTTCGCGCTCGAGCGCGAACCAGGGCTCGCCCAGCGGCGCCGCACGGCCTCACGCCCGCAGCGCCACATCGGCCACCGGTGCGCCCGTCAGCGCGATCAATTCCTCGGGTGAGAGATTGAACACGGCATGCGGATGGCCGGCAGCCGCCCACAAGCTATCGAGCTGCAGCAAGTCCTCGTCGATCAGCGTCACGGGTGCCGTGACATGGCCGATCGGACAGACGCCGCCGATCGCGTAACCGGTCTTTTCCCGTACGAATTTCGCATCGGCGCGTGCGACGGGGCCCACGCGCTGTGCCACTTTCTCTTCATCGACGCGATTCGCGCCGCTTGCGATGACGAGCACCGGCGCATCGTCGTCGCGACGTCTGAAGAGGATCGATTTCGCGATCTGGGCGACGGAGCAGCCCAGCCCCGAAGCGGCCTCGGCCGACGTCTTGCCCGTTTGCGGCAGCATCACCACGGGTTTTTCATGGCCGCATTCGCGCAGCAACAGTGCCACGCGCCGGGCCGATTCGGGCAGCGCATCCAAAGGCTCCGAGGCATCGGGAGTCTCCGGCATATTGCTCGGCAAATAGTGTTCGTCGCTCATGGTAAAACGCTGGTTATCTGGATGAATGAGCCGGCGCGCGGGCGCCTTACTCCGATTCCTGTTGGCTTTCCCTTTTCGCTAGCAGCGCGCGGCCCGCACGCGACACATTGGCTCTGCCGATCGAACTCGAGATGAACTCACCGGCGGCCACTACGCGATCGAGATCGATCCCGGTTTCGATGCCGAGACCGTTCATCAGGTAAAGCACGTCTTCCGTTGCAACATTGCCGGTCGCGCCCTTGGCGTAGGGGCATCCACCCAGACCCGCCACCGACGCGTGGAAGATCTCGATGCCTTCGAGCAGCGCCGCGTAAATGTTGGCGAGCGCTTGCCCATAGGTATCGTGGAAGTGGCCCGAGAGCTTCTCGCGCGCGAAAACCTTCGTCACGGCCGACAACACTTCGCGGGTCAGCTTCGGCGTACCCACGCCTATCGTATCGGCGATGTCTATTTCGTCGCAGCCGAGATCGGCCATGCGCTGTACGACGTCCACCACGGCCGGCACCGGCACTTCGCCCTGATAGGGACAGCCGAGCGCGCACGAGATGCTGCCGCGCAGCCGCAGCCCGTTATTTTGTGCGGCACGTGCAACGGGCTCGAAGCGCGAGATGCTTTCCGCGATGCTGCAGTTGATATTGCGCTGCGAGAACGCCTCGCTCGCCGCGCCGAAGATGACGACCTCGTCCGCCCGTGCGGCAAGCGCACTCTCGAAACCCCGCAAATTCGGCGTCAGCGCCGAATAGAGCGTACCGGTGCGGCGCGCAATGCCTGCCATCACCTCGGCGCCGTCGGCCATTTGCGGCACCCACTTCGGCGAAACGAACGAGGCCGACTCGATGTTCGCAAACCCCGCCTCCGACAACCGGTCGATGAGATCGATCTTCACCGCGGTCGGCACGAACGCTTTCTCGTTTTGCAGCCCGTCACGCGGGCCGACTTCGACAATCTTCACTGCGCGCGGCAATGACATGGGATGTCTCCGGATTCAATTCGTTCAGGAATGCTCACAATCGACAGCATACGCAACGTTAATAACCGCGCGCTACATCGACGATACCGCTCACGGCTTCGCCGCGGGAAAGCGCGGCGATCTTGGCGGCAATTTGCTGGGCGGCGGGCTCCCGAAGCGTTTGCGCGGAAATATGCGGCGTAATCGTCACGCGCGGTTCGCGCCAGAAGCGGTGGCCCGCGGGCAACGGCTCTTCTCTGAAGACGTCGAGCGTTGCGGCTGCGATCCGACCCTCGTGCAGGGCGTCGAGCAGGTCTTCTTCGACGACATGTGCGCCACGCGCGAGATTCACGAGATAAGCGCCACGCGCGAGACGCCCGAACGTGCGCCGGTTCAGAACGCCTTCGGTTTCGGGCGTGCTCGGCAGGAGATTGACGACCACCCGCGCGCCCTCGAGACATGCGTCGAGCGCGGCGGCGCCCGGCGCGGCGGCACCCGGCGCCGCATCGCTCGCGAACGTTTCGATTCCGTCGAGCGTCTTCAGGCTGCGGCTATAGCCGCGCACCGGCAGGCCGAACGACGCCAACGTGCGCGCGACTTGCGTGCCGAGCACGCCCAGCCCGAGCACGGCTACGACGAACGTCTCGCGCGGATGCGGATCGAGCACTTGCCAGTGAGGCTCGCCGCTGCGCTGCATGAGTTCGTATTCGTCGAAGCGGCGCAGGTAGCGCAAAACGGCGTACGCCGCGTATTCGTTCATCTGCGCGGCCATGCCCGTGTCTTCGAGGCGAATCAGCGGCACGTCCGGAGAAAGCGTGCCCGGCGCTTCCCGCTCGAAACGCAGGATCGCATCGACACCCGCGCCGAGGTTGAAGACCGCCTTGAGCCCCTCGCGCGCGGTGAACAGCTCGCGCGGTGGGCGCCAGACGATCGCGTAGTCGGCGTAGGCCGTATCGCCGGGGCGCCAGACCCGAATGTCGGCGTCGGGCAGGACGCGCGCAAGCGACGCGCGCCATGCATCGGCGTCGCCCGTTTCGGGCGCGAAAAAGAGAACTTTCATGCGGACTCGGCGGATGGCTTGGCGCGCGTGTTGCGCGCCGAATGGCTCGAAGCTGAGTATTTTACGTGCTTGCGTCGCGTGTCGACATCGGCCGCCCGATGCACTACCTCGCGGCGGAAGCAGCCGAGCCTGGTCCGTCGAGCCAGTTCAGGGTGATCCGCCTGGAGGATAGGGTACAAGGGGCCTAGCAACCGCCCTTATCAGTGCCCGGCATGGCGCCCGCGCCCTGGGCACGCATCCCCAATCGCTCGAGCAGCTTGCGATCGCTCTCGGCTTGCGGATTGCCCGTCGTCAACAGCACATCGCCGTAGAAGATCGAATTCGCCCCGGCCAGAAATGCGAGCGCTTGCAGCCCATCGTTCATCTGCTGCCGGCCTGCCGAGAGGCGCACCATCGCACGCGGCATCGTGATGCGGGCCACGGCGATCGTGCGGATGAATTCGAACGGATCGAGCGGTTCGACTGCCTCGAGCGGCGTGCCTTCAACGGCGACCAGATGATTGATCGGCACCGACTCCGGATAAGGGTCCAGATTCGCGAGCTGCGCGATGAGCCCCGCACGTTCGCGGCGCGACTCGCCCATGCCGATGATGCCGCCACAGCAAACGTTGATGCCTGCGTCGCGCACCCGATCGAGCGTCTGAAGCCGGTCCTCGTAGGTGCGTGTCGAAATGATCTGTCCGTAGAACTCGGGCGACGTGTCGAGATTGTGGTTGTAGTAGTCGAGGCCCGCTTCGCCCAATGCCTTCGCCTGATGCGCTTCGAGCATGCCGAGCGTCATGCAGGTCTCGAGCCCCATCGCCTTGACGCCTCGGATCATCTGCTCGATCGGCTCCATATGGCGCTCTTTGGGATTGCGCCACGCCGCCCCCATGCAAAAACGTGTAGCACCGTTTTCCTTCGCAGTCCGGGCGGCGGCGAGGACGGCATCGACATCCATGAGCTTTTCCGCCTTGAGGCCGGTCTCGTAATGGGCAGACTGCGAGCAGTATTTGCAATCCTCTTCGCAGCCCCCGGTCTTGATCGAGAGCAGCGTCGAAAGCTGCACTTCGTTGGCGTCGAAATGCTCGCGATGCACCTGTTGCGCGCGGTAGAGCAGATCGTTGAACGGCAGCGCATAAAGCGCGACCACATCGGCCACGCGCCAGCGCGATGCGGCGGCACTTCCGGGTTCGGTGGCGGATGTCGAGGCCGGAGCGGCAGGGGCGGCAGTCTGTGCTGATGTCATGTCGTCAGTCCTGATCGGGATGCAATGAATGCTGGGAGGTCGACGCCCGCGCCGTGCGCAGGGCGAGCAGCAACGATGAAACGTCGAGCCGCTCGGCGGCGCGCTCGGGGGAGGCGGGTGTGAGCCAGGGCACCGTGCCGATGAGCGGCGCGCCATGCTCGCGCATGAGCCAGCCGCGCAGCGTATCGATGTTCTCGTCGATGAAGCGCATGTCGGGATCGACGACGTTCGCGATCCATCCGACGAGCGTCAAGCCGCGTTGCGCAATGGCTTGCGCCGTGAGCAGCGCATGGTTGATGCAGCCCAGCCGCACGCCCACGACGAGCACGACGGGCAAGCCGAGCGCGACGGCAAGGTCTGCCGTATCGCGCGTATCGGTGAGCGGTACGCGAAAACCGCCGACGCCTTCGACGACGACGATATCGGCACGCCGTATCGCTTCGCGATGGCAGGCGACGATCTGCTCGATATCGAGTGCGACACCTTCATGCGCCGCGACGATGTGCGGGGCGGCCGGCGCCTTGAGCAGGAACGGCGTGCGCAGTTCGGGCGGCAGCGGTGCATTCGCAGCCGCGTCGAGTGCATCGGCATCTTCGTTATGCCACACGCCGTCGCGCTCGAACGCGCCCGCGGCGAGCGGCTTCATCGCGGCCGCACGCAGCCCCGCGCGAGCGAACCCATGCAGCAACGCGCATGAAGCGAATGTTTTACCGATTTCGGTGTCCGTGCCCGTCACGAAAACGGACAACGCGCTCGAGAGCGATGCGCTCATGTGTTGTCTCCCGCTTCTATGCGCGACAGTGCGTTTTCGAGCCGCGCAAGATCGTCGAACGAATGCCCGGCCGAAAGCGATATGCGCAGCCGCGACGTGCCGACGGGGACCGTCGGCGGCCGAATCGCGGGCACCCACAAGCCTTCGGCATCGAAGCGGGCGGCGAGCGCGAGCGTCGTTTCGTTATCGCCGATGACGAGCGGCTGAATGGCCGTGTGCGAATCGACGGGCTGCCAATGCGAGGCGCGCAACATCGCGCGCGTGCGTTCGATCAATGCCCGCAGATGCGCGCGCCGGGTCTCGCCTTCGTCGCCGCGAATCAGCTCCAGGCTCGCCGATACCGCGTGCGCGACGGCAGGCGGTGACGCCGTCGTGAAGATATAGGCGCGCGCGCGTTGCACGAGCCACTCGATGACGGTCTCGTGTGCGATTACCGCGGCCCCCGCGACGCCCGCGGCTTTGCCGAAGGTGCAGATGTAGACGAGATGCGGGGAGCGCAACGCGAGCTCAGCGACGACGCCGCGCCCTTGCGGCCCGAGCACGCCGAAGCCATGCGCATCGTCGACGACGAGCCACGCGCCGTGACGCTCGGCCAGCGCCAGCAGCGTGGCCAGCGGCGCGACGTTGCCGTCCATGCTGAATACGCCGTCGGTCACGATGAGTTTGACGCCCGCATCCGATGCGTCGAGCATCGCCGCGAGCGCATCCGTATCGGCGTGCGGGTAGATCTGGACGTCGGCACGTGAGAGGCGCGCGCCATCGATCAACGAGGCATGATTGAGCGCATCCGAATAGAGCGTCGTACCGCGTCCCGCGAGCGCGGTCAGGGTCGCGACGTTCGCCATGTAGCCGGTGCAAAAGCTCAGCGCGCGTGGCGCATCGACAAAGCCGCCGCAGAACGCCGCGAGTGTCTGTTCGAGTTGCGCGTGAGCGCGCGAGTGGCCGCCCAGCAAATGTGAACCGCCGCTGCCCGCGCCGTATCGTTCGGCGCCCTCCGCGACGGCGGCGGCGAGGGCCGGATGAGCGGCCAGGCCGAGATAGTCGTTGCTGGCAAAGCCGACGATCTCGCGGCCGTCCACACGCATGTGTGCGGCACAGGCCGTCTCGGCAATGCGCCGATGCCGTCTCAGTCCGCGCGAATCGAGTTCGGCGAGACCCTCGCGCAGCGTATCGAGCAAGTACATCATTGCCCCCGGTACTCGATCGTCGCCTCGAACGTCTCGCGCGTGCGGGCGGCGGCCAACGCAATCGTTTCGTCGTCGAGAACGTAGGGCGGCATCAGATAGACGGTCGTACCGATCGGCCGCAGCAGCAGCTCGCGCTCGAGCGCGGCTTCGAAAAAGCGCCGCGAGAACGTGCGCGCTGCGTCCGGCTCGAGCATGGCATCGAATGCGACGATCGTTCCGCAGCGGCGCATGTTGCGCACGGCGGGATGCCGGGCGAGCGGCGCCAATGCTTCGAAAAGAAGCGACGATTTCCGCTCGTTTTCGGCCAGCACGTTCGCGTGCTCGAGAAGATCGAGCGTTGCCAGCGCCGCACGGCAGGCGAGTGGGTTGCCGGTATAGGAATGCGAGTGCAAAAAGCCCCGCGCGGTATCGTCGTCGTAAAACGCCTCGAAGACGGTATCGCGGGAAAGCACGATCGACAGCGGCAAATAGCCGCCCGTGATGCCCTTCGACAGACAGAGGAAGTCGGGCCAGATATGCGCCTGCTCGCACGCGAAGAAGGTGCCGGTGCGTGCGCATCCGACCGCGATTTCGTCGGCGATCAGATGCACACCATAGCGTTCGGTCAGCTCGCGCAAGCCGCTTACGTAGGATGGATCGTGCATGGCCATGCCCGCCGCGCACTGCACGAGCGGCTCCACGATCACCGCGGCGATCTGCTGCGCACGCGATTCGAGGAGTCGGCGGACGTCGTCGAGTGCGCGGGCCGCGACATCGGCTGCCTGCTCGCCTGCTTTCGCAGCGCGCGCATCGGGCGACGCGACCACGTGCGCGCGCCGGATCAGCGGATCGTAAGCGTCCTTGAACAGCGCCACATCGGTTACGCCGAGTGCGCCGATCGTTTCGCCGTGATAGCCGTTGGCGACGCAGACGAATTCGCGCTTGCCGTCCTGCCCCCTGTTGCGCCAGTAGTGAAAACTCATCTTCAACGCGATCTCGACGGCCGATGCGCCGTCCGATGCAAAAAACGCGTGACCGAGCGTGCCTTGCGTCAGTGCGCGAAGCCGCTCGGCAAGCTCGACGGCCGGCGTATGCGTACAGCCGGCGAGCATCGCGTGCTCGAGCGTATCGAGCTGGGCTTTCAGCGCCGCATTGATCTGCGGATTCGCGTGGCCGAAGAGATTCACCCACCACGAACTGATCGCATCGAGATAACGCCGCCCCGCATGGTCGTAGAGCCAGGGGCCTTGGCCGCGCGAGACGGCGACGAGCGGCATGCGCTCGTGGTGCTTCATCTGCGTACACGGATGCCAGACGGCCTGCACACTGCGCGTGACCCAATCGTCGCGCGCGATGCGTTTCGTGTCGTTATTCGTCCCGATGTTCGCGTCTCTATCCAATCGCTACTCCGAATGTTCAGGCGTGCCTTGGCGCTCTTCGTGCGCGATGCGGCTGCATTAAAACGGCCACATGTATCGCACTTCGTGAGCGCGGCAGCAATCGCGGATCGCAAAAACGGACGTGAGAGTAACGCGTTCCTGGAGCCGATGCACGCGTGAAATCGGATGGCGAAGACGGGCAAGATCGCACCTGTTCGATACAGCTCGGGGCGCTTCACATCAGAAACCGCGCGTTGCCCACCGTTGACGACGGCAAAGTGACCTCGCGCCCCCAAAAAAAACCTATCGAAAGACCAGGATTCGAGCACCAAAACGCAGCGGGGGACGTGCCTTTGCACGTCCCCCGCTGCGGATCGAACTCGGAATGGGATCAGCGGCTCGCGAGCGAACCTGTGGCGATAGCCTCGGTGTCCGCCGAAGCCTCGTGATCGCCTGCGTCGTTGCGCGTCGATGCGGTTCGCGTGCCGTCCTGCCAGACGACTTCGCTGTTGACCGCATAGAGGCTGCAGGCGGCGCCGTGGTTCTCGCGGCGACAATTGTTCAGCGCAACGGCAACGGGATCGTCGCCGCCCTCGGCCCACGACCAGGCGCCGGAGGACGAGATCGCGAAAGCCCGGCTCGGGAACTGACGGAGGAACTTGCTGTAGGCGGCGCGGCCTGCGGCGTCGACATAAGGCACGGCGTTGATCGAATCGACGGCGGCATAACCCGTCGCCTGCGGCAGGGGCGGATTGTCGACGCGGTACTGCATGCGCGTCGGCATGCCGATGCGCGCGAGAAACGCATCGACGGCCGGCCACCAGACCTGCACGCCGTCGCGATCGACGACGAGCCGGTGCGCATCGTTCTTGTACGAGCCGAAGTCGACCATGCGGGCATGTGCGCCATGTTCGACATACGCTGCGTACATCCGGGAGACGAGATCGGAGGGCCAGATCGAGTCGTTGTCGCCGTAAAGCCACAGCGACGGCAGCCGCTCATGTTGGCCATAGGCCTCGAACGCGTGGGTCAGATTGTCCTTCCAGCCCTCGCAGGCGTCTTGGCGCAGCCCGCCCGAGAAATTGATGAGGCCGCGCACGCCTGGCGCGGTAGCTGTGGCGCCATAGGCAATCGTCGCGAGGCCGCCGTGCGAGGTGCCGGCCACGACGATGTGGGCCGCGTCGACATACGATTGCTTCGACATATAGGCGATCGTCGCAGCGACGTCGTCGGCTTGCGCCATGCCGTTTTTCTCGACGTCGCAGCCTTCTTGCCGATAAGTGCCGCCCGAACCGGCGAAGCCTTCACGATTGGGG
Source organism: Trinickia sp. (assembly GCF_057351765.1). Classification (NCBI taxonomy): domain Bacteria; kingdom Pseudomonadati; phylum Pseudomonadota; class Betaproteobacteria; order Burkholderiales; family Burkholderiaceae; genus Trinickia; species Trinickia sp. The sequence continues at coordinate 11,459 of NZ_JBMRBK010000025.1, read as the reverse complement.
GCGACGACCACGTAGCCGCGGCGTACGAACTCCCGGGCGAAGGCGAGCGGACGGCTGCGCGCCTGCGCGTGCGGATCGCCCGGCATCTTGCCGTGATTGAAAACGACCGTCGGGAACGGGCCCGGGCCGTCGGGCTTGAAGATTGTCGCCTCGAGTGTGATCGAGCCCACAGTATCGACGGGGATGCGTACGATACGCTCGTTCAAGTCGGAAGCAACGTGAGGCAGGCCCGTGTCGCCGAACTCGAGCCGCGTGACGCTCGGTGCGGAAAGGGGGCCCGGTTCGTTCGAGGCGAGCACGGCATTTTGCGCCGTCGCGCCCGAACCCGCTTGGGCGCTCGCCCAGGCGCACACGCACAATCCACCTACCAATACTTTTTTCCAACTCATGCGTGTGCCCGCTCTGAAATCAAATGCATGCCGACGACGGGTCTTCGTCCCGAGGACTGCTTACTGCCGACCCGGATCAGTATCCGTGTTCGCGTTGCTGAGCTTTTGCCGGAAAAGAGGCGGGCAAAGGCTGCAATTCGCCCATTCGGTGCGCGGCGCAGCTGGGCATCGTTGGCGTAGGAACACGGGAGCACGACGCGTATCCGTCATGCCGGCGAGCTAGATAGGTCTGCTATCCATCGCCGCACACGACATCGACCGGCCAAACCCGGCCGGCGACGACCCGCAAAAGAAGAATCGTCTGAGTGATACGCGACATGCGCGATGCTCATCCTAGCTGGACAAAATGCGCGCGCAAATGGAGGACAACCCCAGTTTGCTCGCGCAAACGTTTGGGCATTGGCGCAGCGATGCGGAGTCAGCGGACGCTTAATTGGCGGTATTTTCGAGCGATGCTCACTATTTAGGAATCCGAATAGTCTGCGAGCGGCAGACACGGACCGGCGAACCGCTCAGGCAACGTCCCGCTGCGCAGGCAGCTGCGCGATCAGGCCGAGGGTGTCGCCATCGCGCGCGAGCGCCGCGCGCATCGCACGCTTGCCGTTTTTCCAGTGTGCTTCGACCTGGCGATGCGAAAAGTCGAAGGTCTTGTAATAGTCCTGGCACGGCTTGTCGTCGTAGACCACATCGAGAACGCTCAGCGATGGTCTTTGCAGCGTCGCGCGTGCGTCGTCGTAGGCAGACGTTTGCCGGCACGCGTCGGGCACGGTGTCGAGGAGTGCGGCGAGCGACGCCCTTGTTTGCTCCATCGCGTCCAGCATGGCCCGCGTGGGTTGCGTCCGGGCCGTGTATTGGAGGTCCTGCATGACGGACGCAATCCCGGTCGAATCGACGGGCACGGTGCCGGGTGCCCGCCAGAGATCGAGCGCAATGGCGAGCGTCGGAGCTTGCGGCCAATCCAGAAGCAGACACTCGAGCGGCGTATTCGAGATCAGGCCGGCATCCCAATAGTGCATGCCGTCGATTTCGATGGGGGCAAATCCGGGCGGTAATGCGCAACTGGCCAGGACGTGCTCGGCCGTGAGCCGCGTACGCCGGTTGTCGAAATAGACGCATTGGCCGCTGCGCACTTCCACCACCCCGAGCGACAAGCGCATCGAGCGCGCATCGTTGATGCGGTCGAAATCGGCGAACCGTTCGAGCGTGTCGCGCAGCGGCGAGACGTCGTACCAGCTCTCGAATTCCGAGCCGTAATAGCGCTGCATGAAGGTCGGCACAGGCTTGGGCCGAAAAAAGCCCGCGCGGCCCCGCACGAAAGTGCTCCATGCCCGCAGCGCGGGCGGGTAGGGCAGCGCGGGCTGGCTGATCGTCTCCCAGAACGCGCGCAGTCGCTCGAGCCGGCGCTCGGGGGGATTGCCGGCGAGAATGGTGGCGTTCAGGGCGCCGCTCGAAATGCCGACGGCCCATGCCGGTTCGATGCCAGCGGCTTGAAGCGTTTCGTACGCGCCGCACTGAAAGCTGGCCAGTGCGCCGCCGCCTTGCAGCAGCAGCGCGATCTGAGTGGGCGCGAGCGCGGGCGCATCGGAGCGTTGAGCGGATCGGGGCATGAGGCGTGACCGTTTCGGATTCTGGGCTTGTCACTGTGCCCGAGCGGCCGACGCGCGGAAGCGCGAAAATTCGCCGATTTGCCGTTGCGAGGCCGTGGCTGGCAGCGCTTGCACCGAGAGTCAGCGCTCGCTCACATCCCCATCGACATAGCGCCATCGGCCGTTGTCCGAGCGCGTGAAACGGCTGAGCTCGTGCAGCCGATGGCCGCGCCCGCCCTGCTTGAACCGCGCGACGAATTCGACGCATTCGTGAGCCGAATCGAGCACCTCGTGGCGTTTGATCTGCAGCCCGAGCCAGTTGGGCGCGTCGGGCGCCGCGGGATCGACATCGAGATCGCGCGGGCAGGTGGCCGGATCCCACGTTGCGCGCAGATACGCCGTATCGCCGAGTACATAGGCCGTATAGCGCGAGCGCATCAGTTCGAGCGCGTTGGGCGCGTGGGCGGCGCCGCTCAGATAGCGGCCGCAGCACTGCGCGAAAAGCGGGGCTTTGGCTGTCGACGCGCGGCCCGGCGCGGCGCCGCCGCACGGACAGACAGTCGCCGTAGCTTCGATTCGATCAGCCTTCATCGGATAGACGAGTTACGGGCCAAGCGCGGCGCGCAGAAGGCGCCGCGCGGCCGAGCGGAGTACTCAAGCGAGCCCTCGCGCGATCAGGATTTTCTGAATGTCGCTCGTACCTTCGTAGATCTGGCAAACCCGCACATCGCGATAGATGCGCTCCACCGGAAAATCGGTGACGTACCCGTAGCCGCCAAAACTCTGGAGCGCGGCCGAGCAGATCCGTTCAGCCGCTTCCGACGCAAAGAGTTTCGCCATGGCCGCTTCGGTCAGACACGGCAGTCCCGCGTCCTTCAGCGAGGCGGCATGCCAGACGAGCTGACGCGCGGCTTCGAGTTGCGTGGCCATTTCGGCGAAGCGGAACTGCACGGCCTGATGATCGAAGGTTCGTTGTCCGAAGCTTTCGCGCTCGCGGGCATAGGCCAGCGCTGCGTCGAATGCCGCGCGCGCCATTCCCACGCTTTGCGCCGCGATGCCGATGCGCCCGCCCTCGAGCCCCGATAGCGCGATCCGGTAGCCTTCGCCTTCGGCGCCGATGAGGTTGGCGGCGGGAATGCGGCAGTTCTCGAAGACGATCTGGGCCGTGTCCGACGAGTGCTGGCCGAGCTTGTCCTCGAGCCGCGCGACGATATAGCCGGGCGTCGCCGTCGGCACGATGAACGCGCTGATGCCTCGCTTGCCCGCTGCCTTGTCGGTCACCGCCAGCACGATGGCCACGTCGCCTTCCTTGCCGCTCGTGATGAACTGCTTCACGCCATCGATGACGTAGCTGTCGCCATCGCGTCGCGCGCTCGTGCGCAATGCCGACGCATCCGAGCCCGCCTGCGGCTCCGTCAGGCAAAACGCGCCGAGCATCTCGCCACGCGCGAGCGGGGCAAGCCAGTCGCGCTTTTGCGCGTCGTTTCCATAGGTCAGCAAGATGCTGCACACGGGGCAGTTATTGACGGAGATCGCGGTCGACGTCCCGCCGTCGCCTGCCGCGATCTCTTCCAGAATCAGGGCCAGCGCGAGTGCGTCGAGCCCCGCGCCGCCGTGTTCGGGGGGCACCATGACGCCGTACGCGCCGAGTTCGGCGAGCTGGCGATGCACGTCTTTCGGAAAGGTGCGGTCGCGATCCCAGGCTGCCGCATGCGGCAGGATCGCGTCGCGCACGAACGTGCGCACCGCATCGCGGATCATCCTGTGATCCTGATCGAGCACCATTGAATCTGTCTCCTCATCGATAAGGTCCGACTCGCCTCTGTCGTCGGGCATGTCGGTGCGCGGCATCTGTCCGCGCGAGTCTCACCAGTCGATCGTCGTGCCGTCGTACTGCACGAAGTGTCCGTTGAATGCTGTGCGCGCGCCAGCCGCTTGCGCGATCACGTTGCGCATGCCGGCCACGCTCGATGCGGGATCGAGCGCGGCTTGCGCACCGCCCATGTCCGTTCGCACCCAGCCGGGATGGAGTGCGATGCAGCTCGCGTGACGCGTTTGCAGCGCGGCGATGCGTACCGCGCAATTGAGCGCCGCCTTGCTCGTGCGATAAAGCCAGCCGGTCGTGCCCGTTGCCTCGCCGATGCTGCCCATGCGGCTCGACAGCACGGCCAGGACTCCTTCGACGGATTCGACGAGCGGCAGTAGCACGGGGATCAGCAGCATGGGGCCGCGCACGTTCGTCGTCATGACGTAGTCGAAGTCTTCGACCGAAAACGCTTCGACGCCTTCCGTCTGCGGTCCGTAGACGCCGGCTGCGATGACGGCGACATGCAAACGCTCGCCCGCGAGTCTGTCCGCGAAGGCGGCGATTTCGTCGGGCTCCGTCGTGTCGAGCGAAACCGCTTCCGCGCCGAGCGTCCTTTCGAGCGCTCCGAGCGACCCGCTATCGCGCGCCGTGGCGATGACGCGCCAGCCCGCCTCGCGGTATTGACGGACGAACTCATGGCCGATGCCGCGCGATGCGCCTACGATCAATGCTGTTCTCATGTCATTCGTCCCTCGGAAAGCGCCGCCGCGGACCGCTACGACCTTGGCCGGCCGGCGCGCGCGATGAACCCTCGAAGATCAGACGATCTCGATACCCATGGCGGTTGCCTCGCCGCCGCCGATGCACAAGCTGGCAACGCCGCGCTTGCCGCCGTACTTCCTGAGCGCGCCGATCAGCGTGACGAGGATGCGGGCACCCGACGCGCCGATCGGATGGCCGAGCGCGCAGGCGCCGCCATGAACGTTGACCTTCTCGTGCGCAATCGCATGCTCGCGCATCGCGGCCATCGTGACGACGGCGAACGCTTCGTTGATCTCGTACAGATCGACGTCATTCGCATGCCAGCCGTTTTTCTCGAGCAGCTTGCGGATTGCGCCGACAGGGGCGGTCGTGAACTTCGACGGTTCCTGAGCGAAAGTCGAATGTCCGACGACGCGCGCGAGCGGAGCGAGCCCGAGTGCCTCGGCGTGCGAGGCCCGCATCATGACGAGCGCCGCCGCGCCATCCGAGATCGACGACGAGTTGGCTGCGGTGACCGTGCCCGTCTTGCTGAAAGCGGGCTTGAGCGTTGGAATCTTCTCGAGATTGGCCTTGAACGGCTGCTCGTCGCGCGCGATGGTGGTCTCGTCGCCCTTGCGGCCCGCCACTTTCACGGGCGCGATTTCCCACGCGAACGAGCCGTCTTCGTTGGCGCGTTTCGCGCGCACGAGCGATTCGACGGCGAACGCATCCTGCGCCTCGCGCGAAAACCCGAACGAGGCCGCGCATTCCTCGGCGAACGTACCCATCAACCGCCCTTTGTCGTACGCGTCTTCGAGGCCGTCGTAGAACATGTGATCGATGACCTGCCCGTGCCCCATGCGCATGCCGCCGCGCGCTTTCGGCAGCAGATAGGGCGCGTTGGTCATGCTTTCCATGCCGCCCGCGATCGCGACGTCGACCGACCCGGCCGCCAGCATGTCGTGCGCGAACATGGCCGCGCGCATGCCGGAGCCGCACATCTTGTTGACGGTCGTGCAGCCGGTCGAAAGCGGCAGTGCCGCGCCGAGCGCCGCTTGGCGCGCCGGTGCCTGGCCGAGGCCTGCAGGCAGCACGCAGCCCATCAGCACTTCGTCGATGGCCTCCGGCTTCACGCCCGAGCGTTCAAGCGCGGCGGCAATGGCGGCCGCGCCGAGCTGAGGTGCCGTGAGCGATGCCAGCTCGCCCTGGAAGCCCGCCATCGGGGTGCGGGCCGCGCCCACGATCACGATCGCGTCGCGCGCGTTTGCTTTCGCGTCAGTCATGTTTGATCTCCTGGATGACACCTTCGACGATGGCGCTCACCTTTTCCAGCTGGGCGGCGTCGGCGGCGACCATATCGTTCACGCTCGAGCCGGCCCCCTTGGCCGACAGCGCGGCGATACAACGTTCGTAAGTCGCGCCCACCATCTCGGCGTTCGAAATGGTCATGCCGAGATTGCGCATGCGTCCGTCGTGCACGCCGTAGGTCCAGCCGTGAACCGTCAGCGGCTGGCTGCGGGCCCAGGCATCGTTGACGATGGTCGTGCGGCATACGTTGACGACCTGCTCGATCGTGTTGAGCTCGACGAGACGCCGATGACGTACTTCGCCCATCGGCCATTCGTCGAGCAGCGCCGCATGTTTGGCTCGCACGTCATGAATATGGTGCAGCCAGTTATCGGCCAGACCCACGCGCCGATCGAAGAGCGCCGCACCCACGCCCGAGCAGCCATAGTGCCCCACGACCATGATGTGCTTGACCTTCAGCAGATCGACGGCGAACTGGATGACCGACAGGCAGTTGAGGTCCGTATGGACGACCACGTTCGCGATATTGCGATGGACGAACACCTCCCCCGGCGGCAAACCGATGATCTGGTTCGCCGGCACGCGCGAATCGGAGCAGCCGATCCACAGGTACTCGGGCGTTTGCTGGTCCGCCAGGCGCGAGAAGTACTGCGGGTCCTCGGCGAGCTTGCGCTCGACCCACGCCTGGTTGTTGACGAAAAGCTGTGCGAGGGGATGGTTTTGGTCGATTTCGTTCATAGTCGGATCAGTGGTTGGACCTCGGCGTAGCGACGTGTGCATGCCGCGCGCGGCGTTGGACGGGCGATTCATCGTCCCGGGACGAAAAGCCCCGGCCGTTCACGCTGCCTGCTTGTCGTCGTCGGACGCATTGCCGCCCGCGTCGCCCTCGGTTTCGCCGGCCGGGCGAAATCGGTGGGGGTAGCGGTTGCAAAAGCGCACGCTCTGGTCATAGGGGAAAAAATCGGGCAATTCGCCCCTGAGAAGAAGCTCCTTGTGTTTTTGCCACAAGGCGGGGTCGAAGAAGTCCGCATGGTGGCGCAGAAAATGGCGACGCACGGTAGGGTCGCCGAGCAAAAACGTGCCGTACGTTTCCGGAAAGATGTCGTTCGGACCGACGGTGTACCAGGGCTCCGCCGAAAGCTCGTCTTCCTCGGTTTGCGCTTGCGGCACATGGCGCACGTTGCAATCGGTCAGATACTCGATTTCGTCGTAATCGTAAAAGACCACGCGCCCGTGCCGGGTCACGCCGAAGTTCTTGTAGAGCATGTCGCCGGGGAAAATGTTCGCCTGCATGAGCTCCTTGATCGCATCGCCGTACTCCTTGATCGCGTGATCGATGTCGGCCTCCGTGCCGTTTTGCAGGAACAGATTCAGCGGCACCATGCGGCGCTCGATGTACAGATGCCGGATGATGAGGCAGTCGCCTTCGTATTCGATCATCGAGGGCGCTTCCCTTTCGAGCTCGCGGATCAGGGCGTCGTCGAGCCTCGACAACGGCAGTGCGACGCTCGAATATTCGAGCGTATCGGCCATGCGTCCCAGACGATCGTGCCGTTTGACGAGCAGATACTTTTCCTGGATCCGCTCGCGCGTCGTGTCCTTGGGCGGCGGAAAGTAGTCCTTGATGAGCTTGAAGACGTACGGAAAAGACGGCAGCGTGAACACGATCATCACGAGCCCCTTGATGCCGGGCGCGACGATGAACTGGTCGCTCGAATGTGAGAGGTGCTTGAGCAGGTCGCGATAAAAAAGATTCTTGCCCTGCTTTTGCAGGCCGAGCGACGTATAGATTTCGGCGTTCGGTTTGCCCGGCATCAGTGTGGCGAGAAAGTCCACATACGCCGACGGCACTTCCATGTCGACGAGAAAATAGGAGTGCGAGAAGCTGAAAATGATCTGCAACTGCTCGCGCTTGAGCAGGACCGTATCGAGCGCGAGCACGCCGGGACGTACGTGGCGGATCGGCACCGCGAACGGCAGCAGGACCTCGCCGTTGATGATCCGTCCGACGATGTAGGCCGCCTTGTTGCGGAAAAAAAGCGACGACAGCACGTGCACCTGGAAGTTGAACGCTTCCGAAAACGCACCGTAAGTGTCGTGGATCATGTCGATGATGCAAGCGACGTCGCGCTCGAGGTCATCGAACGGCACGTCGAGCTGGAAGTTCGTGACGATGCGCTCGAGCGTTTTCGCGAGACCGTCCTTGCCCGGGTAATAAGCGCGATAGGTCGGCTTGGCCGCGGGCTCCTCGTTCTCCAGATATTCGGTGGAGATGACGGGGCGCACGAACAGGAAGTCGTTGTTGAAATACGAACGGTGCAAGATCTTGCAGCAGACCGAATTGAAGAATGTTTCCGCGCACTCGGGCTGCAGATGATGCGTGAGCAGTCCGATGTAATGCAGCTTGATCTGCTGCCAGATTTCGTCGTCGATATTTTCCGCGTCGTATTCGTCTTCGAGCCGCATCACGCATTCGTCGACGCGATTGTCGTACGAGGCGATGCGATCCCGGGCCAGCTTTTGCAAGCCGTGCCAGTCTCCCGCTTCGAAAAGCGTCTTCGCATGCACGGCCGCTTCCCGAAACGCGCCATAGTGGCGGTTGAATCCCTCGAGGATCGACTGTGCGACATCGAAGCCGATCTGCGAGGACAGCAGTTTCGGGAACTGATTCATGAGCGCTCCGCCTCGCTGGCTTCGTTCGTCTCGCTCTCGGCCAGCATCGAGCGGCACTGCGCCTCGTACTGCGCGAGGTCCTGAAGCGTTGCATTCAGATCTTCGAGCTGCTTTTCGAGCACGTCGCGATGCTGCGCGATGGTGGCGAGAAACGCCTGCAATTGCGGCACGGTGTCGGTCGGCGATTCGTAGAGGTCCAGCAAGTTGCGAATCTCCGAGAGCGTGAACCCCAGGCGCTTGCCGCGCAGCGTCAGCTTGAGCCGCGTGCGGTCCCGATTCGAATAGACGCGGCGCAGCCCGCTCGAACCTTCGCGGCGCGGCGCGAGCAATCCCTGATCTTCGTAGAAGCGGATGGCGCGCGGTGTGACGGCGAATTCTCGCGCAAGCTCGGTGATCGTGTAGTGCTGGCTCATAGGTCGGGATCGACCGAACGCCCGCGGCAATGGCCGCGAATGACGTTTCGGGCAGATCGGGTAGAATCGATCGACGTTTACGTTATCGTCAACTTCCGCAAAGCGCAACTGGCACCGTTTGCCGGGGGCGCGGCGACGGGACGGCCAAGAGAGTTTTCGACTGATGAATATCCTCGAGCATCAACTCGACTATCCGTTCGGCGACACGCTCGTCGAGCCGGGGCACACGCGTGAAGTCGCGCCCGGCGTGTATTGGCTGCGCATGCCGCTGCCGTTTGCGCTCGACCACATCAATCTTTGGCTGCTGCGCGATGAAATCGATGGGCGCGAAGGGTGGACGGTCGTCGATTGCGGTATCGCCGACGAAACCATCAAGGCGCATTGGGAGGCGATCTTCGATACGCAGCTCGATGGGCTGCCCGTGCTGCGCACGCTCGTCACGCACTGCCATCCCGATCACCTCGGGCTCGCCGACTGGATTTGCAAGGGTGGTGCGCGCGAGCGCTGGGACGTGCGGCTCTGGATCTCGCTCGGCGAGTACATGTTCGGGCGCGTCATGGCTGCGGGAGACGGCTCGAACGCCGGTGGCGCCGGTGCGGCGCGTCATTTTGCGCGACACGGGCTCGCCGATGAGGACGCACTGGAGAAGCTGCGCAATCGCCGCGATTACTACGCCAGGCTCGTACCGTCGATCCCGTCGCAGTTTCGCCGGCTGCGCGACGGCGATACGCTGAAGATCGGTGCGCACGAATGGCGCGTCGTGGCAGGCTACGGCCATTCGCCCGAACACTGCGCGCTTTTCAGCAAAGACGCAGGCGTGCTGATTTCGGGCGACATGGTGTTGCCGCGCATTTCGACGAACGTGTCCGTGTTCGACATCGAGCCCGAGGGCAATCCGCTCGCGCTTTACCTCGAATCGCTGGGCCGCTACGAGACGATGCCGCCCGACACGCTCGTGCTGCCTTCGCATGGGCGGCCGTTTCGAGGGTTGGTCACGCGCATCGCGCAATTGCGCGCGCATCACGATGCGCGGCTCGCCGAAGTGCGCGAGGCGTGCGCGCGTGCGCCGCAATCGGCAGCCGAGATCGTGCCCATGATGTTCAAGCGCGCGCTCGACGTTCACCAGTTGACGTTCGCGATGGGCGAAGCGCTCGCGCACCTCAATTTGCTTTGGCTGGCGGGCGAGCTCGAACGGGTCGAAGGAACGGACGGGGTCGTGCGGTTCCGTCTTCAGAACGCGTAAAGGCCGAGCGCCGATTTGACCCACTCGAGCGTTTGCTGCGTCACGACGCGGGCCAGCATCGTACCGTTGCGAACGATGTCGCGCACAGTGTCCGCTTCGGCGGCATAGGCCGCGCGACGCTCGCGCAGCGGGGCGATGACACCGATCAGGATGGCTTCGAGCCGCTGCTTCAGCACGCTATCGCCGAGGCCCCCGCGCCGATAGTGGGCCTTCAACGCTTCGAGTTCGGCCGTCTCGGGATCGAATGCATCGAGGTAGGTGAAAACCACGTTGCCTTCCACGCGCCCCGGGTCCGTGACGCGCAGGTGGTTCGAATCGGTGTACATCATCTTCACTGCGTGGCGGATTTCGTCGTCGCTGGCCGACAGTGCGATGGCATTGCCCAGCGACTTCGACATCTTGGCTTTACCGTCGATGCCGGGCAGCCTGCCGAACTCGGAAAGCAGTGCCGTTGCCTCGGGTAGGAGGTTTCGTCCCGACTGGCGGTTCAGGCGCCGCACGATCTCGTTGGTTTGCTCGATCATCGGCAATTGATCCTCGCCGACCGGTACCACGGTGGCGCGGAATGCCGTGATGTCGGCAGCCTGGGCGACGGGGTAACAGAGAAAGCCTGCCGGAATATCGCGGGCGAAACCGCGGGCGTGGATCTCGTCCTTCACCGTCGGATTGCGTTCGAGCCGCGCGACGGTGACGAGGTTGAGGTAGAGCATCGTCAATTCGCTCAGCGCCGGCAATTGCGATTGCAAACAGATGGTGACCTTGGCCGGGTCCAGGCCGACTGCGAGATAGTCCAATGCGACTTCGTCGACGTTGCGTGTAACGCGGGCGGGATCGCTCATGTTGTCGGTCAACGCCTGAGCGTCGGCGATGAGCACGAATTGGCGATGGCTGTCCTGCAGCGCGACGCGATTACGCAGCGAACCGAGGTAATGGCCGATGTGCAGCGGGCCGGTCGGGCGATCGCCGGTCAATATCGTGGGCTTGTCCATGGTCGATGATGTCGCTTCTGAGGTCGCCCCCACATTGTCGTCGCTCGCAGCGGACCGCGACCGGAGAACTTTCTGACTTTGCGGCGCAACGCCGACGGCCGCCATGACCGGGGCGCGCAGGTCCCACCCTTAGCCGCCGCCTGCACCGGCCTCGCTCATTTGCCTGGCCCGTTCGAGCAACAATTCGCGCTCGCGTCCGTTTTGCGTCATCGCGGCGGCGCGCTCGAATTCGGCGCGGGCCGCCTCGTGCCGGCCGAGCTTCGCGAGCAGGTCGCCGCGCACGCTCGGCAGCCAGTGATAGCGCGCAAGC
>NZ_JBMRBK010000024.1:0-185031 GCF_057351765.1 Trinickia sp. | reverse complement strand
CGGCGACACGTTCGTGGCGGCGCAGCGTGCGCCGCAGCCGGCGAAGAAGCTGGAGGCGGACTTGTGCTGGTTCGACGAGGAGCCGCTATCGACGCAGCGCAAGTATCTGCTCAAGCAGACGACGAACACGGTGTTCGCGCGCGTGGGGGCGGTCAAGGAAGTGCTCGACGTACATACGCTCGCGCACACGAGCGAGCGGCATGCGCTGACGATGAACGACATCGGGCGCGTGTCGCTGACGCTGCAAAAGCCGGTGGTGTGCGACGTGTATGACGAGCAGCCGGCGACGGGCGCGTTCGTGCTCATCGACGAGGCCACGCATCATACGGTGGCCGCCGGCATGATTCGTGCATACTCTGCCTGACGCGGCCTGAGACCCACCAAGCAGGCGACAGACGGCCGCATGAACTCGAACGGGACGGATGGCGTATGGGCAAGGTGTACTTGATCGGTGCGGGGCCAGGAGCGGCGGACCTCATTACGGTGCGCGGTGCCCGTTTATTGGGCATGGCGGACGTGGTGCTGCACGACGCGCTGGTCGAACCGGAAATGCTCGAATACGCGCCGACGGCTCGCAAGATCGCTGTCGGCAAGCGCTGCGGTCGGCGCTCGACGGCGCAGCAGTTCATCAATAAGCAGATCGTCGATGCGGCGCTGACGCACGAGTTCGTGGTGCGGCTGAAGGGTGGCGACCCGATGCTGTTTGGCCGCGCCGACGAGGAAATGCGCGCACTGGAGCAAGCCGGTATCGAGTACGAAGTGGTGCCGGGCATCACGGCGGCGCTCGCGGCCGCATCGGCCGTCAAGCGCTCGCTGACCTTGCGCGGCGTTTCGCGCAGTGTGGCGCTGGCCACGCGCAGCCGCGCACCGGATTCGCAGGAAATCCGCGAGCAGGTCAATGCGGATTCGCTGGTCTTCTACATGGGCCGCGACAGCGCGCCCGAGATCGCGCAGCAACTGATCGATGCGGGACGGGCTGCCGCGACGCCGGTTGCGATCGTGGAAGCTTGCAGTACCGCCCGCGAGCGTACGCTGACCTTGACGCTCGAAGCGCTCGCGGCGGGCGAAGCCCAGCAGTGGCTCGATCCGGCTCAGCCGAGCCTGCTGATGATCGGCGAGGCGTTCGCCGAGCGTGGGGCGCGGACACAGGACGCCAGCGGGCAAGGCTTGGTCGACGAACGGCCCGCGCGCGCTGCGGCCTAGCGTCCTCCTCTCGACGGGCCTACGGTTCGGCGCGCGCTTCAGAGCCGAGGAATGCGGTGCTGCCGCAGTAATGCTTCCGGGATCCGCAAAGCTTTACTCAGCTCGTGGTAATCCACCCCGAATATTCGGTGATGGTCCGCTGCGGGAAAGTCGTCCCGCGCAACCGTGTTGCCGACGATATACATCTCGCGTATTCCCGCTCGCAGCGCTGCCTCTTCTCCTCCCGGCGTATCTTCGAATCCAACGAGCTCGTCAGGGGGCACCCCTAGCAACTCCGCTGCTTTGAGATAGCCTTCCGGTGCGGGCTTCTTCTGCTTCACGTCATCTCCGGTAACCGTGTAGCTGAATGCGTCGCGTGTCCCCGTCCAGTATTTCATCGCGTCCACACTCTCTCCGGGACTGTTCGTCACCAGCGCGACCGGCCCATGGGTCCTGACGTGCGCGAAAAATTCGGGCGCTCCTCGCACCGGCTTGATTCCGTTCTTCCTGACGAGGTCTCGGAATATCTCGTCCTTCTTTTCGTAGAGCTTCAGTTCTTCCGTGGTCAGGTCGCGATTTTCTCGCTTACGGATCTCCCGGATGACGATCTCTTCGTCGCTGCCGTGGAAGTGATTCGGCTCGTCGGCTTCGACCTTGATATTGAAACACTGCTCGAAGAAGACGCACCACGCTTGAGCGTGCACAGGCGCACTGTCGAAGACCGTACCGTCACCATCCGTTACCGATGCAAATCGGCTGTCGCGGCCGTCGTCCGAGAACGTAGCGCGCGCAAGGCGCGGCGCGTCGCCGGGTTGCGCGAGGCGCATAGCCCGCAAATGGCTCAGCGGGCCTTCCAACGGGTGGCCGCGGTGACTCTTGTGCAACCGACCGAGGTCCAGCGTATCGCTATCGGCACCGTCCGCCGACAGCCGAGCTGCTGCCTGGCGAGGCCTGTACGCACCTTGTGTATCTCCTGTGTCTCCAACTCTCATGTCAATCCTCCTGTCGAAGATTCGACCGCACGTTCGTCGCCCGTCACGTGGGTGGAGCGGGACTGCGACGGAGCGGCGCCTTATTTCCGGTGCTATGCACCTGGAACGAGCGCATGTTAGGACCCTTCGTCTGATTCCAACGGAATGGAGGCGAAGGCCGGGGGGAGGAAACGAATTCTCGAAAGCTCAGGCGAGCAGTGCGGCTTTCAGCGAGAGGCGGCGAGGAAAGGCAGAAGATGGGGAGCTTTCGTGAACACGAGCGAGGCACCCGGCTCGTCAGTGTTGGCCCTATCGCTGATCGCGTACGCCGATCAGCCGTTGGCAGTACGCGGCGAGCGCGTCGAGTACCGCGTCGTCTTCGCCGACGGGTTGAGCGCAGCGAATCTCGACACCCGCGTGCGCGGCGCGGCATTGGTCGACGACAGCAGGCAAATCTCGCCGGATGTGCCCACCTATGCCGATGAACACCGGCACCACCGTCACCACCGTGCAGCCGACCGCCACCTGCGCCGCGATGGCCGTCGGCAGATCCGGCGTCATCAGTTCGAGGAATGCCAGGTCGACGCGCGCGTCGGGGCCGGCTAGACCGCGCAGCTTCGCAGCGAGCCGTTCGAACGGCTCGGCCCAGCGTGCGTCGCGCGCGCCGTGGCCGAAGAGAACGATGCCGTTGCGTACCGTCGTCATGATGATCGCGCTCCGAACGTCAGTGCCGATCGACCCACTTCAGCGCCACGAAGCCGAGCACGAGGTAGATCAGTGCGGGCGTGGCCGCTGTCATCGGCGCGGGCCATGTGGTGAGCATGCCGATATGCGAAAAAAGCGTGTTGATGAGCTGGAAACTCATGCCGAGCATGATGCCACCGAATACCTTCACGCCGACCACACCCGCACGCGTATGCAGGTACGCGAACGGCAGCGACAGCACGAGCATGACGAGCACGGCGAACGGATAGAGCAGCTTTTTCCAGAGTGCGATGTCGTAGCGCTGAGTGTCCTGCCGATTCTCGGTCAAATGCTGGATATACCGGAACAGGTTGAACATCGACATCCGGTCGGGCGCGATCAGCAGCACCGAGAGGATTTGCGGCGTGAGCTCCGAGCGCAGCGAATATTCGGGCAGCGTTGTCTGCGCCGCACGATAGACGGGGTTCAGCGCGTCGGCGGGGTGCGCGTCGGGCGGCGCGATGCTCGTGAGCTCGGTATCGGTGACACCTTTGAGCAACCAATGGCCGTTACCCTGGTAGCGACCGCTTTGCGCGATGCGTATGTTCGTCAGCCGGAACCCGGGATCGAACTCGTAAATGCGCACATTGCTGATCGACGTGTCGGGCATCAACTCGCCCACGTTGACGAAGCGCGTGATGCGCTCGCCGTTCTCGCGCGCGCCGAGCGTGTCCTTGACCCAGACGCCCGACGCGAAATTCGTCGATACGGCAGAGCCGAGCGCTTCGAGCCGGACGCGCTCCGATAATTGATCGGTATAGGGCCCGACGACTTCGCCGATGAAGTAGGTCAGTGCCACGATGGGAATGCCGATCTTGAGCAGCGACCGAAGCGCCTGCCCGGTAGCGAGCCCCGAAACGCGGAAGATCGTGTACTCGGAGCTCGCGGCCATTTGCGCGAAGACGTAGATCGCACTGATCAGCGCCGCCACCGGGATGATCTCGTAGAACCGCGACGGCGTTTGCAGCGCGACGCGAAGCACGGCATAACCGAACTTGTAGTTGCCGTGCCCGACCGTGTTGAGCTCGTTGATCAGATCGAAAAAGAAAAAGAGCCCCGAGAACGCGAACAGGATGAAGATGAACGCGAGATAGATCTGGCGGGCGAAGTATTTTTCGTAGATGCGCATCGCGTCACGCTCCTGCCGCGCGCTTGAACAGCGCGCGAGAGATCAGCGGCCGGTTGCGCACGCGCAGCCAGAACACGACGACGACGAGCGCCGTCACGACCGCATGCAGCCCCAGCAGGCCGACGACGAACGACATCCGACCCTGTTCGACCCACGACTGCACGACGTTGAGCAGGTTCGAGTAGGTCAGAAAGATCAGCACGGCCATGACGAGGTTGATCGTGCGCCCGCGACGCGGATTCTGATAGGCGAGCGGGATCCCGAGCAGCATCAGATTGATGGCCATGAGCGGCAGCCCCGTGCGCCAGGCGAACTCGGCGAGATTCGTGTTGCTCGGGTGGCGCAACAGCGCGAGTGTAGGCAGACCGGTTGTCGATGGCTTGCTGACGACCGGCTGTTGCGTGATCTTTACGCCGTAGCGCTCGAATTCCATGATGCGGAAGTCCGGCTTGCCCGGCTCGCCGTCATAGCGGCGGCCATTGTCGAGCACGACGAATCGCGCGCCGTCTTTTTCGGTTTCGGTGTGACCCTGCTTCGAGACGACGACGCTCACCTTGCCGTTTTCAGTGCTCGTCACGAAGACATTCTCGACCTTGGCCTGGTCGGGCGTCATCTTCTCGACGAAAAAGACGCGATGGCTCGCGGGCGATTCGCGGAACTGGCCCGGCGCCAGCAGCGACACCTCGTCGCGCTGTTGAAAACGCGCGCGGATAAGCTTGTTTTGCGCGTTGGACCAAGGCCAGCCCACGTACGCGAAGAACGCGATGAGCAGCAGCATCGGCGCCGCGAAGGTGGCGATCGGCTTGATGAAGCGCGTGAGACTCACGCCGGAGGCGAGCCAGACCACCATTTCCGAATCGCGGTACCAGCGCGTCAGGACGAACAGAATCGAGACGAACAGCGTCACCACGAGCATCACGGCGAGATAGCCGATGACGGTGAGCCCGATCAGCACGAGAACGTCCTTCGGGTCCACTTCGCCCGAAGCGGCAAAGCCGACGATGCGGATCATCATCGTCGTCAGAAAGATGGTCAGCAGCACCATGAAAACGGCGCCTGCCGTATATGCGAGCTCGCGCTGCAAGGAGCGTTCGAAGATCATTGTCGGCGAGAGATGGCGGGGGCGGAGAACGCGGACGGTGTGCGTCGCGGTCCGACGCCGCAAAAAAATAGCGGATAATTGCGGCTACTTTCCTTCAAAGCAGTAGCCGAATTTTATCCGAGGACGAGCGCGATGGACTTTAGCATAAAAGCCTGTGAGTGGACGAAAGGCACGACGAACGGTTTCCTGACGGGCAAATCGGATTGCATCGTGCTGGGCGTCTTCGAGTCGCAAACCCTGAACGGGGCGGCGCTCGAGATCGACACGGCCACCAAAGGGCTCATTACGCGCATCGTCAAGGCCGGCGATATGCAGGGCAAGAGCGGCACGACCCTCTTTTTGCCGGAGGTCTCCGGCATCGGCGCGTCGCGCTTGCTGCTGGTCGGGCTCGGAAAGCAGGACGGCTTCGGGCAGAAGGCCTACGGCGACGCCGTGCGCGCCGCCTGGCGCGCCATTCTCGGCACGAAGATCGCACAGGTCACGTTCACGCTGAGCCAACTGCCGATCCAGGAGCGCGGCGGCGAGTGGGCCGTGAAAGCCGCCATCCTCGCGCTGCGGGCCGAAACCTATCAGTTCACGCAGATGAAGGGCAAGCCCGAGCCCGTCAAACGCAACCTCAAGCGGATCGTTTTCAGCGTCGATGCGGCGGACGAGAAGCTCGCCAAGGCCGCGGCCAAGGAAGGCGCCGCACTGGCGAACGGCATGGACCTCGCCCGCGATCTCGGCAATCTGCCCGGTAACGTATGCACGCCGACCTACCTCGCCGACACGGCGAAAAAGCTCGGCAAGGAATGGAATCTGAAGACCGAGATACTGGGCGTGAAGCAACTCGAGGCGCTCAAGATGGGCTCGATGCTGTCGGTCACGCGCGGCTCGGCCCAGCCGCCGCAATTCATCGTCATGCAGTATCAGGGCGCCGGCGCCAAGACGGCGCCGATCGTGCTCGTCGGCAAGGGGATCACGTTCGATAGCGGCGGCATTTCGCTGAAGCCCGGCGAGGGCATGGACGAAATGAAGTACGACATGTGCGGCGCGGCCTCCGTTTTCGGGACGCTGCGTGCCGTTGCGGAACTCGGCCTGAAGCTGAACGTCGTCGGCATCGTGCCGGCGTGCGAGAACATGCCGAGCAGCACGGCCACGAAGCCGGGCGACATCGTCACGAGCATGTCGGGCCAGACGATCGAAATCCTCAATACGGATGCCGAAGGCCGGCTCGTGCTCTGCGACGCGCTGACTTACGCGGAGCGCTTCAAGCCGGCGGCCGTGGTCGACGTCGCCACGCTGACGGGAGCCTGCGTGATCGCACTCGGCCATCATATGAGCGGACTCTTTTCGAAAGACGATGCGCTGGCCGGCGAGCTGCTCGATGCCGCGCGCGAGGCCGCGGATCCGGCCTGGCGCATGCCGCTCGACGAGGAGTATCAGGAGCAGCTCAAATCGAATTTCGCCGATGTCGCCAATATCGGCGGGCGCCCGGGCGGCAGCGTCACCGCGGCCTGCTTCCTGTCGCGCTTCACTTCGGCCTATCCGTGGGCGCACCTCGATATTGCAGGTACGGCATGGAAGAGCGGGGCGGCCAAGGGTTCGACGGGCCGGCCGGTGCCGTTGCTCACCCAGTTCCTCATCGACCGCGCGGCGCAGTGATGGCGGCACGCATGGCCTCTTGCGCGACGAGGAGCCCGCGGTGACGCGCATCGATTTTCATACGAATGTCGGCGACTCGCTGCTCTACGCGTGCCGGCTCGCCCGCAAGGCCTACCTGGCCGGTCAGCCCATCGTCGTGCTGGCCGACGCGGCGCGCCTGCGGGCGTTCGACGAGCGGTTGTGGACCTTCTCGCCGCTCGAGTTCGTGCCGCACTGCATGGCGGGTCAGCCGCTCGCCGAGCGCACGCCCGTGGTACTCGCGACCGATCTCGAAGCGGCGCCTCACCATCGCGTCTTGCTCAATCTCGGTGCGACGGTGCCGGCGCAGTTCGCGCGCTTCGAGCGTCTGCTCGAAGTCGTCGGGAATGCCGAGGACGAGTTGCTTGCGGGCCGCGAGCGTTATCGCTTTTATCGCGACCGCGGCTATGCGCTCAACAACTACAAGCAGGGCGCCTGAGATGGCGCACTAGCGTTTGTCCGACACCCGCAAGGCTGGCATGCCATCGTGGCGCAAACGCCCGGGCCGTCCAGCCTAACGGGCCGATCCAAGAGAAAGGGAGACCCATCGTGACCGATCCCAAGCATCCCGAACATTCGAGCGATCCGGGCGATCCCGATTCGCTCCCCGTGCTGACCGACGTACTCGTGGCGGGGCGGCCGCCCATGCCGCGCCCTACGGCACAGCACGAGCCCGATGCCGCGACGCGAAGCGAGCCGTCGATGCACGAATCGGCGCGATCGTTCGCGACCGTGGAGCAGCAGGAGGCACGCCGCCCGACGGAGTCGAGCACCGAAGCGGTCCGAGCCGCGCAGATCGAGGAGTTTGTCGAGCCGGCTGCCGCTGCACCATCGACATCCGCGGAAGCGCCGGCCGATACGCCAGTTGAAGCGCCGCTCGAGGCATCGACCGCGGCAAAGCAACAGGCAGAGGTAGAGCGACAAGCTGAAGCGGAGCGACAAGCCGAAGCAGCGCTAGACGCAACGGCGCAACAACAGGCTCAGGCCTCGGCGCCGCTGTCGTCAGCCGCGCCTGCCGTCGAACTGCCTGCCGCGGAGGATTTGTCCGAACGCGATGCGGAGCAGCTTGCCGAGCGTCTGCGCGTGCGGTTTGCAGGCTACCTGCGCGAAGAAGGGCGAGCGGTCATAGAAGCACGTTGCCGCGACGCTTTGCAGGAGCACACGAGCTGGCTCGTCCGGCAAGTGACGCGTGAAGTCGCGCTCGCCCTCGAAGGGGAGGTGGTGGGCTGGGTGCGCGACGCGGTGCGCGAGGAACTCGCGGCGCACCGCGCATCGCGCCGCCCGGGCGCGTAATGCGTGCCCGGCGTCAGCCGGTGACCGCGCCCTTGTTCGCGGGCCGCGCAAGCGCCGCGTACTTCGCCAGCACGCCCCGCGTGTAGCGCGGCGCCGGCTGCTTCCACGCCGCGCGGCGGCGTTCGAGTTCGGCATCGTCGACATTCAGCTGCAACAGCAGCTTGTGTGCATCGATCGTGATCGAATCGCCCTCCTGAACGAATGCGATCGTGCCGCCCACGAATGCTTCGGGGGCGACGTGACCGACCACCATGCCCCAGGTCCCGCCCGAGAAACGGCCGTCGGTGATGAGCCCGACCGATTCGCCGAGGCCCTTGCCGATCAGCGCCGACGTGGGTGCCAGCATCTCGGGCATGCCGGGACCGCCTTGCGGGCCCAGATAGCGCAGCACGAGGACATCGCCGGGCCGGATCTGGTCGGCAAGAATCGCGGCGAGCGCGCTTTGCTCGTCGTCGAATACGCGTGCAGGGCCCGTGATCGCGGGGTTCTTGAGACCGGTGATTTTGGCGACGGCCCCATCGGTCGCGAGGTTGCCCTTCAGAATGGCGAGGTGGCCTTCCTTGTAAAGCGCCTTGTCGATCGGGAAAATCACTTGCTGATCGGCACGCGGCACGCTCGGCACGTCCTTCAGTTCTTCGGCGAGGGTCTTGCCGGTGATCGTGATGCAATCGCCATGCAGCAGGCCCGCGTCGAGCAGAATCTTCATGACTTGGGGTACGCCGCCCGCGCGATGCAGATCGGTCGCCACGTATTCGCCCGACGGCTTCAGATTGCAGATGACGGGCACACGCTGGCGCACGCGCTCGAAATCGTCGATCGTCCATTCGACCTCGGCCGCATGTGCAATCGCAAGGTAGTGCAACACCGCGTTCGTCGAGCCGCCCGTCGCCATGATGACGGCCACGGCGTTTTCGATCGACTTCTTCGTGATGATGTCGCGCGGCTTCAGATCGCGCTTGACGGCCTCGACCAGCACGCGGGCCGACTCAGCCGCGGACGTGACTTTTTCATCGTCGGGGTTGGCCATCGTCGACGAGTAGAGCAGCGACATGCCGAGCGCCTCGAACGACGAGCTCATCGTATTGGCCGTGTACATGCCGCCGCATGAACCGGTGCTCGGGCAGGCGTTTTGCTCGATGCCGTCGAAGTCTTCCTGCGACATGCGTCCGGCCGTGAATTCGCCGACGGCCTCGAACGACGAGACGATCGTCAGATCCTTGCCCTTCCAGTTACCGGGACGGATCGTGCCACCGTAGACGTAGATGCCGGGCACGTTCATGCGCGCGAGCGAGATCATGCCGCCCGGCATATTCTTGTCGCATCCGCCGATGACGACGACGCCATCCATCCACTGACCCTTCACGCAAGTCTCGATGCAATCGGCGATGACTTCGCGCGAGACGAGCGAGTACTTCATGCCTTCGGTGCCCATCGACATGCCGTCGGAGATCGTCGGCGTACCGAATATCTGCGGGTTGGCGCCCGCGTCTTTCACGGCGCTCACGGCGGCATCGGCGAGGCGTTGCAGGCCCGCGTTGCAAGGCGTGATGGTCGAATGACCGTTGGCGACGCCGATCATCGGCTTGTCGAAATCGTCCTTCTTGTAGCCGAGCGCGTAGTACATCGAGCGGTTCGGCGCGCGGGCAACGCCCTGCGTGATGTTTTGCGAGCGACGGTTGTAAGCCATGGGGACTCCGGGTTCGTTCGATTGCCTGTAGATGCCGTGCACGCAAAGCCTGATGCGGGCGCATTGGCCGCATGCCGCAGCAGCCTCGCGTGGGGTGGCGCCAGAATGCCCTGACTCGATACGCGTGTCCAATATATTATTGAGGGCTGATTAAGTCGAAAAACATATCAGACGATCGAAACCCGAAAGGGAAGGGAGCCCTCCATGACGCCCGATCTGCGGCAATTGCGTTACTTCGTCGCCGTAGCCGAGGAGCGGCACTTCGGCCGTGCCGCCAAGCGGCTGGCGATGACCCAGCCGCCGCTTTCGCAAGCTATCCGCGCACTCGAGGAGGAACTCGGCGTCGCGCTTTTCGCGCGCACGAAGCGTACCGTCGAGCTCACGCCGGTAGGCGCCGATTTGCTGCCCGAGGTGCGCAAGCTGCTGGCCGCGGCGGAGGGCCTGCGCCCCCTCGCGCAAAGCCTGGCGCGGGGCGAGGCCGGTACGTTGGCACTGGCGTTCGTTTCGACGGCCGATTACGGATTGTTGCCGCAGCTTCTGCGCGAATTCGCAGGACGCTACCCCGGTGTGCGGCTGCAGCTTGCCGAAGCGACGAGCGACGTGCAGATCGACGAGCTCGTGGCGGGCCGCGTCGACGCGGGGCTCGTCATCGCGCCTTTGCCGCCGCGACACGCGGCGGCGCTGACCTACCTTCCCGTCATGCGCGAGCCGCTTATCGCCGCGCTGCCCAGCACTGCCGCGCGCGTGCGCTCGCGCAATCGGCATGGGGAGCCGCCCGAATGGGACGAGACACCCGTGACGCTCGCCGATCTGGCCCAGTTGCCGCTCGTGATCTTCCCGCGTCGTTTGGCGCCGGGGTTTTATGACATCATTACGGGCTGCTACGGTGCCGCGGGGCTCACGCCGCGCATCGGCCAGGAGGCGATTCAGATGCAAACGATCGTCAGCCTGGTCTCGGCAGGCATGGGCGTGGCGCTCGTGCCGCAATCGTTGCGCAACTTGCGCCGCACCGGTGTTGTCTATCGACCGCTGGCCGAGCGCGCGCCGATCGTCGAGACCGGGCTCGTCTGGCGCACGGCCGATGTCAGTCCCGTGCTGGCCGGGTTCCTGGATGTCGTGCATGGTCACGCCGCGGCACTGGCGGCGAACGCCGGTGCGAATGCGTCGGCATGACCGTGGCGTCGCGCCGCCGCCACCCGGGCGCGGGCCGGCCGTCGCGGTCCTACCCGTCGATCAACCGTTCTATGCCAATTAAGCCTATACGATGCTGATTCATCCCAACTTCGATCCGGTGGCGATCCATCTCGGACCGCTCGCCGTGCGCTGGTACGGCCTGATGTACCTCGCCGCGTTCACGATGGCGATCGTCGTCGGCCGGCTGCGCCTGCGGTTGCCGCATGTCGCTGCGCAAGGCTGGAGCGTGCGCGATATCGACGACATGATGTTCTACGGTGTGCTCGGCACGATCGTCGGCGGGCGGCTCGGTTACGTGCTCTTTTACAAGCCCGACTACTACTTCATGCATCCGCTCGACATCTTCAAGGTCTGGCAGGGGGGCATGTCGTTTCACGGCGGCTTTCTCGGCGTCACGCTCGCGATGATGCTGTTCGCGTTCCAGCGCAAGCGCACCTGGCTGCAGGTGACGGATTTCGTCGCGCCGATGGTGCCCGCCGGGCTCGCGGCCGGCCGGCTCGGTAACTTCATCAACGGTGAACTCTGGGGCCGCGTGACTGATCCGAACGCGCCGTGGGCGATGCTGTTTCAGAACGCGACGGAAGACGACGCGCGCTGGCTCATCGCGCATCCCGAGCTCGCGGCGCGCTGGCATCTCGGCGAAATCTTCGCCAAGTACCATATGCTGCCGCGGCACCCGTCGGAGCTCTACGAGATCGCGCTCGAAGGGATCGTGCTCTTTTTCGTGCTCTGGTTTTTCTCGCGCAAGCCACGGCCCGTCGGTGCAACCTCCGCCGTGTTTCTGATGGGCTACGGGCTGGCCCGCTTCATCGTCGAGTTCGCGCGCGAGCCGGACGACTTCCTCGGGCTGCTGGCGCTCGGCATGTCGATGGGGCAGTGGCTCTCGCTGCCGATGATCGTCGTGGGCATCGTGCTGTTCGCGTGGTCGTACCGTCGCGCGGACAAGGCGCCTGCCGCGCTTGCCCGCTGAGGCGGCAGCGCGGACGGCAGCGCTGGCTGGCGCCAGCGCAAGCCGGCAATGAGCGGGAACCGCGCCTACCGCGTCATTTGCACCGAACCCGAGACATTCACGCTCACACGAGCCTTGCCCCCTTCGACGGGCAGCGGCGCCGCTTCCGCGGCTGGCGCCGCAGCCATCGCGCGCATGGCGAAGAGCGGTCTCGGCGGCGGCGCTTCCTGACCGATGTTGACCTGCCGTATCGTGTAGCCGTTGTAACCGAAGGCCTGCGCGGCCGATTCGGCCTGCTTGCGGAACGAGTCGATCGCCTGCCGGGTCAGGTGTTCGGCCGCCGTGCGCTGCGCTTCGGGCGACAACGAAAACGAGACATTGGCGACTTGCATCGACGTATTCATTTGCCCTGCAAGCTTCGACGCCGCGGCGAAATCGCGCGATTCGAGCACGACTTCCGTGCGTCCGCGCCAGGCGGAAATGCGGCCACTCCGATCGGTCGACGGATAGATCGAAAACGCGCCCGTATGTGCACTCACGCCGCTCACGCTCTTTGCCTGCGCAAGCGCCGTGGCCGTGCGTTTGTTGAGGGCATCCGTCAATGAAGCCGCATCGGCGGCTTCCTGTTCGTAAAACAGCGTGATGTCGACGACATCCTGAGGCACTTCGTCGCTCGCCTGCGCGGACAGCGACAACACACCGGCCGGCGCGCTCTCCGCGGACGGCGGAGTGGCCGCGCGCGCCGCGTCGGTTGCGAATGGGGCAACAGACGTCAGTGCGGCGGCGGCAACGAGCGTGAAAACAGTGGCGGTCGTTCTTGTCATCTCTCAGGTCCTTTTTCTTGGAAAAATCGATGGATGAGGTTCACGCCAGCCGTTCGGTGATGAAGCGCCATTCGGCTTCCGTGACGGGTGTGATCGACAGGCGGTTGCCTTTCGCCAGCACGCGCATGTCGGCGAGCTCGCGATGTTTGCGCAGCTCGGCGAGCGAAATGAGCGGTATTTTCTTGACGAACTCGACGTCGACCAGCATCCAGCGCGGCGACTCGCGTGTCGATTTCGGATCGAAGTACACGCTTTTGGGGTCGAACTGCGTCGGATCGGGATAGGCGCCGGAGACCACGCGGGCAATCCCCGCGATGCCGGGCTCGGGACAGCTCGAATGGTAAAAAAGCACACCGTCGCCGAGCTGCATCGTATCGCGCATGAAGTTGCGCGCCTGATAGTTGCGTACGCCGGTCCAGGGGAGCGTGCGCGAGGAAGCGGTGGCGAGATCGTCGATACTCGCTTCGTCCGGTTCGGACTTCATCAGCCAATAGCGCATAGGATCGATTGAATGCGTTCAACGGTGGATGAAACCAACACGGCCCGGTAGTTTTGGCCTTCTCGCGCCGCAAATGAAAACGGCATCGGTAGAACCGATGCCGTCGAATAAAGTCCCCGCCTTAGCCGCTAGGCCGGCATCCTGAACCGGGAGTTCAGAATTGGTCGCAGTTAGCCGCACTTCGGGTACATCAGACAGAGTGACGCGCACACCCGTGCTGCAAATTTCCGCAACCGTGCACATGGCATTGGTTCAAGGAATTTATGACCTTGGCGAACCAGGCAGGGAAGCCGTAAAACTTGTGTAAAGCTCAACATACCGAACAGTCACAACCACCGGTGCTCGAAGCGTCGTGCCTCATGCAACGGCTACCGCGCTTCGCTTTGCTCCAGCACCGCGCCAAGCTGTTCGTTCATTTGACGCATTGTACGCCTGATTTCCTCGGCCGGGAATGCTTCCCCATGCCGGATACTTTCTTGCAGCTTGACCAGTTCCGACGCGAGCGAGAGGGCCGCCATGACTGCGATGCGATCGGTGCCGCGCACGCTGCTCACCGAGCGGACTTTCGTCATTTCGGCGTCCACGCGCGCAACGGCGTCGAGCAGTTGCGTTTCGGTTTCGGGGGAGCACGCAAGACGGTACGTCTGCCCGAGAATCGTCGCTTCGATCTGCTTCGTCGTCATGCGTTTTCTCCCTGCTGAGCCGCCGCGTTCGCCGAATTGCCGTGCGGCGCTTCGCGCTCGCCCGGTTCGGCGAGCAGATCGAGCTGGTTATCGCCTTCGTACGGGCCCTTCGTGCGCGGCAGTTTTTCGAGAATGGCGTTCAGGCGCACCTGCGCATCGTCGATCTTGGCAAGTAATGTATCGCGCTCGACTTGCAAGGCATTGCGTTCGTCGCGCAGGAGTTCGAGCTCGGCGCGGGCCGAGTCGTTTTCCGCGCGCAATTGCGCAAGCTGCTCTTCGAGCGCGTGGCGGGCCTGCTGATGGCGTTCGTTGATCGCGATCAGCCGGCCGATGTTGTGTGACAGGGTTTCGAGTTCGGTGAGCATCTGCTGCGTCCTCTAAAGACTTGCGCATTTTAGCGCGGAATACGCGAGCGTCCGATCCTTGTCTCGTTTCGAGACGTAACAACATCCTGTCGATTTGTGCCGATGTTGCCGCCCGAGACGCCAAAACGGTCGATTCTTGACGCTCAAGGGGCCCGCTCCTACACTTGCGGCACTTTGGTGCCCGCGCGTTCGTTTCCGATGCGCGCGGTTAAACGGGAAACAGGGAGCGTGCGGCGTTTCGCGCGTCAACCTGTGCTGCCCCCGCAACGGTAAGCGATGCGTCGTCCGCGTTCGTCGCGGCGAAATCGATCCGAAGCCACTGCGCGCCTTGGCGCGTGGGAAGGCGGATTCGAGAGCTCGTCAGCCCGGATACCGGCCAAAGGGGGAGCGCCGCTCCCGACGGCAACGCGATGCTGCATCGCGTGTTTCGGGGCGTGCTCATGACGGGGCGGCCTGCGGGGAAGCGGGCTGCCTGCCGACCCATGGGAATACCAACGATGTCCTTGTCCATGCCCCGCGCGGCGTGCGTTGCGTTCGCAGGCCTGCCGCTTGCCGCGCTCGCGCAATCGGCCGCCTTCGATTCACCGTCGAGTTCGTCGACGGTTTCGGCTTCAGGTTCCATCTCCACCCCCACCGCATCCGATTCGACCCTTGGCACGTTGGAGCCGATCGTCGTGACGGCGCGGCGTTCGCCGCAGGCCCTCGCCGATGCGATCCCGCAAACCACGAGTTTTACGCGGCAAGATATCGAGGATTCGACGGCGATCGATCTGCCGGGGCTGCTGTCGCTCGCGCCGGGCGCGCAGCTCATTCGTAACGGCGGGCCCGGCGGCAATGCGTCGCTGACGCTGCGCGGCGGCTCGCCGACGCAATCGCTCGTGCTGATCGACGGGGTGCGCGTCGATTCGGTCAGTCTCGCGCAGGCGCAGATCGCGCAGCTTCCGCTGTCGCAAATCGACCATGTCGAGGTCGTGAACGGGGACGTCTCAGCGCTTTATGGCTCGGGCGCGATGGGAGGCGTCGTGCAGGTCTTCACGAAAGACGGCGGCAATCATCCGCCGCGTTTTCATTTTTCGCTCGGCTACGGCAGCTATCACACGCAAACGCAGGAAGCGGGTGTCGATGGCGCATTGGACAAGGAAGGCAAGACGACCTTCAGCTTCGATGTTTCGCGCTTCAAGAACGATGGCTTTTCGTCGATCGACCCGGCGCTTGCTCCGAATGCCAATCCCAATGCGAACGGTTACCTCAACGAGACGGTGTCGGCGGCGATTCGTCATCGGTTCAGCGACACGTGGGACGCGGGCGTGCGCTTTTTTCAATCGAACGGCAACGCGAGTTTCGACAACCCGTTCGGAATGCCCGCCGATTTGAACAACCTCTATAGCAAAGTGCGCGAGGTCTCCGTATTCGCGAACAGCAAGCTGAGCGATCGGTGGACCACCCACTTCACCGTAGCGGAGGGCGACGATCGCAGTGTCGAGAAAACGAACGGCGTCTACGACAACCGCTTCGATACGAACAACCGCCAGTACACGTGGCAGAACGATTTCAAGCTGTCGCCGGACCATACGCTGCAACTCGGCTACGAGCATCTCGATCAATCGCTCGAGTCGGATATCTTCGCCGCGCCCGCGCGGCGCGTCGATTCGGCATTCGCGGGCTATACGGGCCGATTCGGCGCGAGCCGTATTCAGGCGAACGTGCGCCGCGATCAGTATTCCGATTTCGGCGGCGCGAACACCTACTACCTCGGCTACGGATACGACATCACCGAGCACTGGGGGGCGCGCTTCAGCTATGCGAGCGCGTTCCGGGCCCCGAGCTTCGACGATCTGTACTACCCCGGCAGCGGCAATCGATCGATCAGGCCCGAGCGCAGTCATGCTCTCGAGGCGGCGCTGCAGTATGCTTCCGATGCATTCGGCGTGGCGCGCCTTACCGCCTTTCAGACGAACTACAGCGACCTCATCAACTATGTGCCGACACAAGGCGGGCTCTTCTATATCGCGAAGAACGTGGGGCGCGCGAAGGTGCAGGGCCTGGAGGCATCGTGGCGCGGTCACCTCGGCAAGACCGATATCCGGGCAGCGCTCACGGTGCAAAACCCCGTCGACGAAGATGCCCACGTCGATCTGAACCGGCGTGCGCGGCACTTCGCATCGTTTGCGGCGAACCGGAGCATCGGCACATGGCGCGTCGGCGGCGAGTGGATCGCGAGCGGCGCGCGCAACGATAGCGGCACTGTCCTGGGAGGATATGGCGTCGTGAACCTCTCGGCGCGCTACCGCATCACGAAGGCCTGGTACGTGGCCGCCCAGATCGACAATCTCTTCGATAAGCACTATGAGCTCGCCTATACCTACAACACGCCGCGGCGCAGTGCGTTCATCACGCTCGGCTGGCAACAGCAGTAGCGCGCGTGCGCGCGCGAGCGGGGCGCTCATCGTGCTTTGGGCGGCTCGGCGGAGGCTCAGGCCATGAATGCGCAACGCGCGATCGCCATCTGGCTTGCGCTGGCCGCGCTGGCGGGCATCGTATTCGTCGCCGCGCTGACGCTCGGCAGTGTGAGCGTCCCGCCGCTGCGCGCGTTGGGCGCGCTTGCACATTCCGGCACGGCGGGCGCCGATACGATCGACGAAATCGTGCGCAGTCTTCGTCTGCCGCGTGCACTCGCGGGGTTCGGCTGTGGCGCTTTGCTTGCGCTGGCCGGCGCGCTGCTGCAGGTGCTGCTGCGCAATCCGCTTGCCGAACCGTACGTGCTTGGCGTATCGGGCGGCGCCGCCGTGTTCGCGATCGGCGCTTTGCTCGCGGGCGCGGCATGGTGGCTCGTCGATGCGGCTGCGTTCGCGGGGGCCTTGTTCACCATCGCGCTCGTGCTCGGCTTCGCCCGCCGTGCGCTTGCCCGCGGCGAGCCGCAAGAGGCGTCGCCGCGGCTGTTGCTCACCGGTGTCGTACTCGCCACGGGCTGGGGGGCCGGCGTCACGCTCCTGCTGACGCTGGCGCCGGACGAGCGGCTGCGGGGCATTCTCTTTTGGCTCGCGGGCGACCTCAACGGCGTGGCCAGCCCATGGCCCGCGCTGGCGGCGCTCGCGCTCGCGCTGGCCGCGGCGGCATCGGTTGCGCCGCAGCTC
This sequence comes from Trinickia sp., assembly GCF_057351765.1. Classification (NCBI taxonomy): domain Bacteria; kingdom Pseudomonadati; phylum Pseudomonadota; class Betaproteobacteria; order Burkholderiales; family Burkholderiaceae; genus Trinickia; species Trinickia sp. Next base: position 167,613 of record NZ_JBMRBK010000024.1, on the reverse strand, counting down.
AATGTCCTCGCGCGCGGCGAAGCGGTGGCGTTCGCCCTAGGCGTGAACGCGGGACAGCTGCGCTTGCGCATTTATCTGGTCGCGTCGCTCGCCACCGCCGCAGCGGTGACGACGGCGGGGACCATAGGCTTCGTCGGCCTCGTGGTGCCGCACGCGTTGCGTCTCGCGTTCGGCAACGATCAGCGCATGCTCGTGCCGGCGAGCGCGCTGGCCGGGGGGCTGTTCGTCATGAGTGCCGACCTGCTCGCGCGCACGGTCGCCGCGCCGGCGCAGTTGCCGGTGGGCGTGATCACGGCATTGTTCGGCGTGCCGGTGTTTCTGTGGATGCTGGCGCGGAGGTCGCGATGAGCAGCGCGCGAATGGTCGTTTCGACGCTCGCGGCGTACGAGCTCGCGCTCGACGCAGGCGAGCGCGTCTTGCTGGCCGATTTCACGCAGACGTTCGGCGCCGGCGAGCTCTGGTGCGTGGCGGGTCCGAACGGTGCGGGCAAGACGACGCTGCTTTCGACGCTCGCGGGGCTCGTGCCGCCGGCGCGGGGGCGCGTTGCACTCGATGGTGTGCCGATCGGCGATTGGCGGCCGGGCGAGCTCGCGAAACGCCGTGCGCTGATGCCGCAAAACATGCACGACGCGTTCAGCGCAACGGTGTTCGACATCGTGCTTCTGAACCGTTTTCCGTATCTTGGCGGCTGGGGCTGGGAGACTGAGCGCGATCGCGCCGCCGCGCACGCGGCGCTCGACGCGCTTGCGCTTGCCCAACTGGCGGCACGCGACGTACGTTCGCTGTCGGGCGGCGAGCGCCAGCGCGTGGCGCTCGCCGCCGCGCTCTGTCAGGATGCGCCGCTTTTGTTGCTCGACGAGCCGCTTGCGCATCTCGACCTGCGTCATCAGATCGACTGTCTGACGTTGCTCGCGCACTGGGCCCGAGAAAGTCCGCGCACAGTCATATTTTCCTGTCACGATCTGAACCTCGCGCGTCGTTTCGCGACCCACGCGCTGCTGATGCCCGGTGACGGTACGGCGCATGCCGGGCCCGTGCGGGACGTGCTCACGCCCGAACTCGCGAGCCGCGTGTTCGGATACCCGCTCGTGCTGATCGAAGCCGACGGTCACGAGGCGCTCGTGCCCGCGCTGTGTCGACCTGAAAGGGAGTCCCCCGAACCTTGAACCCCCCAGTGAACCTGGCCGCATGTCGGCTTATGCCGATTCTTTCGCGAAATCGTTCGCCATCGGCACGATGATTTCGACCGAACCCATAGGAAAGGTATGAACGCCTCCGTTACGTTGCCCGTCGTCGAACCGCTCGACCGTTCGCTCGGCTCCGAGCTTCAACGCATCATCGACGGCAAGACCAAGCCGCCCGGCAGCCTTGGCCGGCTCGAAGCGCTCGCATGCCAGATCGGCATGATCCAGCGCACGACGCACCCCACGCTCGCGCGGCCGGCCATGATCGTCTTCGCGGGCGACCACGGCATCGCCGAGGAAGGTGTCAGCCCCTATCCACAGGCGGTCACGGCGCAGATGGTCGCGAACTTTCTCGCCGGAGGCGCGGCGATCAATGCGATCAGCTCGGTGGCCGGCTTCACGCTGGAGGTGGTCAACGCGGGCGTGGCCGCGACGCTCGACGCGTTGCCAGGGCTCGTCGATATTCCCATCGCCCGCGGCACGCGCAACTTCGCACGCGAGTGCGCCATGACGCGCGAGGCGGCGCTCGCGGCCATCGCGGCCGGCGCGCAGCGCGTGCGTCATCATGCGGCGCTCGGCACCAACGTGATCGGCTTCGGCGAGATGGGCATTGCGAATACGTCGTCCGCGGCATGCCTGATGAGCCGCCTCGCAGGCGTGCCGATCGACGAGTGCGTCGGCCGGGGCACCGGACTCAACGATGCCGGGCTTGCGCACAAGCGCCGCGTGCTCGGCGCGGCGCTGGCGCGCCACGCAGGCGCGACGCAGCCGCTCGACGCCCTGGCGGCGTTCGGCGGCTTCGAGATCGCGATGATGACCGGCGCCTATCTCGCCGCGGCCGAGGCGAAGATGACGATCCTCGTCGATGGATTCATCGCCACGGCGGCGTTTCTCGTCGCCAACGCGCTCGCGCCGGCGGTGCGCGATTATTGCGTCTTCGCGCACCTGTCGAACGAGGCGGGTCACCGGCGCATGCTCGACGCCTTCGACGCCAAGCCGCTGCTAGCCCTCGACATGCGGCTCGGCGAGGGCACGGGTGCTGCGCTTGCCTTGCCGCTCTTGCGCGCGGCGGTCGCGTTTCTCAACGAGATGGCGAGCTTCGAGTCCGCCGGTGTAGCCGGGTGCTGCGACGCCGGCCAAACAGGGCAACCCGGCGCGTCGGACCCGCTCCGCGGCGGGCGCGGCACATCGTGACGCGCCATGCCGGCGGCGAGGAGACCGAGCGCGTGCGCCGCCTCGATCCGCGTGCCGAGTGGCGCTATCTGTGCGCGGCACTGGGCTATTTCACGCGCGTGCCGGTACCGTATGGCGTCGGTGCCGCGCAAGGCGATCTGGCCGGCGCCATCCGCTACTTCCCCCTCATCGGCGCGTTGGTCGGTGCATTCGGCGCGCTCGTCTACCTGCTGGCGTGGCGCGTTTTCCCGGTGTCGCTGGCCGTACTGCTTTCGATGGCGGCGACACTGTTGGTAACGGGGGCCTTTCACGAAGACGGGCTGGCCGACTGCTGCGACGCGTTCGGCGGCGGCATGGCGCGCGAGGATGTCCTGCGAATCATGCGCGATCCGCGCATTGGTGCGTTCGGCGCGATCGCGCTCGTCATGGCTCTCGCCATCAAATGGCAGGCGCTCGCCGCGCTTCCCCCGCTCCTGGCTGCCTGGGTCATGGTGGCCGCGCATGCGGCCAGCCGGGCGCTCGCGGCGAGTCTGCTCGTCACGCTCGATTACGCGCGAGCCGAAGGCAAGGCGGGCGCTGTCGTGCGGCGCCTGTCCGTACGCGCGTACGGCCTCATCGCTGCACTCGGACTGCCTTGGCTCTTCTGGCCGGACTGGCGCGCCGGGCTTGCCGCGCTGGCCGTGGCGGCCGTGCTGCGCATGCTGATGTCGCGCTATTTCCAGCGGCGCCTCGGCGGCTATACGGGCGATTGCCTGGGCTTCGCGCAGCAAGTCTTCGAGCTGGCGATCTACCTCGTCGTTCTCGCATGGATCTCGTCCTGATCCGCCATCCGCCGCCGGCTGTCGAGCGCGGCGTCTGCTACGGGCGCACCGACGTGCCGCTCGCCGTCGACGAGCGCGAGGCGGCTGCCGCCATCTTCGCGCGGCTGGCGGCACTCGATGTCCCCCTGCCGCGCGCGCTCGTCACGAGTCCGCTCGTTCGGTGCGCCGGCGTGGCGCGTCAATTGGCGCGCCGCTTCGACTGCGCCGAGACCGCCGACGCCAGGGTCCAGGAGATCGATTTCGGCGCCTGGGAGCGTCTCAGATGGGATGCCATCGACCGTGCGGCGCTCGACGCCTGGGCTGCCGATTTGCGCCACGCGCGCACGCACGGCGGCGAAAGCGTGGCGCAATTCGGCACACGCGTGGGCGAATGGTTCGAGACCTGGAAACGGGCGAGCAAGGCCGCGGGAGCGGGGCAGCGAGGAAGCAAGGCGCCGACGATCGCGGTCACGCACGCGGGCGTGATCCGTATGCTGGCGTCGCTCGCACTTGTCGTACCGCTCGAGCGCACACTTGCGTGGCCCGTCGCGATGGCCGGCATCGTTTGGCTCCGGGGAGACGAGGAGGGCGACGCCTGGCGCGTGATTCGGTGGAATGGATGACATTTGGCCGTCGACGGGGTCGACCGGGTCGACCGGATCGATGAACCGAGGTGGATTCGCTCAGTGCGCGTCCGAAGCCCCGGCGGCTGCGCCCGAGGCAGGCCGTTTCGCTCGAGCCGTTTCCAGGTCGCGGCACAGCGCATCGATGCCTTCGGCCAGACGTGGCCCCGGCCGGTTGATCAGGTCGCCGTCGATGGCGAACAGATTGCCGCGCGCGACGGCAGTCATGCGCGGCCAGGCGCGCCAGCGCGCGAGATCGGGCAGCGGCGCGTCGGGTGAGGGCGCGGTGGCACCCTTGGCCGCCGTGACGATGGCCTCGGGGTTCGCCGCGACGACGGCTTCGACCGACACTGTGGGCACGCGAGCGGCCAGCTCGCCGAATACGTTGCGTCCGCCGCATAGCGCAATGGCGTCACTGACGATATGCGCGCCGTTGAGCGTCAGGAGCGGGCGGTCCCAGACCTGATAGAACACGCTGACCACGGGTCGCGCCGCATAGCGCGCCCGCAGCCGGGCGATTTCGTCGCGATAGCGCTGCGCCGCGGCGCGGGCCGTGCTTTCGGTGCCGAGCAACGTCCCGAGGCGTTCCAGATTCGTCGCGACGTCATCGACCTTGTGCGGCTCGCTGACGAAAAGCGGGATGCCGAGGGCACGCAGCTTATCGAGCTGCCGCGTGTCGTTGCCATGCCGCCACACGACGATGAGTTCGGGCCTGAGCGCGACGATGCGCTCGAGATCGAGGGCGGAATTGCTGCCCACACGCGGCAGCGCGTTGGCTTCGGGCGGATAGTCGCTATAGGACACCGCCCCCACGAGCCGTGCGCCGCCGCCGGCTGCATAGACGAGCTCCGTCGTGTGCGGCGCGAGCGAAATGACGCGTGCCGCGGGCTGGGCGAGCGTGACGGTGCGGCCCGCGTCGTCGACGACGGAAACGGCCGCGCGCGCGGGCAGCGGCGAACCGGCGGCCCAGGCGAATGCAATGGCGAGAGTCAGCGCTTCGACGAGCTTGCGCATCAGGCGGTTCGCATCGGGCGCGGCGCCGTTTTGACGGCGAGCGGAAGGCCCGCCACCATCAGCGTGACCTCGGGCGCGAGCGCGGCCACGCGCTGATTGAGCCGGCCGAGCGCATCGACATAGCGGCGTGTCACCGAACCGAGCGGCACCACGCCCAGGCCGATCTCGTTGCTGACGACGATGACGCGCGCGCGAGCGGCCGCCAGCGCCGCCATGAACGCGTCGATCCGGGCGTCGGCGTCCACAGCCGCGGGGCCGCATGCTTCGGGCGGGCACAGAAGACCGGCGAGCCATAGCGTCAGGCAGTCGACGAGTACACAGGCATCGTCCCCGTCGGCCGCGCGAAGCGCATCGTCGAGCGCGGCACCGGCTTCGACGAGCCGCCAATGCGCCGGCCGCCGCGCGCGGTGGTGAGCGATCCGCTCGCTGAACTCGGCATCGGCGCCGCGGGCCGTGGCGATGTAGGTGACGCCGCGGCCGCTGGCCCCGGCGAGGCCCTCGGCATAGGCGCTCTTGCCCGAGCGGGCGCCGCCGAGCACGAAAATGAGGTCTGGCGTGGTCATCGCGCGATTGTAACGGCATCGCGGGCCCGACATGGCGTCCGGGCGGTTGCCGAAGGGGCTACGGCGCGAACCGATTTGCCGATATCATCGACACCCATACGGGGCCAGACGGCTTCGCAAATCGGGAGCGTTCATGACGGTAATCGTGGTGGCCAACCCCAAGGGCGGGGTGGGCAAGAGCACGTTGTCGACCAATCTGGCCGGCTCGTTCGCGGCAAACGGGGAATGGGTTGCGCTCGCGGACCTGGACCGGCAGCAATCGGCCCAGTCGTGGCTGGCGTTGCGGCCCGGTGGCCTGCCGCCCATCGAGAGCTGGGAGGTCGATCCCGATGCGCCCGCCAAGCCGCCGCGCGGCCTGGAGCGGGCCGTCGTCGATACGCCGGCCGGATTGCACGGCAATCGTCTCGTGAGTGCTCTCGAGCTGGCGGACAAGGTCATCGTGCCGCTGCAGCCGTCGATGTTCGACATTCTCGCCACACAGCATTTCCTCGAACGGCTCGCGAAGGAGAAGGCCGTGCGCAGGGGCGCCATCGAAGTCGGCGTCGTCGGGATGCGCGTGGACGCGCGCACGCGCTCGGCGGACCAGTTGCACCGCTTCGTGGAGGGGCTCGATCTGCCGGTGCTGGGATTTTTGCGCGATACGCAGAACTACGTGCAATTGGCCGCGCACGGACTCACGCTATGGGACGTGGCAAAAAGCCGCGTCGAGAAAGACCTCGAGCAGTGGGAACCCATCGTCGCCTGGGCGGCCCGCTGAGGGCTGCTGGCCGAGGCGCCCGTGCGCAGCACGCGATGCGCTCCGCGCGCAGCCGCCGGGTGCGTCAGCTCCAGCTTTGCACGGGCACCTGGGCCCGGCTGCCCTTGATCTTGTTGCGCTCGTCGACGAACACGAGTTTCGGCTCCCAGCCGGCCGCCCGATCCGCCTCGTCGACTATCGCGAACGCGGCGATGATCACGAGATCCCCGAGCTGGGCCCGCCGCGCGGCCGAGCCGTTCAGCGAGATCATGCCGCTGCCGCGTTCGCCGCGAATGGCGTAGGTCGAGAACCGCTCGCCGTTGTTGACGTTCCAGATGTCGATGCGTTCGTTTTCGACGATATCGGCCGCATCGAGCAGATCTTCGTCGATCGCGCAGGAGCCTTCGTAATGGAGCTCGCAGTGCGTGACGACGGCGCGATGAATCTTCGATTTGAGCAAATGGCGCTGCATGGTCGTTTCCTCTGACGTGCGCGGCAACTCACGCGTGCCGCTTCAGATTTCCAGATTGTCGATGAGACGTGTGGCGCCGAGCTTCGCCGCGGCCAGCACGACGAGGGGCGCATCGGTTTCGTGAGGGGCGGGCGCGATGAGATCCTCGCGCTTGCGCACGGCCACGTAATCGGGTTGCCAGCCGCGTGCGGCGAGGCTCGCCATTGCGTCGCGCTCGAGCCGCTTGAAATCGCGCTCGCCGGTGTGCACGGCATCGCGCAGGCGCCCGAGCGTGACGGCGAGCATCGGCGCTTCGCCGCGCTCGGCTTCGGTCAGATAGCGGTTGCGGGAGCTGAGCGCGAGCCCATCCGCGTCGCGCACCGTTTCGGCCGCGATGATGTCGGTCTGCAGCGCGAACTGATGGCACATGCGCCGCACGATCATGAGCTGCTGGTAGTCCTTCTTGCCGAATACGGCCACCCGCGGTTGCACGCAGGCCATCAGCTTCATGACGACCGTGCACACGCCCGTGAAAAAGCCGGGCCGGAATTCGCCCTCGAGGATGTCGCCGAGGTCGTGCGGCGGACGCACGCTATATTCCTGCGGCTCGGGATACATGTCGCGCTCGGTCGGCGCGAACAGCACGTAGACGTTTTCCCTTTGCAGCTTGTCGATGTCGGCTTCGAGCGTGCGCGGGTACTTGTCGAAGTCCTCGTTCGGGCCGAACTGCAGCCGGTTGACGAAGATGCTCGCGACGACCGGGTCGCCGTGCTGACGCGCGAGACGCATCAGCGAGAGATGTCCCTCGTGCAGGTTGCCCATGGTCGGCACGAAAGCCGTACGGTTCTGTCCGCGCAACTGGTCGCGCAATTCCTGGATCGAGCTGATGACTTTCATGATGGACCGGGGTTGAAGCGCGGCGAGGCGCGTGGACTGCAACAGGGCGCCGATTGTAGAGGATTCGACGAGGCGCGATAGCGAAAAGGGCGGATCCTCCAGGACACCTTGGCGCCGTTCAGCGCTACGCCGGCAGATAAGCCAGCCGCACGTAGATCGGCGCGAACGGTTCGGCCTGCGTGATCTCGATCAGCGATTCGCGCGACAGCTCGAGCATGGCGATGAAGTTGACGACGACGACAGGCACGCCGCGCGAGACGTCGAACAGTTCGGCGAACTCCATGAAGCGCGCATTTTGCAGCCGCCGCAGGATCAGGCTCATATGCTCGCGTACGGACAGCTCCTCGCGCGAAATCTTGTGATGCGCAACGAGCTTGGCCCGCTTGAGCACATCGGCCCAGGCCGCCCGCAGATCGTCGATGACGACGTCGGGAAAGCGCGGCGCGATGCTCTGCTCGATATAGACGTCGGCCCGCAGAAAATCCCGCCCGAGCTGAGGCAATTGATCGATGCGCTGCGCGGCGAGCTTGATCCGTTCGTACTCGAGCAAGCGCCGCACGAGCTCGGCGCGCGGATCCTCCGCTTCCTCGCCCGTATCCGCTTTCTTCACCGGCAACAGCATGCGCGACTTGATCTCGATGAGCATCGCGGCCATCAGCAGATACTCGGAGGCGAGTTCGAGGTTCGTCTGGCGCAGTTGTTCGACATAGCCGAGGTATTGCACCGTGACATCGGCCATCGGGATATCGAGTACGTTGAAGTTCTGCTTGCGGATCAGATAGAGCAGCAGATCCAGCGGACCTTCGAACGTTTCGAGAAAGACTTCGAGCGCGTCCGGCGGGATATAGAGGTCCTGCGGCAGCTTGAAGAGCGGCTCGCCGTAAAGACGCGCGAATGCCACGCCGTCGATCGTGTCGGGCGTGGTATCGGTGGCCGGCGCGGCGAGCGCCGAGACCGGCTCTTGCGAGCGCGTGGCCTCGTCGGCAGGGTTCACGCGGTGGGCGCTCAGAAGTTCTGGTAGTAGACGTACGGCAATTGCTTGACGCCCGCAGCCTGCTGACGCGCCCGCTCCTCGAGATCGAGCGGCTGTTTGTCCCACAGGAGTGCGCGGCCGCGGCGCTGCTCTTCCTCGAGCGTCGGTTGTTGCTGCTTGAGCTGGTTCAGGAACTGCGTGATATCCGATTGATACATGGCTCGTCGATCGTGGAAAATAGGGGCGCATCGGTGCGGCGAGCACCGTCTCTCGCAAACCGGGATTTTAACGCATGCCATCGCAGGCGGAACATCGCGGGCGCGATGGCGTCAAAACCGCGCGGGCTCAGCGGACTCGCTTTCGCGCGGTCGCCCCCAGGCCGCGGCTGTGGTCAAATGGGCGGCCGGCGGCGCGTGCTCGTATGCGCCGCGGGTGAGTTCGTCTTTTCAACGTTGCCGGGAGGCCCCGTTTGCGGGAAGCAGCGATCGACAACCCGTGCTTGACGCGCACCGCCCGCCGGTGCGCCGGACGCCTCGCCCGCAGCTGGCTCGCAGCGGCTGTCGGGGCACTGCTTGCGGGGCTTGCGTTGCCGGCTTCGGCCAAATATGGCATCGAGATCGATGCGCCGCGCGAACTTCGCAAGCTGCTCAAGGCGCATCTCGACCTCTCCCGCTTTGCCAAGCGCGATGACATCACGGACGATCAATTCGATTTTCTCTTGACGGCGACGCCGCAGCAGGTGCGCGATCTCGCAGCCACGGACGGCTATTTTTCACCGGTCGTGCGTACCGATGTCCGCACGGCCGAGGGCAAGAAAAAGGTGATCGTGCATGTCGATCCGGGGCCGCGCACGAACGTCTCGTCGATCGATCTCTCGTTCGCCGGCCCGGTGAAAACGGAAGACCCTTCCCGCGAGAACGCGGCGCGTTTCGCCTTCTCGCTGCACCCGGGCGACCCCTTTACGCAGTCGGGCTGGAGCGATGCCAAATCGGCAGCGCTCAAGGCGCTGCAGGCCCGTCGCTATCTCGGCGCGAAGATCGCGCGCTCTCAGGCGCTCATCGATCCGCGCAAAAAGACGGCGGCGCTTTCAGTCGCGTTCGAGAGCGGTCCGACGTTTACGGTGGGTCCGCTCGACGTATCGGGCGTGCGCCGCTATCCCGAATGGATCGTGACCAACGTCAATCCGATTGCCGTCGGCGAGTTTTATGACACGACGCGGATCGAGGAACTGCAACGGCAATTGCAGAACACGCCGTATTACGCCAGTGTCGCGATCGATGTCGACAGCGACGTCGACAAGCCGCACGAGACGCCGATTCACGTGAAGGTCAGCGAGTATCCGTATAACAGCGTGCGCGGAGGGGTCGGCTACGCGACCGATACGGGCGCGCACGTCCAGGGGGCCTACTCGTATCTGAATACGTTCGGGGCCGCCTGGCCGTTTACGGTCCAGGGCCGGATCGATCAGATCCAGCAATACGGCCAGATCCAGTTGTCGATGCCGCCGGGGCGGCGGGGCTGGGTCAACAGCGCGCTCGCGTCGTACACGAGCACGAACGTATCGGACACGCGCATTTATAGCGCGCGCATCGGCGTGCAGCGCGCGCGCACGTCGCAGTTCATCGATTACACCTACTCGCTGCAGTACTACGTCGATCGGCTCGATCAGAACGCCGCCAGCCCGAAGACGAGCCACGCGCTCGTGCCGCAGTGGTCGTGGACGCGGCGCAATGTCGACGATCCGCTATTTCCGCATTCGGGCAATCTGCTCCATGCCGAGGCGGGCTTCGCGGTGCGCCACGCGCTCTCGGACGAGACCTTCGTGCGCGGCTATGCGCGCGGCGTGCAGTATCTGCCGGTCGGCAAACGCGATCTCCTGCTTTTTCGCGCGGAGCTCGGCGGAGTGTTCACGAGCGGCAGCTCGGCCGATGTGCCGGCATCGCTGCTGTTTCGCGCGGGCGGTTCGAACTCGGTACGCGGCTATGGCTTTCAGAGTATCGGCAACAAGGTGTCGGGTTCGGTGCTGCCGACGAAGTACCTCATCACCGGCACGGCCGAGTATCAGCACTGGTTCACGCACGATTGGGGCGCCGCGGTGTTCTATGACATCGGTGCAGCCACGGATACCTGGCACGAGCGGACGTTCTTCCCCGGCGTCGGCTTCGGCGCGCGCTGGCGCAGCCCGGTCGGCCCAGTCAACGTCGACCTCGCGTATGGCATTCGCAACAAGAGCGTAAGGCCGTATCTGACGCTTGGCATCGCCTTTTGAAACGGCCGCAAACTGCATGAAAACAGCTTCGATACCGCTTTCGCCTTGAGCGCGCTTTTCCCGAAACGAGCATGACGAACGATTCGCCACCGCCGCCCTCAGCACCGCCGCCAGACGTCGACGACGCCGGGCGCGATGCACCGCCGCCCCGTCGCAAGCCGCGCCGGGCGCTGCGCGTGTTCGCGTTGACGGTGCTGGGTATCGTGCTCATGCTGGGCGCCGAATCGCTTGCGCTATTCGGTGCGCTCACGACCGAGCGCGGGACCGGGCTCGTTTGGCGTGCGGCCGTGGCGCTCTCTGGCGGACGGCTCGCCGGCACGTTCCAGGGCGGCACGCTCGCCAGCGGGCTGAGGTTGGCCGACGTGCATTTTGTCGAGCGGCCGACGGTAACGGGCGGTCCCTCGGCCGCAACAGCCGCGACGACCGAGATTCGCATCGACCGGCTGAGCGGCCGATGGGCGCTCACGCCGTCGCCGTGGCGGCTGACCATCGTCGATCTGCACGCGGGCACTGTCGATGCGCGTCTTGCGCCGTCCCGCAGCAATGCGCCGATGACTTTGCCGCAGAGCCTGCGCTTGCCGATCCAGCTCGACGTGCGCGCAATCGGTATCGACCGGCTGCGCATCCATGACGGCGCCAGCGTGACGGAGTTCGACCGTTTGCGGATGAGCGGCCGCAGCGACGGGCGGCATCATACGCTCGCGCTCGGCGGGCTCGATACGCCTTACGGGGCGATCACGGCCCAGCTTTCGCTCGACGGCGTGCGACCGTTTGCGCTCTCGGGCAACGCCGGTTATGCCGGCGAGTTCGCGGGCGAGCCGGCGCGGGCGAGCGCGCAGGTCACGGGCACGCTGGAGGCGCTGACGGCCGAGATCGACGCGAGCGGTTTCAAGCTCCAGGGGCACGCGCGGGTGGAGGCCACGCCTTTTGCACCGGTGCCGCTCAAGCGCGCGCAAGTCGCGCTCGCTCACGTGAACCCGCAGACGTTCAGCCCCGGTGCGCCCGCGGCCGATCTTTCGCTCGACGCCGACCTCGGCCCCGTGCCAGGGGCGGGCACGTCGGTCGTGGCCGGTCCGGTCTCGATCGTCAACGCGAAGCCGGGCAGACTCGACGCGCGGTTGCTGCCGCTCATCGACGCACACGCCGATGTGCGGCTCGATGCAAGCGAGGAGCGCATTGCGAACCTGCGTGTGCGGCTCGTCGACGACGCCGAGCTGGCGGGCGGCGGCACGCTCAAACGCGGCCGAGGCCGCATCGCCTTGCAGGCCAGCCGCCTCGATCTGAACACGATCACGCCATGGGTGCGCACGACGGCCCTCGACGGGCCGATCAGCGTACAGCTCGACGGCGCCACCACCGGGCTCGAGTTCGACCTTGCCGACAAGCGTGCGGGTCTCGGCGCACGGGCCAAAATCGCGTTGGAGCCGGAGCGTATCGCGTTGCGCGATGTGCGCGTCGCGGCCGGCAATGGCCACGTCGATCTCGACGGCGCTCTGATGCGGGATGCTCGATCGACTTTCTCGCTGCGCGCAACGCTGAAGAGCTTCGATCCGCGTCTCGTGCTCGCGGCGAGTGCGCCGCCGGCTGCGGCAAAGCGCCCAGGTGCTCCGCACCCGCCGCGCGCAGGCACATCGTCGAAGACATCGACCGCATCGACCGCATCGAAGCGGCAAGCGACATCGCATCCATCGGCCCCGGCAAGAAAGTCCGCCGCGGTGGCGCGGGGCGCGTCGACGCGGTGGCCCGAGGCGCGCGTGACGGGCACGATGGAAGCGAGCGGCACCTTGGCCCCGAGTATCGCGACGAAGCTGCGGTTCAAGCTCGCCGACAGCCTCTACGACGGCCTTCCGCTCAAAGGCGAAGGCACGGTGCAGGTGGCCGACAAGCGCTTATTGCCGAGCGACGCGGCGCTATCGATCGCCGGCAATGACGTCGAGCTGCACGGCAGCTTCGGCGCACCGGGCGATCGACTGCGTTTTCGCATTGCCGCGCCGCAGCTCGAGCGGCTCGGCTTTGGCCTGGCGGGCGCGGTGAATGCCGACGGCGACGTGACGGGCTCGCTCGCTCATCCCAATGCCACGCTCAGCTACGATGCGCACGGCGTGTCGTTCGGCGAAAACCGCGTCGGTGCGGCGACGGGGCGTGCGCTCGTGCGTGACGGCGCGAACGGCGCGCTCGAATTCACGACCGATGCGCGCGACGTCCATACGAGCGTCGCCGATTTCACGAGCCTTTCCGCGCACGCGAGCGGCACGCGCGCGAAGCACGCGTTCGATGTCGCGGCGAAAGGCACGCTGCGCGGCCGGCCGGTAGACCTCGTATTGGCGGCGTCGGGCGGTTTGACCGATACACGCGACGGCCTGCAGTGGGCCGGCACCGTCACGCGCTTCGCCAATCGCGGCATGCCGGCGCTCGAACTGCAGGCGCCGCTTGCGATCAACGCGAGCCGCGAGTTCGTGACGCTCGGCGCGACGCGGCTCGCGCTCGAAGGCGCGCGGATCGATATCAAGTCGTTCGTCTACGATCGCGGCGCGATACGCTCGGCCGGCTCGGCCTCGAATCTGTCGGTGGCGAGACTGCTCGCGATACGCGAGCAACTGACCGGCACGCCTTCGCGCATGCGTAGCGATCTCGTCTTCGCGGGCGATTGGGACTTCACGCTGGGCCGCACCGCGTCCGGCTACGCGCGCCTCGAACGCGTGAGCGGAGACGTGTCGGTCGACACGGTCCGGGGCGGATTGGCGCCGCTCGGCATCACCGCGCTCGGCGCGCGCGCCGATTTTCGTACCGGCTCGCGATTGAGCGTCACGTTGCGCGCGGCGGCGAGCCGCATCGGCAGGGCGGACGCGAACCTGAGCGTAGCGCTTTCCCCCGATCCGGCGCGCGGCGGTCAGCTTGGGCTGGCGGCCGATGCGCCGCTTGGGGGCACGATCGCGGCCGACGTACCTTCGCTGAAAACGACGGGCGGCCTGTTCGGGCCGAGCTACGTGCTCGATGGGCGCGCGGCGCTCAGGCTGACCGTGGCGGGCACGATCGCGAAACCGGCGCTTTCGGGGGCGCTGACCGGCGACGGGCTCGCGGCGACGTTCATCGATCAGGGCGTGCAGTTGAAAGACGGTGTCGTACGCATTGCGCTATCGGAGAATCTCGTCGACTTTCAACGCGTGGAGTTTCATGGCGGCGACGGTACGCTGCGTGCGACCGGTCAAGTGCGGCTCGATCGCGCCGAGCCCGACATCACAGCGCAAATCGTTGCGGACAAGCTCGAGTTGTTCGCCGCGCCGGACCGGCGGCTCTCGCTGTCGGGCAGTGCGACGGTTGCGAACGGCGGGCCGGCCGGCGGTATGAATATCGACGGCAAGTTCAAGATCGACCGCGCGCTGTTCGACATGCCGGAGCAACCGGCGCCCAGCTTGTCGGACGATGTCGTGATCTTGCGCAACAACGCCGCCGTGCGAGGTGCGCCGCAGCCGATCGAGCCGGCGATGAACAAGCCGGTGAGCCCCTTCGCGCCGCGCGCGAACATCGACATCGATCTGGGGCGCAACTTCCGTTTCCGGGGGCGCGGCGCGGATCTGGGGCTGCGCGGCATGGTGACCGTGATGTCGGCACCGAGCCAGCCGCTGCGGGCCATCGGCAATGTCGGCGTGACCGAGGGCTCGACCTATACCGAGTTCGGCCGCAAGCTCGCAATCGAGAACGGCTTTTTCACGTTCAACGGACCGGTGGCGAATCCCGGCATCAATATCCTCGCGATGCGCCGCAATCAGGAGGTCGAGGCCGGCGTGCAGGTCACGGGCACCGTCGATGCGCCGATCGTCAAACTCGTGTCTGAGCCGAACGTGTCCGACAACGAAAAATTGTCGTGGCTGCTGTTCGGCCATGGCACGGATCAAGGCAACAATCTCGGCCAGCAAAGCTCGATGACGACCGCGCTCGCACTGCTCGGCAGTGCGACGGGCAAACGCGTGGCGCAGACGTTCGGACTCGACGAATTCACGGTGGGCCGCAGCGAGGTCGGATTGACCGATCCGCAGGTGGTCATGCTCTCGAAAGCGATCAACGAGCGGCTCGTGCTCGGCTACGAGCAGGGTCTGCAATCGGCGGCCAATGCGTTCAAGGCGACGATCAATCTCTCGCGTTTCTGGGCGCTTTCGACTTATACGGGCACGTTCCAGGGCGTCGATATCAATTACACGCGCCGCTTCGATGCGTTCTGGTCGAAACGGTGAGCTGGAAAATAACTGAGAAAAGTTCCCTATTCCCGCCTGGGGGTTGCATGTTCCGATAGCGGTTTCCGACTTTATCGAAAACCGAACTATGCAGCCGATCAGAATGATGCGTGCCCCATCGTCGATGGTCCACCGGACCGGTCCGATGAATTTCATCGAGGATCGCGGCGCATTCACGACCGCCATCAGGAGCGGGGCGTACAACCGCTATTTATTCGCGGACACACAAACCGGTGCGCGCGATTTGGTACTCGTTGGTACTGGTGCGCAGATCGTCGATTTCTTCGAGCGCGAGGCGATGTACGGCATCGAAAACACGATACCGGAATTGCCATCGATTTTCATGGGCGTGACGGCGCACGTCTCGCGCAACCGTTACAGGACGCTCTTTGCCGGAAATGACGCGGCCATGGCCGGTGTCAGCGTCGCGAACACGTTGATCCGATGTGTCGCCCTGAAGGATTGGTCGACCTCGAAATTCGTGCCGCAAGATTCCCATGCGCTCGCCTGCGGCATTGGCGGCTGTACGGCACCCGTCGGCGACGTGGGCGATATCGGCGACCTGATCGCCACGGTCTACGACATGTACAAGTTCATCCGCAATCCCGGTATCGCCGAATCGAACGGCAAGGCGGGGGCGCTATTTCGCGTCACATTCAGTCCGTTTCCGGGCGAGGGCATGCGGCGGATCGGACAAAGGCGTGTCTTCTTCTCCAGGTTTAGCGGCCAGGGCATGCCGAACTCCACGGCCGACGGCAATGACTTCAAACGTCTTTTCCGGCTCTGACGTCACTATCATTCAGGATTCCGAAATGGATATATGCATTAAGGAGCATGCCGGCCGGATGTGCCGGTTATCATCGGGAAGGCCCGACTTCGGTAGTTTCGGTGCGGTGATATTCGATCATGGTGGCGTGCCTGTTCCTTGCCGTCCGCAAATGAACGGCATGTGGCTGTTGTCCGATAACGGGCAGGGTGCGCGGGCGCTCGTCGTCTACGGTACGCTCGACGAAATTGCCGGGTTCTTCGGCGCAAACGCGGACAAGGGCATCGAAAACACTTCACCGAATACCTTTTCGGGCAAGCCGGACATTTATATGTCCGTCTTCGAGCTTTCCACCGTGGCGCGTTACAAGTCGCTATACCCCTATAACGAAGTAGCCACGAGAGTGGCGAAGTTTGCCGGCGGGACCCTCAGTTCGCCCGCGACGTTCGGCGCGATGGGTCTGAAAATGCCGAGCAGTGCGGTGGGCTCACGGATTGCAGCGTCGTTGGGCAAACTCGCGTCGAAGCTCCATAAGGAGATACCGAAGGTGCGCAACCCGGGATTTGCCGCGGCGCCCGCTGCCCAGGGCAGCGGGATCCTGATGGTCAAGTTTTGGCATGTGCCGTTCGGCGGTTCTCGAAAGATCGGCACCGGCAAGCTGTTTTTTCGCGATATCGATAAGGCCGTGTTGCAGCAGTATTGATGGCCGGGGCGCACGCCGATTCATGGCGCGCACGCCCGCAGCCCGCCGCTACTTCACGCGCATACCCGGCTGTGCGCCGCTGTGCGGTTCGAGGATATAAAGCCCCGGTTCGGCTTTCTCGTCGGCAGCCGATGCCGCCAGGACCATTCCCTCGGAGAGCCCGAACTTCATCTTGCGCGGCGCCAGATTCGCCACCATCACGGTCAGCTTGCCGACGAGGTCCTCGGGCCGGTAGGCCGACTTGATGCCCGAGAACACGTTGCGGGTCTTCTCTTCGCCGATGTCGAGCGTCAGTTGCAGCAACTTGTCGGAGCCCTCGACGGCCTTGCATTCGACGATCCGTGCGATGCGCAAGTCGATCTTGGCGAAGTCGTCGATGGAAATGACCGAGGCCTCGGCGCTTTCGGCCGCTTTCGCGGCTGCTGCCACGCTGTGGCCCTTGGCGCTTTTGGCCGCTTCGGCGGTGGTTTTCGCTGCCGAGGCCGCTTGCCGATGAGGTGGTGTGGTGTCCGTGGGTTGCAGCGATGCGCGGTTCGCCGCGATCAGCGCTTCGATCTGTGCGGGGTCGACACGCGTCATCAGATGCTTATAGGCGTTGATCGGGCGTGCCGACGAAAGGACGTTGCCGGCATCGGCCCAAGTCAACGGCGGGATACCGAGAAACGCCTCGACGTTCGCGGCCAATGCCGGCAGGACCGGCTTCAGTGCGAGCGTGAGCAGCCGGAACGCCTCGATGCTGACGCTGACCGTTTCGTGCAGCGCCGCCGCGTTGGCCGGATCTTTCGCCTGATCCCACGGTTTGGCCGCATCGACATAGGCGTTGACGGCATCGGCGAGCTCCATGGTCTGCCGGACGGCACGGCCGTACTCGCGCGCTTCGTAATGGGTGGCGATTTGCGGCAGCGCCTCGCGCAGCATGCCGAGCAGCGGGTGATGCATCGCGCTGTCCTGCACGCGGGCGTCGAATCGCTTGACGAGGAAGCCCGCCGCGCGGCTCGCGATATTGACGAACTTGCCGACGATGTCGCTGTTCACGCGCGCGAGGAAATCCTCGAGGTTCAGGTCGATGTCTTCCATCGTGGCGTTGAGCTTCGCGGCGAAGTAATAACGCAGCCATTCGGGGTTGAGCCCCGTGTCGACATAGCTCTTCGCCGTGATGAAGGTGCCGCGCGATTTCGACATCTTCGCGCCGTCCACGGTCAGAAAGCCGTGTGCAAAGACGTTGGTCGGCGTGCGGTGGCCCGAGAACTCGAGCATCGCCGGCCAAAAGAGCGTGTGAAAGTAGAGGATGTCCTTGCCGATGAAGTGGTACTGCTCGGTCTCGGTGCCCGGGCGGATCCATGCTTCGAAGTCGAGCCCGACGCGCGCGGCCAGATTCTTGAAGCTGGCGTAATAGCCGACCGGCGCATCGAGCCAGACATAGAAGTACTTGCCGCTCGCGCCCGGAATTTCGAAACCGAAATACGGAGCGTCGCGCGAGATATCCCAATCGGCGAGCTTCGCCTCGCCCTTTTCGCCCAGCCATTCGCGCATCTTGTTCGTGGCTTCCGGCTGCGCAAGCCCGCTCACCCAGCTGCGCAGGAACGATTCGCAGCGCACGTCCGAGAGGCGGAAGAAGTAATGCGTCGACTTGCGGCGCACGGGCGTCGCGCCCGAGACGGCCGAGTAGGGGTTGATCAGCTCCGTCGGCTGATAGGTCGAACCGCAGACCTCGCAGCTGTCGCCGTATTGATCCTTCGCGCCGCACTTCGGGCATTGACCCTTGATGAAGCGATCGGGCAGGAACATTTCCTTGACGGGATCGTAGGCCTGCTCGATCTCGCGGGCATCGATGAACCCGGCTGCCTGCAGCGAGAGAAAGATCGACTCGCACAGTTCGCGGTTCTCGTCCGAATCGGTCGAATAGTAATTGTCGAACGAGACCAGGAAGCTGTCGAAATCGCGCTTGTGCTCCCGCCCGACGCGCTCGATCAACGCCTTCGGCGTGATGCCTTCCTTTTCGGCGCTCAGCATGACCGGCGTGCCGTGCGTGTCGTCGGCGCCGACGTAGTACACCTCGTGCCCGTGCATGCGCAGCGTGCGAACCCAGATGTCGGTCTGGATATATTCGACCAGATGGCCGAGGTGGATCTGTCCATTCGCGTAAGGCAAGGCGGATGTGACGAGAATCCGGCGACGGAGCGCGGGCGGGCTGGAGGCGATGTCGGGTGCTGTCATTGGCGTTCGAGGAGGGACCGCGCAGGGAAAACGCCGATTTTAACAGGGCGGGCGCGCAATTCGCGGCAGCGAGCGGGGTGCGCCCCCATGACGTTGGCGCGAGGGGCGGAGGGCCCACCGACTCGGAGGCGCCGAGGGTCGGGAACCGTTGCGGCCCGCGTACCGAGAACAGCGGGCAAAAAAAACCGGGGCGAATATGAACCGGCCCCGGAGCAACAACGACAAGAGGAGAATGGTGACGCGGCGGCCTTCGCCATCCGCGTACCGTACGTAGAGACAGCCGATTTCCGGGCGAGTTCGAAAAATTTTTCGATTTGTTTACCGAAACATTCCGGGCGTATTCCCGGTCAGCCCGCAGGCCGCCCGGCGGGCTGCGGCCAGCTTACTGGTAGCGCGGCGCCTGGCCGTGCTGCGCGGTCGCTTTCAAATAGATTTCGACGCGGCGGTTCTGGGCGCGGCCCTGGTCCGTGCCGTTGTCGGCGACCGGGTTGTTCGGACCGTATCCAGCAGCGGCCAGACGGTTCGGCGATACGCCGTGCTGACTGAGGTAGTTCGCCACGCTTTGTGCGCGGTTTTGCGAAAGCGTCTGGTTGTACTGGGGCGACCCCGTGCTGTCCGTATAGCCGCGCACTTCGGCAACGAGTTCAGGGTTTTGGCCCATCTGGGTCGCCACTTCATTGAGCGTCGGATAGAGCGCCGGGTTGATCTGGTAGCTATCGGTCGCGAACGTCACGTTGCTCGGGATGTTGACCTTCAGCGAGCCATCGGGCTGTTCGTTGACGGTCGTGCCGGTGCCGCGCGACGCGCCCGAAATCCGGTTGCGGATGTTGCTCCAGTTGTAGCCCGTGATGCCGCCCAACAGCCCGCCGACACCCGCGCCGATGGCCGCGCCCTTGCCGCCGCCGAAGATGGCGCCGAGTCCGGCGCCCGCGGCCGCACCGGCGCCCGTGCCATAGGCCGCGTTCGTTTGCTGCTCCGTGGCGCAGCCGGCGAGCAGTGCGCCGGCCAGCGTGAATACCGTCAAGCGGGTCATGATTTTCGAGTTCATTTTTCGAGTCCTCTCAAGAAAACGTGTCGGAACGACGCCCGCGCGGCCCGAACCCGGGCGGAAAACCGCTAAGCCTTGCCGCGCGCAATGTCTTCCAGCCACGACGACGCAAGCCACTACAATAGCGCGTACGGGGTCCGCACGCGGCCCCGTGGCGGGCGCCGAGGGCGAAAGTGCCCGGCAGCCCGCTATTTGGCAATGGCGAGCAACACTTTCTTTCAATTTTCCTGCCTTGCGGCGTGAGTCGCCCTCGAGCCGCATACGCTGTGGCCCGTCGGTGCGCCTCGCCGCGAGCCGTTTCGCTTCGGAGTCTTTTCGATGAGCATTGATCGGGCCTTGGTCGACGCCGCACTCGCGGCCGTGACGGATCCCAACACCGGCCGACCGTTCGCGGCAGCCAAGGGCGTGAAGTCGGTCGCCGTCGACGGTACGACCGTACGGGCGGAGATCGTCCTCGGCTATCCCGCGAAAAGCCAACTCGACGCGCTGCGTGCGGTGATCGTTGCGGCGCTGCGGCAGGTGCCCGGCGTGGAGCGCGCCGAGGTCGCGCTCTCGCAATCGATCGTCGCGCACGCCGTACAGCGCGGGGTCAAACTGCTTCCCAACGTGAAGAATATCGTCGCCGTGGCGTCGGGCAAGGGCGGGGTCGGCAAGAGCACGACCGCCGTCAATCTCGCGCTGGCGCTGGCAAGCGAAGGGGCGTCGGTCGGCGTGCTCGATGCCGATATCTATGGACCGTCGATCCCGATGATGCTCGGCATCGAGGGGCGGCCGGATTCGCCCGACGGACAAACGATGAACCCGCTCGAGGGTCACGGCGTGCAGGCGAATTCGATCGGCTTTCTCGTCGAGCAGGACAATCCGATGGTCTGGCGCGGCCCGATGGTCACATCCGCACTCGAGCAACTGCTCAGGCAAACCAATTGGCGCGAGCTCGACTACCTCGTCGTCGACATGCCGCCCGGTACGGGCGACATCCAACTGACGCTTGCGCAGCGCGTCCCGGTGACGGGAGCGGTCATCGTCACGACGCCGCAGGACATCGCCCTCATCGACGCCAAGAAGGGCCTGAAGATGTTCGAGAAGGTCGGCGTGCCGATCCTTGGCATCGTCGAGAACATGAGCATCCACGTCTGCTCGAACTGCGGCCATGCCGAGCATATCTTCGGCGCCGGCGGCGCCGAGCGCATGGCCGGCGAATACGGTGTCGTGGTGCTCGGCAGCTTGCCGCTCGACATCTCGATTCGCGAGCAGGCCGACAGCGGGCACCCGTCCGTCGTCGCCGATCCGAGCGGACGCATCGCCGAGACATACCGCGCCATTGCCCGCAAAGTGGCCATCCAGATTGCGGAGCGCGCGCGCGACATGACCGGCAAATTCCCGAGCATCGTCGTTCAGAACACCTGAGCGGGCCCTGCTTCAGGCGGCATGCGAGGCTTTCGCGCGAGGGCCTGGCATGCCCTTGCGCCGCGCCGGCCGCGCGGCGCGGTATCATGTCGCCTTCGCTTGAGTCCGGGACGGCAGCGCAGGGGCGCTGCGGCCGGCATGAGGATCGCATGAGACAACGAACCGACGGGCGGCACGCGCGTGCGTTGAGCGTCGTCGCCTGCGTCGCCCTGTTGGGCCTGGCGGGCGCGCCGCTTGCGGGCTGCACCGCGTTTTTGGGCCACCACGAAAAGCGCGCCGATGCGCAATTGCGGCCGACGGTCGGCAGCGCGGTGCAAGGTGCCGTCACGTTCATAGAACGGGCGGACGGCGTGCAGGTCACATACAACCTCGCGGGCTTGCCGCCCAACACCGACCATGCGCTGCAGGTGCACGAGCGTGGCGATTGCAATGCGGTCGACGGCGCGAGCGCCGGCCCCGTCTTCGCGCCGGCCGCGTCGAGGCTGCGCGCCGGGGTGCGGCTCGAGGGCGATCTCGGCAATCTTCATGCGGACGCGAACGGCGGCGCGACCGGGTTCATCGTCGCCCCCGACGTCTCGCTCGATGGCGTGCGCTCGGTCATCGGGCGTTCGGTGCTGATCTATCGCGAGCCGGTCGACCCGGCATTTCCCGATCACAGCGTCGGGCCCGCGCTCGGGTGCGGCGTGATTCACGGACAATGAGCAGGACCGAGAGACCTCGATATTTATGAGCATCAAATCCGACAAGTGGATTCGGCGAATGGCCGCCGAGCACAACATGATCGAGCCGTTCGTGGGCGATCAGGTCCGCACGGCGGAGGACGGCCGCAAGATCGTGAGCTACGGCACGTCGAGCTACGGTTACGATATCCGCTGCGCCGACGAATTCAAGATCTTCACGAACATCAACTCGACGATCGTCGACCCGAAGAACTTCGACGAGAAATCATTCGTCGATTTCAAGGGCGACGTCTGTATCATTCCGCCGAATTCGTTCGCGCTCGCGCGCACGGTCGAGTACTTCCGCATTCCGCGCAACGTCCTGACGGTCTGCCTCGGCAAGTCGACCTATGCGCGCTGCGGCATCATCGTGAACGTGACGCCGTTCGAGCCCGAATGGGAAGGCTACGTGACGCTCGAGTTCTCGAACACGACGCCGTTGCCGGCGAAGATCTATGCGAACGAGGGCGTGGCGCAGGTGCTCTTTTTCGAAAGCGACGAAGTCTGCGACGTGTCCTACGCGGACCGGGGCGGCAAGTATCAGGGCCAGCACGGCGTCACGCTGCCGAAGACCTGAATGCCGTCGGCGTGCCGCCGTCACGACACTGACGCAAAGCGCAAAGAGACTGACAGGTTTTCGAGCGACCGCTCGGCACGGAGAACATGACCCGCGCCAGCGGTCCTTGTTTTTGGAGAATCGTTCATGAAGTTCCGTTTCCCCGTCGTCATCATCGATGAGGACTTCCGTTCCGAGAACATCTCGGGTTCCGGCATTCGGGCGCTCGCCGAGGCGATCGAAGGGGAGGGCGTCGAGGTCCTCGGCCTGACGAGCTACGGGGACCTGACCTCGTTCGCGCAGCAATCGAGCCGCGCGTCGTGCTTCATTCTGTCGCTCGACGACGACGAACTGATGCTCGGCGAGACCGGTCCCGATGGCGAGCTGCCCGAGTTCGCGACGGCGATTCTCGAGTTGCGTGCGTTCGTCAACGAGGTGCGCCGGCGCAACGCGGACATTCCGATTTTCCTGTACGGCGAGACGCGCACGTCGCGCCACCTGCCGAACGACATCCTGCGCGAGCTGCACGGGTTCATCCACATGTTCGAGGATACGCCCGAGTTCGTCGCGCGCCATATCGTGCGCGAAGCGAAGGTCTATCTCGATTCGCTCTCGCCGCCGTTTTTCAAGGAACTCGTCAAGTACGCCGACGAAGGCTCGTATTCGTGGCATTGTCCGGGCCATTCGGGGGGCGTGGCCTTCCTCAAGAGCCCGCTCGGCCAGATGTTCCACCAGTTCTTCGGCGAGAACATGCTGCGCGCCGACGTCTGCAACGCCGTCGACGAACTCGGGCAACTGCTCGATCACATCGGCCCCGTCGCGGCGTCCGAGCGCAACGCGGCCCGCATCTTCAGCGCCGATCATCTGTTCTTCGTCACTAACGGTACGTCGACTTCGAACAAGATCGTCTGGCATGCGACGGTGGCGCCGGGCGACATCGTCGTCGTCGATCGCAACTGCCACAAGTCGATCCTCCATGCGATCACGATGACGGGCGCCATTCCGGTGTTCCTGACGCCGACGCGCAACAATTTCGGCATCATCGGCCCGATCCCGCTCGACGAGTTCAAGCCCGAGAACATCCGCAAGAAGATCGAGGCCAATCCGTTTGCGCGCGAAGCGCTCGAGCGCAACCCGAATCTGAAGCCGCGCATCCTGACGATCACGCAAAGCACGTACGACGGCGTCATCTACAACGTCGAAACGATCAAGTCGCTGCTCGGCGACTTCCTCGATACGCTGCATTTCGACGAAGCGTGGCTGCCGCATGCCGAATTCCATTCGTTCTATCAGGACATGCATGCGATCGGTGCCGGCCGTCCGCGCACCGGTGCGCTCGTGTTTGCAACGCATTCGACGCATAAGCTGCTCGCGGGCATTTCGCAGGCTTCGCAGATCGTCGTTCAGGATTCCGCCGACGGTGCGTTCGACCGGCATCGCTTCAACGAGGCCTACTTGATGCATACGTCGACGAGCCCGCAGTACGCGATCATCGCCTCGTGCGACGTCGCGGCGGCGATGATGGAGCCGCCGGGCGGTACGGCGCTCGTCGAGGAATCGATTGCCGAGGCGCTCGACTTCAGACGCGCGATGCGCAAGGTCGACGCCGAATACGGCGAGGATTGGTTCTTCCAGGTCTGGGGCCCGGAGGCGCTTGCCGACGAGGGCATCGGCTCGCGCGAGGACTGGATACTGCGCGCGAACGATCCGTGGCACGGCTTCGGCCCGCTTGCCGAAGGCTTCAACATGCTGGACCCGATCAAGGCGACGATCGTCACGCCAGGGCTCGACCTCGCCGGCGAGTTCGCCGAGTCGGGCATCCCGGCCGCCATCGTCACCCGGTATCTGGCCGAGCACGGCATCATCGTCGAAAAGACGGGGCTCTACTCGTTTTTCATCATGTTCACGATCGGCATCACGAAGGGCCGTTGGAACTCGATGGTGACGGAGCTTCAGCAGTTCAAGGACGACTACGACAGCAACCAGCCGCTGTGGCGTGTCCTGCCCGAGTTCGTGGCCCAGCATCCCGCTTACGAGCGCATGGGGCTGCGCGATCTGTGCCAGGCGATCCACAGCGTTTATCGCGCCAACGACATCGCCCGGCTCACGACGGAGATGTACCTGTCGAACATGGAACCCGCGATGAAGCCTTCCGATGCGTTCGCGAAGCTCGCACACCGCGAGATCGATCGCGTGCCCATCGACGAGCTGGAGGGCCGCGTGACGAGCGTGTTGCTGACGCCTTATCCGCCCGGTATCCCGCTGCTCATTCCAGGCGAGCGGTTCAATCGGACGATCGTCAACTATCTGAAGTTCGCGCGCGAGTTCAACGAGCGCTTCCCCGGTTTCTCGACCGATATTCATGGCCTCGTCGCCGAGCGGGTGGACGGGCGCATCGAATACTTCGTCGATTGCGTGCGTGTCTGATCATGAAGTGCGCTGCAAGAACGCTGCTCCCTACGAGGCTCGCGCTTGGCGCGTTGGTCCTGGTCGGCGCCTCGTTCGTCGTACCCGTCGCCGCCCATGCCGAAGCGGCCCCCGCGGATCCGATCGATACGGCGATGCGCACCTGTCTCGCGCGCGCGGACCGCTCGTCGCCTGCCGGGCAGGCGCAATGCATGGATGCCGCACGCGATTCATGGCAGGCCGCCATCGATGCCGCTTATCGGTCGCTGACGGCAGCCGCGCCCGACAAGATGCGGCGTGGCTGGGAGGAGAGCCAGCGGCGCTGGCAGACATGGCGGGACAAGGAAGTGCCGCTCGTGCATGCCGTGTTCCAGACGACGCACGGTTCGGCTTATGTCATCACCGAAGCTAACGTTTTGTTGCAGCCGGTGCGCGACCGCGCGCTGCAGCTGCGTCATGCGGCCGCGCAGTTCGACGCTACCGTGAACTCGGCAAGCGATGCCGATCCGGCTCCGCCCAAACGTCCGACGCGTTTGCGCCCGTGCACCGTCGATGCGGCTTGCGAGCATGCGCAATTCGATCTGAACCGTTATGCACGCAAGCTGCGCGCGAAATTGGCGGCGCGCTCGCGCGTCGTTCTTTCGCATGCGCAGCGCGCCTGGCTTGCCTATTTTGAGGCCACCTCGGGGCTGGGCACGGAGGCCGAGCGCGTCGATCTGGTCGGCGCGCGCGTGGCGACGCTCAAGCGGCTGGCCGAGACGGCCGGCAACGACTAACCGGCGCTCTCCCGCTAAGCGCCCGCCCCGCCGGGCGTCCCGGCCGGCTTAGTCGTGCCGAAGCTGGGCTTGCAGTGCCTGGCGCGCGGCCTGCGCCGCGGCGCGAACCTGCTCGGGGGCCGTGCCGCCCGGATGATTGCGGCTTGCCACCGAGCCTTCGAGCGTGAGGTAATCGAATACGTCTTCACCGATCAGGTGTGCGACGTTGGGAAGCTCGGCGCGCATTTCATCGAGCGTCAGATCGGCGAGATCGCACTGCCGGTCCACGCATACCCGCACCGCGTGCGCGACGGCCTCGTGCGCATCGCGAAACGGCAGGCCGCGCTTGACGAGATAGTCGGCCAGATCCGTTGCCGTCGAAAAGCCCTGTAGCGCTGCGGCCCGCATTGCATCCGGCTTGACCGTGATGCCGGCCACCATTTCCGCGAAGATCCGCAGCGTATCCGCCACGGTATCGACCGTGTCGAAAAGCGGCTCCTTGTCTTCCTGGTTGTCCTTGTTGTAGGCGAGCGGCTGGCCCTTCATCAACGTGAGCAGCGCCATGAGATGGCCGTTGACGCGCCCGGTTTTGCCGCGCGCGAGTTCGGGCACATCGGGGTTTTTCTTTTGCGGCATGATCGACGAGCCCGTGCAAAAGCGATCGGCCAGATCGATGAAGCCGACTCGCGGGCTCATCCAGAGGACGAGCTCTTCGGAGAATCGCGAGACGTGCGTCATCACGAGCGCCGCCGCGGCGGTAAATTCGATGGCGAAGTCGCGGTCCGAAACGGCGTCGAGCGAATTGGCGCAGATGCCGTCGAAGCCGAGCGTTTTGGCGACGGCGTGCCGATCGATCGGATAGCTCGTGCCGGCCAGTGCGGCCGCGCCGAGCGGCAGGCGGTTCACGCGCGTACGACAGTCGCGCAGGCGCTCGGCGTCACGCCCGAACATTTCGACGTACGCGAGCAGGTGATGGCCGAACGTGACGGGCTGCGCGACCTGCAGGTGCGTGAAGCCCGGCATGATCGTTCCGGCGTGCTGCTCGGCCAATTCGACGAGCGCAAGACGCAAATCGCCGAGCAAGCCGCCGATGCGGTCGATTTCGCCGCGCAGCCAGAGGCGAATGTCGGTGGCGACCTGATCGTTGCGCGAGCGGCCGGTATGCAGGCGCTTGCCGGCATCGCCGATCAGCGCCGTCAAACGCGCCTCGATATTCAGATGGACGTCTTCGAGATCGAGTTGCCAGACGAATTCGCCGCGCTCGATTTCACCGCGGATCTGCGCCATGCCGCGCTCGATGGCCGCGAGGTCTTCGGCGGCGATGATTTTTTGCGCCGCGAGCATCTTCGCGTGCGCGAGCGAGCCTTCGATGTCGACGAGCGCCATGCGCTTGTCGAAGAACACTGACGACGTGTAGCGCTTGACGAGCTCGGACATCGGCTCCGAGAAGCGAGCCGACCAGGCTTCGCCTTTTTTATGCAGTTGAGACGTCATGATGATGGGCTGAGAAGTGGTCCGTCGTGAGAGCGCCTGGCGTGCGCCGAGAGTACGTCTGGCCGCGGCACGGCTCGCGCGGCGCATGCCGGGAAACGCTCGATTTTATCACCGCGCCAACGACCGGCCCGGTGCGGCCGTCGTGCGCTCGCCTAAGCGGTCGCCATCAGCTTGCCCGCGCAGACCACCGGGCCGCTCGGCCCGCTTGCGCTCGTGGAGCCGCCGGGCGGCTCAACCGATACGGCGAGCCTTACATAGGCGTTCATATCGCGCACCTTCATATGCACGACCTTGCCCGGCGGCAACATGCCGAGCGAGACTGGCGCGCCGTGCTCGGGGATTCCCCAGAGCTGCTCCGAATGGCCCGGCGGTGCCGCATCGCCGCCGCTCATGCGGTGTGCA
The DNA here is from genome assembly GCF_057351765.1 of Trinickia sp. Lineage (NCBI taxonomy): Bacteria > Pseudomonadati > Pseudomonadota > Betaproteobacteria > Burkholderiales > Burkholderiaceae > Trinickia > Trinickia sp. The sequence continues at coordinate 140,225 of NZ_JBMRBK010000024.1, read as the reverse complement.
CTCATCATCGCGCTTTTGTCGTCCCACATCACAAAGACCATCGTCTTGCTCGTCTTCACATCGGCCAGCGCCGCGACGTAGGACACGCGCTCGATCGCGTTCTCGTGGGCAACCGTGTCGCCCGCGCCGCCGCTTGCGGCGGATTGGACGGCGAGCGGCGCGGGCCGCAAAACGATGGCAAAGCCGATTGCGGCGGCCAATGCCGCACCGGTGGCCGCAAACGACCAACCCCGCCAGAACGCGAGACTGTCGAACCAGCGCCGATGGCGCTCGCGCGCGGCCACGGTGCGAGCGAGCACCCGATTGCCGGGCGCTTCGCCGGCCGCGCGGCGTGTCGAATCGGCCCATCCGAGCGCTCGTTCGATTGCCTGCCAGGTGCCTGTCGGAGGCGCGACGGCGGGGACCAGCTCGGGCAGCGCGCCAAGGCGAGCCTGCCACGCCGCGATAGCCGTGCGAATGGCGGTATCGTGCGCGGCGAGCGCTTCCAGCCGGCGTCGCGCGCCGCCGCGCAAGACGCCGAGTGCGTACTCGCCGGCCAGGCGATCGACGAGGCCCGGGTACCGGTGCAAATTCATTGCGTGGCCCCCATGCAGGTGCGCAGTTTCTCCAGGCCACGGCGCACCCACGATTTCACGGTGCCGAGCGGCACGGCAAGCGTTTCGGCGATTTCTCCATGGCTCGCGTCGCGCAGATAAGCGAGCGCCACCGCCTGCCGCTGATGGGCGTCGAGCCGCTGCATGCAGTACGCGAGGCGCCGCGCCGACTGGCTTACGAGCGCCGCGTCGACGGGGTCGCGCGAGTCATCCGGAAGGCTCTCGTCAAAGACATCGCTCCACTCGGCAAAACCGGCGAATCCGGCGTCCGCATCCGTTCGACCGACGTGCTGCCGGCGCAGGCAGTCGAGCGAGCGGTTGCGTACGATCGCGCTCATCCAGGTGAGCGGCGCCGAGCGCTCTTCCCGGTATTCGCCCGCATGGCGCCAGATATTGACGAATGATTCCTGCAAGGCTTCCTCCGCCCATTCACGCTTGACCAATATACGCAGCGCAACGCCAAACAGTTTCGCTGCTGTGAGCTCATAGAGCGCACGCATGGCCGCGGCATCCTGACGGGCGACGCGCGCGAGCAGCGCGGCGAGTACGGATGGCGTGGATTCGGCGGGAGAGGGGGGCGTCATAGGCGGCGGCGCCATTGCGGCGTTGCACGCTATCTTACGCGCTACACGCTTCATGCGGTGGGGCGAAAGCTTGATCTCCGGTTCGAACATCTGAAGATAATGAGCATCCCACGACCGTGCGGATGCGATGAACGAGGCGCTGCTCCAACAGAAACCTGCGCGTGAATGTCGGCGCACAACCGTTGCCGGCGGCGATTTCGTTCCTCAAGGGCTGCGCATCCAGTATCGCCCGGAGAAATCGAGCAACGTCTGCGGTCGGGGCCCTTGGAGGCTGACTTCATCAACGGTGCCTTCAATCGCTCTGCTGTAGGCGCGCTAGTCGAGCGCAGGGCGCGTTTTGTGCTCCTGTGCCAAATGGACGGCTTCGCGGCGAAGGCGTCAACGTTCCACAACCACTCACCCAACATCAGCTTCCCGAAGGAATGACTTCCGATCCTCGTTTTGCTCAGCCTTCAGCATTAGCTCCGCGCCCACGAGTTTGCCGGGTTGACACCGGCCTAGCACCGTCATCGGATCCTCGAACCCATGGACATAGCCCAGAGCGAACGCACCGCACTGATAGCCCATCAGGCGCAACAACTCGTCCGACAATGTGCGGGCGATCTCTAGCGGACAAGAGAGAAACTGGTTCTCCTCCTGCCGAAGCCAGCCGAGTGCGTAAGTTAGGTTGACAGCAGACCGAACGCGGTCGGAACGATTTTCGCCGCCCCCGTGATAGACCTTCCCATCGTAGACCAGCACCGAGCCCTTTTCCATCTCTGCCGGAAGGCTGTCTGCGACCTCAAATTCAATTCTGCGACCCACTCGATGACTGCCAGGGACGACGCGCGTGGCGCCCATCTCCTCGGTGTAATCTGTCATGGCCCACAGCGTGTTGCATTGCGCATGATAATCGAGGGGGAAATGGAACATGTCCCAGGCCACTTCGTCTTGATGCAGCGTCTGTGCGTTGGCGCCGGGATGAATGGACACGACTTGCGTGCAATGGATCTGAAAGGTCGTGGCGTGAGACAAAAAGCGCTGGGTTGTCTCGAGGATGATCGGATTGACGATCAACTCCCGCGCGGCCGGCGATCGAGCGATCAAGCCCCCGATGCGTTTGGTTCGTCTGCCGAGAATGCCGTCCGGCCCGAACGGCGTGGCCTCGATGTAGGGTTCAAGCTCGTCGGCAATGCGATCCATGGTAGCGGCCGGCACGAGTTTGTCGATGATGGCGTAGCCGTGCTCGCGCAGGCAGTGCTCTACTTCTGTTGCAGAAGCGCTGTTGGGAAGGTGAATCAGCGACACCGTCGGTTCCTTTGTGGAGGGTAACTTTTGGGTGGATGTCCTGTTGCGGCGCGGCATAACCGGTGCGACCCGATGGTCATGACTTAGCAGCCTTCGTTGAGTTGACTTGTGCCGACCGGTAAAGGTCCAAGGTCCGCGCGCACATCGCCGATGGGGCGTAGCGCCCCTCGACATAGGCCCGCAGCCGAGCCGGATGGACCTTGTCTGCATAGTGACCGGCCAGCAGCTCCTTAACCCGCGCGATCAGCGCGGGCGTATCCTGCGGTGTCACCAGCAGTTCAGGGGTGACGTCGCGCAAAATCTCCTGTAGGCCTCCGACAGCAAAGCCCACTACCGGCACGCCGGTGGCCAGGGCTTCGATGCTGGCACCCCCGAATTCCTCATATGTCGACGGCATAACGATCACACGACAGGCCGCCATTGCCAGCGGCACCTCGTGATTCGGGATAAAGCCCGTAATCGTCACCCATGCTTGCAGCCCGGCCTTATCGATGGCGCGCTGAAGGCGATCTCGTTGCGTTCCATCGCCGACGATTAGCAACTCGCACTGTTCGTCGCGGAGGGCGGCGGCGAGTGCGATGAGATGGGGCCAACCCTTCTCTTTCGCTATCCGGCCGACAAAGCCGACCGTTCTTTTCCGCAGGCCATGGCGCTCACGGAATGCGCTCACTGCCTCCGGTGGCGGCGGTGCGAACTGTGTTGTATCGACCACATCGGGGACGATCTCGACGAGCCGGGCATCGCGGGCGAGCACCCTGGCCGTTAGTTGGGTTAGGGCCATAGTTGCGAAGGCTTTGGCGATGGTTCGCTGCTCCAGCCGTCGAGCCAGCCGGTGTTGAAGCATATCCAGCCAGGAAGTTGGGGTATAGACCGCGAGACGGGAGCAGTGCACCGTCACGATCAACGGGCGCCGCAATAATCGAGGCGCCAGCCAAGCGACCAGCAGCGCAGGAATTTGTCCGTCCAAGTGCGCATGGACGATGTCGAAGTCTTGCTTGCGCGCTCGATGAAGTAATGCGCCCAGTGTCGCCGCCGCCCAAGACTGGGTTAGCCCGACTAGCCCGCTGAACTCGGAGCGGATCCGTGGCATGGGTACCATCATCCGCTCCACCCACAGAAACGGATGCAGCTGCCGAAGCTTGGGCAGCCCCGGAAAGCCGATTGTCATGACGTGCTGATGAATGCCAGCTTCCGCGAGCCAGACCGACTGTCGCCAAGTCTGCACCTGCATGCCGCCGACCGAATCGTAATCCATTGGCCACGATTCGACGTCTGGATGATGGAAAAAGGGAGTCAGCTTCAGGACTTTCATGGGAATCGAGCCTTCGGCAAATCATAGTGATGACGGGCAAAGACTGCACGCTTGCTCGGTCAGAAGATAATGTCACCAGCAAGCTTGGCGTGCAGCGCGCGCATTAGGGCATCAATGGAGATCGATCTCTTAGTTGACGTCAACATGCCAGTGTGAATGTCGAGGGTCGCTTCCAGTCGACTGAAAATCTGTTCCCAGTCGCGGGCATTCAATTCGATTCTGTCGAGGGCTACGATAGCCTTTGGCTCCTCGCCGGTTACATTGCAGATCGTATGGATGATGAGCTGGCGGATGAACTCGGGCGTCATAATCGTGGTCGCTTTTATCAACGTTCTTTAAGAAGCAGCGGGTTGCTGCACTCGCGAGGTGTCCGCATGACCAGTTGCCTCTCGAGCGATTAGGCGAGCGATTCGCAGTGCATTGGCCTGGATCGTCAGAGTGGGATTCAATCCGCCGGGATAGGGCATATAGCTACCGTCCGCGACGTAGACGTTATCCAGTGAATGGAGCCTACCATCCCGATCTACCACCGAAGTCCGCGGATCTTTGCCCGCGCGGCAGGTGCCATGCAGATGGGTACTGCCCGCGGCAAAGTTCGAGGCTTGGTGACGAATATCTCGTGCGCCGGCGGCCTTTAGCCAGTCGGCGGAGCGTTCTAGCATGTACGCCAAGCGCGCTAGGTCTCGCGAGTCCGTCGTGTAGTCGATCATGATTTTCGGCAGGCCCCAGCGGTCCGTGCTACTGGAGAGACGCACCCGATTCCCGAGAGAGGGGTGGTCTGCAAGAATGGTTTCGACTCGCAATAGCAGACCGTCGACCTGCAAAGGGCGCCAGTCATCGTGCTTGGCTTCGTAGATCAGTCCACCAACACCATTCGGACACCGTCCATCGAGATAATGGTCGAGCACGCAGACCGTCGAGAACGGCCCGCGATAGCCAACTGGATGCGCGTCCATTTGTTGTCGATCCGCCTTCGCAATGCCCTGCGAGTATTCGCTTAGCTTCATGCAGAGCCCTCGACCGACAACGCCATGCTCATTCCCGAGCCCACTGGGCGCATAGGGTGTAACTGAACGCAGCAGCAAGGCGGCCGTCTGAATCGCATTGCAGGCCAGGACGAAGCGATGCCCTCGGATGGATCGAGCATGGCCGGTCCCGACATCCATACATTGCACGGCATTGACGCGATTACGCTTCTCCTGCGTCAGCGCGAGAGCTTTAACGCCGGTCAGCAGCACTAGATTGGATGCATCAGCCAGCGGGCCGAGAATGGCTTTCACCGCATCGCGCTTGGCGCCGCGCGTGCATTGCGCCGAGATGCAAAGCGAGCAGTAATTGCAAAGGGCACGATCGATTGCTACGGGGGTAGCGCGGGGCGAAAGGCCTAATCGGAGCGCACCATCCCACAGGTGTTCCGCAGGCAGGCTCAAAGATTCGGGGGGCTGTCGCCGTTCGCACACGAACCCCGCGTGATCGATGGAAAGACGCGACTCCATCTCCTGATAAAAGGGAAGGAGGTCGGCGGCATCGATGGGCCACTTCACCGGCAGCCCGTCGACGCGAATACGTTCGCTGGGGTCGAAGTCGAACTCGGTGTACCGGAATGACGCGCCGCCGTAGAAGACGGTGCCACCGCCAAGATTACGCGTACTCCATGGCCATCCGCGCGAATTCCAACCCTGCGCGTCATTGCCAGCCAACGCGTTATCGGCGTCCGCATCCACGGCTGCATTCTCTGCACTCGCATTGAGCCTAGCGCCTTCTTCCAGCAACAGCGTGCGAAGCCCGGCACGTACAAAGGTCTCTGCTGCCACGGCACCACCAGCGCCGCTGCCGATAACGACTACATCGAAAGGGTCCCCAAGCGAGACCTCAGACCGAAGCCCGTGCCTGTGCGACGCGCCAAGAGCAAGGTGTTCAACGAACGGTGTCAATGAAGAGGTCATCTCGATGTTAGTGTTGTTGCATGGAGAGGGCCGGACGAAATCTCGCTTTTCGCGTCTAAAAGGTTTCCCCTGTTGATCCGCTGCATGAACGCAGCCCAGTCCCGATCAGCGCCTTGCAGGCGTTTGTCGCCATTTCCCCAACGCGCGTTTGCTATCGAGCAAACGCATGGTGCCGGCAAGCGCACTGAAAATTCGCTACGCTCAATCGTTTTCGGACGAAGTTACCCTGCACATATCTCGTTCCTCTCTCGGCGAGAAAGCGTTGCCGCTTCGTCACGCGCCTCGTGCCTGCGATTTCCGCTTCCGCGAAGCGGATCTGGCTTTCATCGTCGTCGGCCCGCTTCGTGAAGTGCCTTCTATATCCGTCCTCGGCTCCGTCCCGGATACGCCTTAGCTTCATTAACCATCATTTCCTTAACGCCCCTCGCATACATCGCAGCGCACGAAGTTATGGGTACGGTGATTTGGTCCGAAAATGGTCGGCGGGGGGAGTTGACGGGGCGCTTGCAGCCACCATACGTCGATGTAGTGGCAAACGCGCGTTAGGCGAAACGATGACAAACGTCTACGAGACGCTGATACCGCATGCTAGCAGCTGCGGACCCGCAGTCGATTCGCTGTAGGCGCAGGGGGTTTAAACAACGGGGAAAGCGAGATTTCATCCCGCTGTGCTCGATGCGACAACGCCAGTGAAAAGGAGAACGTGTTCTATGCACAACCTGCAACTCCAATTTGAAAACGAGTGTTGCCCTATATGGATCGGGACTCGATGTGTGGATGAGATCGTCGTCAGGTTGCGTGACTTTAAGGCCTCGAGCTATCACTTAATCACTGACAGGACCGTCGCTCGGCTGTACGGAGATGCATTGTTTGATCGGCTCGCTGCTAAGGTGCCGGCCAGGCTCTGGATTGTCGAGGAGGGCGAGTCGACGAAGTCCATGGCAACGGTTGAGCACCTGGCCCAGGAAATGGTGTGCGCGGGCATCGATCGTAGCGGTTTGATCGTCGCCGTTGGTGGCGGGGTCATTGGTAACCTGGCCGGGTTGACAGCCGCTTTGCTGTTTCGCGGCATTCCTCTAGTGCATGTGCCGACGACCCTGATTGCCGCGGCAGATTCAGTGGCCTCACTTAAACAGGCGGTGAATTTGCCGCAGGGTAAAAACTTGTTGGGCTCTTTTCACAAGCCGACAGCGGCGCTGGTGGATATCAGCTTTCTGCAAACATTGCCTGCTTCGCAAATTCGATCAGGCATGTACGAGATCATAAAGAATGCAGTGACCGTGGCGACGGAGAACATCCCGTTACTTGAGAGTGGATTGAACTCCAACGCACGCTATTCCGATGCCGAGTTAATGCTCATCGTCCAAGCCGGCCTGCTTGCCAAGCAGAAGGTCATGATTGTCGATAAATGTGAGCGTAAGCAGGCGCTCGTATTCGAGTATGGCCACACGGTAGGCCATGCCATCGAGTTGGCGGCGAATGGTCGTGTGCCGCACGGCGAAGCCGTCGGCCTCGGAATGATCGTGGCGGCGGAAGTGGCCGGTCGTCTCGGGTTGCTGCGCGAGGCCGACGTGGAGCTTCACTATCGGCTGCTGAAGCGCAATGGACTGGCGGTGCGATTGCCCGCCGGCGTTACCGTCGGAGCGGTGATGTCGTTGCTGCGCACGGACAACAAGCGCGGCTATGTGTCCGCCGGATCAGATCAGGTGGCCATGATCTTGCTGAAGGGTCTGGGGATTCCCGGCGGACCAATCGATAGGCCTTTGACGCTAGTGCAGTCCTCACTGGTTCAGTCGTGCATAGAGGCCTGCTTGGCCGAGGTTGCAAATGTTGCAGTCGAGGAGGCCAAGCTGTGATTGGTTCATTCTGGTCCAACCAGGGTCAGCGATCCAGCGTTCCGCAACATCGTGAGCAAGGCATTCTGCATTGTGCGTTGTACCCATTGCAGGACGGAGATGTCCTAGATCTGCGCCGAGAAGACCGTGAATTCAGTTGATCGCAGCGCCGGGATCGCTCCAAGCCGCATCAAGAGTTCATCAACTGGCCTGCCCATGTATCTCTCAACAGAGGACCACGATGAGCGATTCCGCCATTGAATGCCTTGCGGGGATGATTCGCATCGACATCCGACAAGCGCTGGGCCGGTTGCGCGCCGCCGCTGGTCAGGGGAACTTGGACCGATACCTAGTGGCCTGCGCCGCCGTGCAATTCTGGGCCGACCTCCTTGCCACCCGTCAGTCGGGGGGGGATCTTATGGTCACGACGACGGACCAGATCGAAGGAGAGCTTCGTCGTGCAGAAGGCGAGGCCGATCATGCCGCACAGTCGCTGCTCGGCCATGTGGTGGCAGCGCCAGCGATGAACAATGACGTCGCCTTTGCATGCATCCAGTTCGGGGAGGATTCGAGGCCCGCTCTTCTGAGCAAACTGCTCCATCTGCCGATGCCGGAGTGCTGCGGTTACGACCTCGTAGACCTTGAGTTGATCGTTGGCGATGGCGAGCGGCTGACAGAGCAGGTGGGCATTGGCCGCCCCATGCTGGTCGTCGGGATCCGTACCGGGGGTACCTATCTCGCGCCGCTTTGGAAGGCCGCGCTGACAGGGCTGGGCGTCACTGACGCGCACTGGTGCACGGTGCGCCCGGAGACGGGACACGAGGCGTTCGATGGACTAGCGACCGGTCAGGCCTGGTTGGAGCGCCGGGTCGCGCCGGTGGTTGTGGTGGTGGACGATCGGCCGGATACGGGGGGCACGATGGAACGCGTGGCAGCCGTGCTGCGCGCGCCCGGCATCGAGTTGTGGTTCTCCAGCGTCGGGAAGCTTTGGCGCGGTCCGGCGGGACATCCTGCGCCAACGCCCGCGCCAGTACCCGTGATGCGCGACCGTCGGTATCCACGGCTCTGGGAGTGTTTGCTAGTTAATGAACATCCGACATTCATCGCGCGGCTACGGGGCGTGCCAGGTCTGCATGCGCTTCCCGACCATGTGCAATTGGAATTCCGATGTCCGCAAGGCGAGGCGCGTTATGGACTCGGCCGTCCCTGGTTGCCGTGGAATGACCTACAGGTTCTGAATGGGCGGCGGCCATTGGTGAATCCGCGGAAGACGCCGCTCGCGGTCTGCGGACCTGATCGTCGCGCGCTGTTGCACCTGCGTTTCGTTGGTGAAGGCGTATTCGGTAAGGCGGAGTTCCAGCGGGTGCTGGAAATGGGCAGCGCGCGCCCAGCGTGGTTCATCGATGGCTATGTTGTCTCTGTCGACATCGGAGCAGCGCGGCCGTTCCGGAAGCAGTTTCATGGCGCGAGCCCGTCTTTGCGTGCCGACCTGCTATCGCAGGCCGCGAACTGGTTGAGTGTCCTTACACATCAAGCCGTCGCATGTACACACAACAGCGGAGCGGCGATGGCGCTCGGCCCCCGCTGGTCAGCCATCGTAGACGCTATGCGAGAGCGATGCGACCCATTGCTAAAGGTGCCGAAACCGTTGGGTGCTTTTTTGTCGCGGCCAGTACCGTGGCTAGGGCGGACCGGCAAGGCGATTCGTTCGTCATTGCGCTATGCCTGTGGCGGGTGGCATTGGCAGGTCGACGAGCAGGGGCGAATTCATCGCTTTCAGCTGGAAGCGAATTGGGGCGACGTCAGCTTTCCTGAACTGGAGGTGGCAGCCTTCAGTTTGGAGAACCGCCTGACGCTTGCGGACGCTCGGCACCTTGCGTCACTGTGCGGCCTGGCCTATTCGAGCGTCCGTGAGACGTTGCCGCTGGCCGCGCTGACGATCGCCGAGGCCAGAGTGCGAAGCGTGAGGACGCTCAGCGATGGCGGTCGCCTCGCCTTATGCCAAGACTTCCGTCAGTTGCTTATGACGACCTCTGAATTGGCCGGGTTCGATATACATTGAACAGGACGAAATGGACAGACCGAACAACATCGTTACCCGCATCTACACCGCGCCGCCCAGGCTGCGTGCCGTCCATTCCAGTGGCGCCAAGGTGACGCTCTCGGACGGAAAACAGTACATCGACCTGATGAATGGTAAAGGCTGCGTCACCCTCGGGCATCATCACGCAGCGGTGAATGCGGCGATAACCCGTCATCTACAAAGCGAGGGGGCGTCGATTACGTGCTGGAGCGACCAGCACGAGGAGCTCGCGAATCGGATCATCGGCGACGTGGGCATGGATAACGCCCATTTGGCTTTTTTCAGCACAGGCACGGAGGCCTGCCGGGCTGCCGTCCAGGTTGCACGGCAGTTTTCCGGTCGACGGCTTGTTGCCAGCGCGGGCTTTCATGGTTGGGGCGACTACTGGGTCAGCGCTGATCGCCTGCTCGATGCTAATGCCAGCGGCATTATTGACTTCTACTTTGTGCCCGAACTGCTCGAACGACTGCTCGAGCAACATCGCGGGCAGGTGGCCGTGGTGATTCTGTCGCCGGACTATGTCCATCTGCAACCCGATACGCTGCGTCGGCTGGCGGAAATCACCAGCCGCGAGGGTGTCCTGCTGTGCTGCGATGACGTCAAACAAGGCTATCGCTCGGTGCCCGCTTCCCGATTTCCTAAGACGGTCGGTTTCCACGCGGATTTGTACACCTTTGCCAAGGGGCTGGCGAATGGCCATCGACTGTCGTGCCTGATCGGTCGACCCGATGTGATGGCGTTGGCGAAGGAATTCACCTATACCGCCTATTTCGACACAATCCCGATCGTGTCGGCGTTGGCCACGCTGGAGTACATGGCGAACCAGGATGGCTATCAGCGGCTCGTTCAGTGCGGTGCCACCCTGGCCTCCGAAATGCGGGACTCCGTGCGGCGGAGCGCACTACCGATTGATATTTACGGTGACGGCCCGATGCTTCAGATCGTCGCTGCAACCGAGGCCATGGACCGAATCCTGTACGCGAATTGTGCTGCGGCTGGTCTGCTGCTGTATGAAGCGGATAATCAGGCGGTCTCGTTGGCAACAGCTGATGTGCTGGACGAATTGCTTCAGCGCTTCGAAACCGCGCTGGCTGCCACGTCGCGCCAGTTGGGAGCGATCGGCACCATGCCGGTAAGCCTGCAGCGACGCTTCCAGGCAGCCTTCAGCATGATGGACGGGGCCACGGACATCATTCCCGCTGAGCAGGCCATTGAGTGGATCGGAATGAATCGATGATCCCATCGACCTTGAAATCGATAATGGACAAGAGGGCCTTGCTGCTTTCGCCGCACGCGGATGATGTTGCATATTCGATAGGTGGCATCGTAGCTCACCTTTCCGGGCGGACGAAGATTCAACTGACGACGGTCTTCGGGCGCAGCGGGTGGGCGCTCCCACAGGCGCTGCGACGGCATTCCGTGGACGCCATATCGGCGATGCGGGAGCGGGAGGATCGGGCCTACTGCGAGCGACGTCGGATCGATTACGCCCTTCTGCCCTGTCCTGACAGTTTCGTGATGGGCTATGACGAGGCGAAGGAGCTTAGCGTAGCACCTGATGATGATCCGCGAACCGCGAACGTCGTAAAGCTGATTGGCAACTCCGCGGCGCGTCTGCAGCCTGATCTCGTACTAGCGCCGTGCGGCCTTGGCGGACATGTTGATCACCAAATCGTGCGGGCTGCAGCGGAAGCACTGGGTCAGGTCGATGTCCTTTACTACGAGGACGTTCCCTACAGCGCGAGATTACCGCTGGCCGTGCTCAATAGGCAGCTTACCGGTCAAGGCCTGGCGCCAGCCGTGACGATCGATATCGAGAGCGTGTTGGAAGCAAAGCGCGATGACATGTGGGGCTATCGCTCTCAGACTAGCGCGCCGACCATTGCCGACATGCTGCTGCATGCTAGTCGTGTCGGCGCGGGCATCGCGCGGTACGCGGAGCGCCTATGGCGCCGCGCGAATTGACGGACGGTCGTGCAATGCGCGCACCGAACTCGATACTCCACGCGCATAGCCCCATTTCCATGCCGTGGCCAACGTGAATCGGGTCGGTAAAGCAGATCGCTCCGCATAAACGTCAAGCGGACGTTCCGGCTGCCTGCACTATCTTGATGAACGATGATTTATGGAGGTATCCCTGTTGGAAAAGCTGGCAATTCACGGAGGCGCTGCCGTTGTTGATGGACATTGGCCGGATTGGCCACAGAGTAGTGAGAACACGCGGCGCAACATTGACGCGGTGCTCGGCAGCCACCGTTGGTCAATAAGCGGTCAATACCGCGGGCAGGCATCGTGGGAAGAGCGTTTCGGGCAGGCGTTTGCGGCCTACACCGGCGCCGCATTTTGCGTTCCATCCGCGACGGGCACCGCTAGTCTGACCATGGCGTTGGAGGCCTGCGAGGTCGGGGCACACGACGAGGTGATCGTGCCCGGCGTGAGTTGGGTCGCATCAGCGTCGGCGGTACTCGGCGTCAATGCGATCCCTGTACTAACCGATGTCGAGCCGGAGACCGGTTGCCTGGATCCGTCGTCGCTTGAGCGTGCCATCACGTCGCGTACGCGGGCGATTACCGTGGTCCATCTTGGATCGGCCGTCGCCAACCTGGATCGCCTGGTGGCAATCGCCCAAGAGAGATCGATTCCGTTGATCGAAGATTGCGCTCAGGCGCATGGGGCTCGCTACGCCGGGCGGCACGTCGGGCGCTTCGGCGCAGCCGGTACCTTCTCAATGCAGCACAGCAAGTTGCTGACGAGCGGCGAGGGCGGTTCGGTGATTACGGACGACGCCGGCTTGGCGCGCCGCTTGGCGCATCTGCGGGCCGACGGCCGCACATTGTCTGTGCAGCCGCCACAGATGAACGAGATGGCGCTGGTCGAGACCGCTGACATCATGGGCAGCAATTACTGTCTCTCTGAGTTTCATGCGGCCATCTTAGTGGCGCAATTGGAGATGTTGGACGAGCAACTTGAACGGCGCCGTCGCAATGCCTCCGCGCTGGATAGCTTACTGATTTCTCTAGGTTTTTCACCACAAGCGACCGCCGTCGGCACCACGGCTCGTGCACATTACACCTACGTCGTCCGACTGCCGCAGTCGATCGTCGAGGCCGCGGGCGTCGAGCGATTCGCCGCGGCGCTGAGTGCTGAGATCCGGTTGCCCTGTAAGCCGATGTACAGCGCACTCAGCCGGAATCGTTTGTACAAGCCGTTCTCGCGCAAGCGGTTCGCGCTGGACAAGGACTTTACCGACGCTATTGATCCGTCCCGTTACCACCTGCCCGTAGCGCATGCGTTCTCGCGATCCTGCATTGCACTGCCCCACCGCATGCTTTTGGCCGATGCGGACGCGATGGTCCGTGTGGCCGCCGCCTTCGAGAAATTGTCCCTATCGATCGATGACCTCCGTGCCTGACAGAACGCACTACCTGCTTGTTCATCGCTCGGTCCGGGCGCATCTTCCGTAGTCCGGACGGACGTATGGCGATGGTCGTGGACAGTCTGAGAGGCCGATACCTTGTTCAGTTTCTTCGAAAAACTACTTCACCCGTTCCCCACCGCGGAACCCCCGCTGCCACCCCAGGGTTTCGTCGCCTTCATGTTGGCATGCACGCGGGGTCTACGTGGGCAGCTCGCCGTCTTGGCGGTACTCACGGCCGTCGTGTCGGCGTTCGAGGCGTTGCTGTTTGCGATGCTTGGGCGCCTCGTCGATTGGCTCGGCACCCAAGTGCCGTCGCGCCTGTGGGCCGAGTGCGGTGACAGACTGTTGTTGGTGGCCGCATTGATGGCTCTCAGCATCGTCGTCGTGGCATTGCAGACCGTCGTCAAGCATCAGACGCTCACCGAGAATTTGCCGATGCGGCTGCGCTGGAATTTCCACCGGCTCATGCTGGGCCAGAGCATGGCCTTCTACCAGGACGAATTCGCAGGCCGACTCACGTCCAAGGTGCTGCAAACGGCGGTCGCGGTGCGCGAAACCATTTTCGTGCTGGCCGACGTCCTGGTCACGATGGGCGTGTATGTCGCAACCATGATCGTCTTGGCCGGCGTACTCGACATGCAATTGGTGTGGCCGTTCGTGACATGGCTCTGTTTGTATATCGCGTCGCTGTTCTATTTCGTACCCCGCCTCGGCAAGGTCGCCAGGGCGCAGGCCGATGCGCGCGCACTGATGACCGGGCGCGTGACAGACGCCTACGCCAACATCGCCACGGTCAAGCTGTTCTCGCACACGGGACGCGAGGCAGACTTCGCGCGCGAGGCGATGCGGGAATTCATGCACACGGGCTACAGTGAGATGCGCATAGTGAGTGCCTTCGACGTTGTCAACCACCTGCTGACCCTGGGCCTCACCGCCGGCGTGACGGGTGCGGCGCTTTGGTTGTGGTCGCACGGCGCGGTGGGCGTGGGGGCTGTGGCTGCAGCCATCGCGATGGCTTTGCGGCTGCACGGAATGTCGCACTGGTTCATGTGGGAGATGACAAGCCTTTTCGAGAACATCGGCACGGTGCGGGACGGTATGAAGACGCTGTCGCGACCGCGCACCGTGCTAGACGCGGTCGACGCTCCCGTCCTCGACGTGCCGCGTGGCGAGGTGCGCTTTGCGCATGTCAGCTTCCGATACGCCGATACCGGCCGCCGAGTAATCGACGAACTTAACCTAACAGTCAAACCGGGCGAGAAGATTGGTCTGGTAGGTCGCTCGGGGGCCGGCAAATCGACGCTGCTGAACCTGCTGCTGCGCTTTCATGACCTGGAGAGCGGCCGCATTCTGATCGATGGGCAGGATATTGCGCACGTCACGCAGGACTCGCTGCGCAGACACATTGGCATGGTCACGCAGGACACGTCGCTGCTGCACCGCTCAGTGGCCGACAACGTTGCCTACGGCCGACCTGACGCTACGCTATCGCAGATCGAGGCGGCAGCCCGGCGTGCCGAGGCCCATGAATTCATTAAGAACTTGAGGGATGCAGGCGGCCGGACCGGGTACGAGGCGCACGTGGGCGAGCGCGGCGTCAAGCTTTCGGGAGGGCAGCGTCAGCGTATCGCAATTGCGCGTGTGATGCTCAAGAACGCGCCGATCCTGCTACTCGATGAGGCCACCAGTGCGCTCGACTCCGAAGTAGAAGCCGCGATTCAGCACAGCCTCTACCGCCTGATGGAAGGTAAGACGGTAATCGCGATCGCGCACAGGCTGTCGACCCTCGCGGCGATGGACCGGCTGATCGTTCTTGATGAAGGCCGTGTGGTCGAAGAAGGCGATCACACGAAGCTGCTCGCCCAAGGCGGCCTCTATGCGCGGCTGTGGGCCCACCAAAGGGGTGGGTTCCTGGGAGATATACCGGATGAGGCAATGCGATCCAATGATGACGCTACTGAAAGTCCACACGTGGACCTCATGCGCTTTGACTCGGTCAACGGAGATCGGCGGGCATCTTCCAAAGCAAGAGTGACTCCCAGCTGCTAGCCCGCTAGATGGGCCGCAGCACCCCATCCATCAGAGTTTGCGTGCCAAACCTATGATTACAGACGACGAACAGTACTACGGCCCCAAGCTGGATCGGCTTTTGCGCATTCGGAAGATCGATTCATTGGGCGATCTGGTACCGCCCATTTTCCCCATCGCCCCGCTGCCGAGCAACGTCACGGGCGTCTTGACGCCGACCGATGGAGCGGTGTCGGGCTACGCCGCCTTATTGGCGGAGGCGTTACCCGGACTGCCACAGGCGGTGGAGGAGATCTGCGGTCCGGCGCCGTGGATCGTGCGTAGTGCCGGCATCGAGGATTTGACGGATCATGTCAACGCGGGGGGCTACGAAAGCCTGATATGCCTCGCGCCGCAAGATCTGATGCAGCGCATCGCCGCCGTGGCCCTGAGCGGATCGACCGAGCATGCACGGCGTCAGCAGGCACTTTCGGGTCGAACTGCTCGTTCCGAGGCCATTTCATGCTTTGTGCAGCCGCTGCTGAAGATCGATGTTGCTGATGATGTCGGCCCCAATCACTCGCCATTTCTGGACGCGACGGTCTTGGATCGAATGGAGGCGGTATGTGCCGAGCTGATGGAGGCCTTCGACTTCGCGGCCATTGATTGCGAATGGGGCCTCGAAACGACGCTGGGCTTCGTCTCCATTACCACCATTGCGCCGCGCAATCAGAGGCTGATGAACGTCGCCCATACGATGGGCTTCGGCTTCGCCAGCGCCCAGAACACCGGCTCGCGGGCGACGACTCTTGCCCTGCGTCCGGCCACCACTGGCCTCCGACTCTGGCGGGGACAACACTTGCGTGAGACCCTGGTTCAGCGATTGCATTTGCTGCAGGCTAGGCCGGCACATCTTGATGCTGCCTTCTGTGAGCGGTCGTCGCTTACCGACGACTGCTACGAAGCGCTAAACCAACACTACGACGTGGTGGAGGCCGGGCTATTGATGCTAGGCGCGGCGTCCTTTGGCCACGTTTTGGTAGCGCCGGACCTTATGAGTGCGTGGCGTCGGTATCTCGCCTTAGATACGCAGGGGCAGGCCGCTGTGGCGGTGGTCATGGTGGACAAAGGCAGTGCGGAAGAACATGCCGGCATCATGTTTCGGCAGCAGAAGATCACCTGCGTCAGAGCGGACACGCGGCGTGTGCCAGCCGGGGCGGACTGTGCTGCATTCGATCGCGGCACATGCGTGCTGGGGGGAGCAACCATGCTGCGGTCAATTCAGACAGAGGTTCGCCGAGAGCTGATTTTGCCCGACGACTGCGCCTGCGTCTTCACGGAGGAGGTGCTTTCTCCCACCGGCGAGCTGACACTGGAATGCACCGACGCCCTATCCCAACTGCATCTTCTGCCGCTGGCCAAGGAGGTCAAAGAACGACTGCTTGCGCGCACCGAACAGCCGATGGCGACACTGTGGATGCAGCGGGTCGGCGGCGCGGTGGAGTCGCCGTCCCTCCTCGCGCAGATCGGGCGATCGCGGCATTCGGGGTACGCTGGAGGACTCGCCGCGCGCACCGAATTCGCACAAGCCTATGAACGCGCCGCCCGCGTGTCGCGCATCGAGCTGTGGCGCGAACTGCCCACGCTATTTGCGCTGTCATCCGATATACGCCCACTAGTCGAAAGCGCCGACCTGCGTCTCATAATGGCGTTGCTGGTTTGCGAAGCAGCAGCGGCTTGGGTACCAGCGGGAACTCTTTCCTGTTTGCTCAATTCGGCAGCCATACAGCTGGCTGCGCAGCAGCGAGACAACGCCGTGGTTGTCTTGGAGACCGTATCGTTAGTCAGTGCGGAATGCGCACGACTGCCGCTCTATGAGGCGGATGAGACCGTTTCATACCTGAATACGTTGGCACGCGCCTTTGAGAGTGGTCTGACCGCTAGATCGATGGCGTCCATCCATTCATTGGAGCTGCCGATCTCCAGCGTCGTGCGGCTGGCCATGCGGGTGCTGGATCGTCCTGCCGTCCTCGAACCAGTGAACGCCTTCCAGCAGGCGGTGGCGTCGTTCAGGGGAATTGTGTCTGCCGGAGCCGCGGCGGCGTGGCTCTCACAGCAGTTGAATGAGGCCTACTCGAGGCTGCGAAACGCGCTGTGCGACGCCGATCTGAAGGATGTCGCCGAGCAGTTCAGGGGATCGCTGATTGAAACCTACGACGCGTCGCTGAAGGGACTGCTCGCTCGTGCGGTGGAGGGGGGCGATGCCGCTAGCTACCAGCGATACCTTGTGGTGATGCAGCAATGGATCGCACTCCTGAGCGCGGAGCCGCTTTCTGAGCGCGATGACATAGTGCTCCGTCGCTTCGAGGTATGGCTGCGTCAGTGGAAAGATGAGGAGATACTCAAGTCGTTCGAGATAGAGGACCGCAACTGGCGTTCCGAGTTTGACAAAATTATGGCTGCACGCGAGGCTGCTCCTCGCTATGAAAACCCGCACGTTCTGCACAACCTCCTGCACCAGTGGTCCCTGGCGGGGCTGCGACTGGATACGCGTTGGCTACCGCAACGGGTACAAGCGCTTGCGCGTTTCTGCTCGACATTCAGCAGCCGGTCGACGAAGGTTTTGCGCTTTGAGCGAGAGCTCCTAGAGATTCAGATCCCGATGGGGACGCATAAGGCTAGCTACGTGTTCACGCCCCGTCAGATCACGGTGGAATGGGCAGAGCCGCCCGATTGCCGCGGCGACGAGATTGCGCGAATCCTGGCGTTCGAAGTATTTCTGGATCGTTTGCGCACCTGGATGTTTCCGGGGCTCACGGTCCGGCGCGAGCAGGTGTTGGGCACTTGGACATTGTTTATCCGCCTCGGCGTGCCGGCATCAGGTCGCTGGCATCACGAGGACATCACACGCTTTGTGGCCGCAACGCGTTTCCTCTTCGATGCGTCGTACGATTTCTCGTACGTCGAGAACGATGCGGTCGACGGCTTTGCCGAGCGCTTTAACGGCCCGAATTGGGAGTCGGTGGTCGCTACGCTGGTCCGGTATCGGGAGGTCTTCGAGGACGCATCGCAGTACGTTGCCTTGCATACTTTGCCGATGTCTTCGGCTGTCAGCGCGATCGCGCAGAGTCGTGTGGTGCGTGGGCTGATACTGCGCTGTCGGCGCGGTGGTATCGAGTACTGCTGGTCGCTGATCGACACGTACGCGCGGTGGCTGGAGATGTGCGCTGAAGATGACGACCGGTGGCGCGGTCGTTATGAGTGCCTCCGGCAGGCCAGCCTGTTCCTGGCGGCGATGTGGCCGCGGCAAGCCCTTAAGGGGCTCGCCTCCCGGGCAAGCTTTCACGTAGGCCATGACCTAATCGCGGCGTGCCTCTTCAAGCGCTCGGACTTGGAGGATGAACTGCAGCACATCATGACTGCGGGGGGCGCAGAGCTGTCCGGAATGTCCGCACTCATCACGCGGCATGCCCCAAAGATCGCTGCGGCGGGCTGCGGCGCGGAGGCCTTGGCCGCGCAACTCGCCGACACCGGCGTTCGGTTCCGGCGCGCCAAACACTTCTTGGTCGCTCACTACAGTGATCGCATCGATCTGGCCGTGCTGGGGCGTCTGATCGAGGACATGGAGACTGTACCGTGGGGACGCACCGCAGCCGCGGAGCAGGCCGTCCAGACGCAGATATCGACGCGGGGGCTTACCTGCCGATTCGAACTGGAGCGAGGCATTGACTGGACGATGCTGGACTCTTGCTCAACGACCTCGCGAGAACGGTGTGAGCCCCGACCCGCGCCGTAAGCCTCAGTCCCGCACGAGCACCACAAGCAGCAAATCCTCCCGATGCGCGGGCTTGAACGTGATTTGTTCGTAGACGACGCGACCCGCATCGGGATGATCGAATTCACGCCTGCCGACTTCGCGTTCGCCGACATCCTGCGACGCCCAAAACCGCGCGAAGTCCTCGCTTTCGGCAACGAGCCCATCGATGAGGGCCCGTGTCGGCGCGTCGTTCAGGTGCCGGATCGAATCGGCGCGGAACTGGGCGACGAGGCGCCGCGCGCGCGTTTCCCAATCGACGATGAACGTGCGCGCCGCAGGCACAGTGAACGTGAAACGCAGCAAGTTGCGCTCGCGCGTGGGGTCTTGCGGCGCGCCATCGAGCCAGCCGACGAACAGCGCGGCCGCCGGCGCGTTCCACGCCAGCGCATTCCATTGCCGATCGAGCACATAAGCAGGCGTATCGAGATGGCGTACCGTCGCCAGCAGCGCGGTGGGGGCGTCCGCCGCGGCCGGCGCGGGTTCCGACGGGTCGCGTTCCCCCGCCAACTCGAAAAGGTAGGCGCGCTCCGCCCGCGTGAGCTGCAAGGCTGCCGCTATGCGTGCGAGCGCATCGGGGGATGCCGAGACCGACCGCCCTTGCTCGATCCAGGTGTACCAAGTGGGACTCACGCCGCACAGTTGAGCAACTTCCTCGCGCCGCAGCCCCGGTGTGCGGCGACGCGGGCCCGGTGGCAGCCCCACGGCCTGAGGAGAAAGACGCTCCCGATGGGCGCGGATGAAATCTCCGAGCGCGCGTGCGGGTGTTTCGCCGAGCGGCCCCGCATCGCCAGCGGCCGACGATGCCGGTGTCGGGATGGCGCGCGAAGCCGGCGGTCGATCGTTCGTATTGGCCATCTTCGATTCATGTACAAGATTGGGCGCGAGGCCGGCTGCCGGGCCAGCTCGTGATGCATAACGTGTAGAGCCCCGCGGACAGTTCCCGAGCGGGCAGCCTGGGCCAAGCCGGGTGGATCGGATACCAGGATAATCGCTTGCCTTGTACCGGTACCGAGGCAACCGTATTGTAGCGTCAGATGTGACGCCTCGGGGCTGTGCACGTGATGTTGCCGGCCGTGCGGGCGTCGTCGCCGGATTCGTCCGATCCGTCTTTTACTCTTCGAAGGAGTTGCCGCAATGAAACACCGCGAACAGGTTGCCGATGCATTCGGCTCGACCGCTGCCGCCTATCTCGTCAGTCAATCTCACGCGAGTGGCGCCGATCTGCGGACACTGGCCGGCGAGCTCGCCGCGGCCCCGGGCGGCAGCGTGCTCGATCTGGGCTGCGGTGCGGGCCATGTAAGCTTTGCGGTGGCGCCCCATGCGGCCACGGTGACCGCCTACGATCTTTCGGCCCAGATGCTCGAGACGGTCGCCGCAGCCGCTCACGAGCGCGGATTCGACAATATCCGGACTCAGCAAGGCGCCGCCGAAGCGCTGCCGTTCGCCGATGCGTCGTTCGATTGGGTCTTGAGCCGGTTCAGTGCCCATCATTGGCACGACGTGCCGGCCGCCCTCGCCGAGGTGCGCCGCGTTTTGAAGCCGGGCGCGCGGGCGATCTTCGTCGACGTGGCCGGTGCCGACCATCCGTTGCTCGACACTTACGTGCAGAGTGTCGAGCTCCTGCGCGACACGTCCCACATCCGCGATTACCGTGCCGACGAATGGTTGACCTTTTTCGAACGGGCGGGCTTCGAAGCGCATGTGCGCGAGCGCTGGAGGCTGCCCATGCAGTTCGACGAATGGGTGGCGCGCATGCGCACACCCGCGGAGCGCGTGGCGGGGATCCGCTCGCTTTGGCGCGCGGCACCCGACGAAGTGCGCGAGTACTTCGCCGTTGCCGAGGACGACTCGTTCGAGATCGATGTCCTCATGATCGACGCGCGATGAACGACGCTCACGGGACCGCGCGTTCGGCCTAAAGCGGGAGGCCTACATCATCGACGCATAACGTTGCGTCCACGCCTCGTGCCAGCCGGCCAGTTGCGCCGCTGGCATCGGCGCACCGACGAACGCGCCCTGTGCGACCTCGCAGCCCATGTCGCGCATCGCCTTCCAGTCCTCGAGGTCGTCGATACCTTGCGCCACAGTGCGCATGTTGAGCTGGCGCGCGAGTGAAAGCGTGGCCTTGACGATCGCGCCGAGCGACGAATCGCGGCTTGCGCCATGCACGAAACTGCGCTCGAGCTTGAGTTCGTCGAACGGAATGTCGCGCAGATGGGCGAGCGCCGCGTCGCCGGTGCCGAAATCGTCGATCAACAGACTGATGCGCTTCAAGCGCAAACGCGTGAGGACATCGAGCGAGATGAGGCGGTTGCGCTGGATGCGCGTTTCGGTGATCTCGAGCACGAGCCGCGAAAGCGGGAAGTCGGCGGCATGGGCGGCGTCGACGATGAAATCGGGAAAATCGAGCGAGGCGAGATCGTCCGTCGACAGGTTGATCCCGAGCCGGAAATCGGGGCCGAGCGCGTGCCATTGCCGTGCTTGTTCTAACAAAGCTGGGAGCAGGCCCCGCGTGACATCGTCCACGATGCCATGCTGCTCGGCCATCTTGAGAAAGCGTCCGACGAGCACGAGGCCATCGCGCGGGTGCTGCCATGCGACGAGTGCCTCGACGCCGGCCACTTCTCCCGTTGCGAACGCGGCCTGCGGTTGATAGCACATCACGATCTGCCCCGCTGCAATGGCCACGCGCAATTCATCGGGCGAGTAGCTGGGCGCATCGCTCGCGTTGGCCGCGGTATTCGGCGCATCGGTCGCGAGGCGCTGCTGCAATTGCTCGCGCGTGGCCGGCTTCGCGAGGGAGCCCAGCACGCGCAGCCCGCGCGAGTAAGCCAGCTTTTCCGCACTCTTCAGTACGCGCAGATCTTCGCCGCTCACGAGCACGACTTGTCCATCGTAGCCGCGCGCCACGAGCTGGCGCAGGAACTCGACGCCATCCATCTCGGGCATCTGCAAGTCCGTGAAGACGACGTCGATCTCATGGTCCTCGGCTTCGAGCGCGGCCAGCGCGTCTTGCGCGTGCTCGTACGGCAGTATCGCCTCGTAGCCGAGCTGCGTGAGTTGGCGCACGAGCACCTTCAGAACGAAAGGCTCGTCGTCGACCACCAGGATCTTGCGTTGCTTGGTGGGTTGAGTCATGCAGTTCACCGTTATCAATGAATCAATGAATGAGTGAGGCAGGCGGCGCGTGGACCGCGCCGCGCGCGACTGTCATGACATTGCCGTTACGGACAGGAAAAGGCGCAGCTTGTCGACCAGCGTATTGCGATCGAAAGGCTTCACGAGGAAATCGACGGCGCCTGCCTTCAGGCTTTCGACGACGATGGCGCGTTCGCTGTGGCCGGTCACCATGACGATCGGCACGTGCGCGAATTGCGCGATCGCTTTGATCGCGCGCGTCGCCTCGACACCGCTCGTATCGGGCAGGCCGACGTCCATCAGCACGAGATCGGGTTTCATCTCCCACATCAGCGATTGCGCTTCGGCGCCCGTGCCCGCGAACGCCAGCTGCAGGTTCTGCCCGGAGAGCAGCCGTGCGAGCAGCTTTTGCTGGAATTCGTCGTCTTCGACGATGAGGACTTTGGGCCGATCCGGTTGCGGCGCGGCGCTCGCGTCGGGCTTCGCAGGCACTGCCTCGGGGGCGGCGCCGGCAGCGATGGGGCTTGCGCGCTGCGCCTCCTCGAAGAACCCGCCCGCGCGCGGTGCGGCGGCAGCCGGTTGGGCACTGGCCTGGGGCGCTGGCGCGACAGCGGCGCGAGCCGTCGCCCGCACGGAGCGGGCAGTGGCGGGCTGGCCGGGAGCCGCGCGCAGCCACGACTCGCCGGCGCGGTTTTCCGTGCGCATGAGCCGCAGCACCTGATGCACGGACATGCGAATGCGCGGCGCATCGTTCGTGGCCGGCCAGAACAGCACGTAATCGTCGAAGTGTTCCTTGCGGCACAGTTCGTAAGCGGTGCGGAGATCGCGGGAATTGCAGAGCAGCACGGTGCGATGCGGCACCGTGTGCACTGTCGTGCCGAGCCGGTAGAGCCCGAGGTAATAACGCTGCGCGGCTTCGATCGTATCGAACGCGAGCACGAGCACGGCCGGGCGGTGCGTTTCGAAGTCGGCAACGGCGGATTCCGGTTTGACGGACAAACGCACGGTGCCGAAGTCGTCGGCAAGCAGTTTTCCGACCAGCTCCGCGTCGGCGACGGCTTCGGACGCCACGAGAATCGAGGCGTGTTCGCAAGAGAGATCGGCTTCGTTGAACATCGTTGAGCCCCTATCGATTCATTTATTTCAGTTCTGCCGCGAGCAGGTGCTCGAGCGTGTCTTCCACGGCCGCGAGTGCCGTATCGAATTGATTCGCCCAGTTGGCAAGCGTCGCGAGATCGCCCGCCTTGCCGGCGTTTTCGAGTTCGGCGCACAGATCGCCGAGCGCCATCGCGCCTACCGAGCGCGACGACGATTTGAGCTTGTGGGCGATCGCGCCGGCTTCGCGTCCGCGTCCGGCATCGCAGTGCGTGCGCAACTCGGCGGCCAGCTTGCCGACGGATTGCTGATAGTCCGACAGCAATTCACGCACGATGTCCGGATCGTCGCCCACGATGCCCTTCAGTATCTCGACATCGACGGCCGCCGCTGTTTGCGCGGTCGTATGCGCTTGAGACTCCGCAATGGGCGCGGTCATCGGCACCATGGCGTCGGGTGCGCGAAAGTGCGCCTCGAGGACGGCCTGCAGCCGGTTGAGCTGAAGCGGCTTGGTGAGATACCCGTCCATCCCGACCGCCTGGACGCGCGCCGCTTCGCCCTGCACGGCGTTGGCCGTCAAGGCGACGATCGCGAGCCGTGTGCCGGGCGGCTCTTCGCGGCGGATCGTCTCGACGAGTTCGTAGCCGTCCATTTCGGGCATGTGCAGATCGGTCAGCAGCAGCGCGTAGCGATGCGCCCGCCACAGCGCGAGCGCTTCCTGGCCATCGCTCGCGATCTCGGCCACATGTCCCAGCAAGCCGAGCTGGCGCAGGATCACTTTCTGATTGATCGCATCGTCCTCGGCGACGAGGATCAGCCGGCCTTGCTCGCGCGCCTGTGCGACCGATAACACCGGGCCAGAACGCTCGATGCGGGCCGGGTCGCGCCCCTGTGCCGTGGCGTGCACGCCAAAGCGGCTGACGGAGACGGCCTCCGTTTCGACATCGAAGGGCAGCCGTACCGTGAATGTGGAGCCCGCGCCGACGGTGCTGTCGACGGTCACGGTCCCGCCCATGAGATCGACGAGCCGGCGGCAGATCGCGAGGCCGAGTCCCGTCCCGCCGAAGCGGCGCGTGGTCGACGCTTCGGCTTGCGTGAACGGCTTGAACAGCTTCGGTAGGGTCTCCGCCGAGATGCCGATGCCGTTGTCGGCGATGGCGAACGCCACCTCGACGCGTCCCGATTCGAGCGGCGTGGCGGTGACGCGCACCGACACGCTGCCCGGTGTGTCGGGCCGTCCGCCCGAAAACTTGATCGCGTTGCCGACGAGGTTATTGAGCACTTGCCGCAGCCGTGTGTCGTCCGACAGTACGGCTCGCGGGAGATCGGGCGCGACGAATTTCGACAGTTTGACGCCCGCGCGCTCGGCCACGGGCGTGAGCGACTGGCACAGCCCATCGGTCAGATGGGCGAGGCAAACCGGCACGAACTCGATATGCAAACGTCCCGCCTCGATCTTCGAAAAGTCGAGGATATCGTCTATGAGCGTCAGCAGCGCATTCGCCGATTCGCGAATCGTCGTGATCATGTCGCCCTGATCGGCGGTAAGCCCCGTTTGCGCAAGGACCTCGGTCATGCCGATCACGCCGTTCATCGGCGTACGGATTTCGTGGCTCATCGCCGCGAGGAAGGCGCTCTTCGCACGTGAGGCGGCCTCGGCCTCGGCACGCGCCTGTTCGAGTTGCTGCGTGGCCAGCCGGCTTTCGGTGACATCGCGCGCAGTCGCATAGATGAGCCCGTCGAGTTGGATGGCTTTCCACGCGAGCCAGCGTACGCTGCCGTCCTGGCACAGGTAGCGGTTTTCGACATTCTCGATCGGCTCGCCCGGCGCGCGGCGCTCGATTTCGGCGACCGTCGCGGCCCGATCGTCGGGGTGTACGAATTCGATGAAAGGCCGCGACAGCAACGCCTCGCTCGACCAGCCGAGCACCTTCGTGAAGGCTGGATTGACCCGTTTGAAGTAGCCCGCCGGGTTGGCGTCGGTGAGGCAGATGAGGTCGAGTGAGAGATCGAAGAAACGGTCGCGCTGCGTTTCGGCTTCCTTGCGGCTCGTGATGTCCTGCAGCATGACCAGCGCACCCCAGGCGCCGTCCACTTCGTACGGTACCGCCGTCATTTCGCCGATGAACGTGCTGCCGTCGAGTCGCAGCCAATTCGCTTCGCGCGCGGGCGAAGCGATGCGCGAGCGCGACAAACGCAGCATGCGTTCCTCGATCGTCGCGCGGCTGTCGGGACGCAGGAACTCCATCAGCGAAAGCCCGCGTATTTGCGCGGCGGAATAGGCGCCGAGCGTCTGAAGCGCCTTCGGATTGGCGAACGCAATCGTTTGCTCTTGAATGAGCAAGACCGCGTAGGGCGACAGTTCGATCAACTGCCGATAGCGCGCTTCGCTGTTCTTGAGCGCTTCCTCGCTGGCCCGCTCGCGGCTCACGTCGCGAATCAGCGCGACCACCCCCGCCGATGCCGTACCGCGTTTTTCGACGCGCACTTCGAAGACGGCCGGCACCGGCGTTTCGAGGCGGAAGATCGCGCTTTGCGCGTTGCCGAGCGTCGCGTCGCCGGCCAGCACGGCCGCCAGGCGCTCAGCCTCGGCCGCGCCCTCCTGCTCGAGGTCGTCGCGGAAAAATGCGCGGGCGACATCGGCCGGCGTGGCGTTGACCGCGTCGTCGCCCGTCCAGCCGACGAGCGCGAGAAAGTGAGGATTGTGGCCATCGATGCGGCCTTCGGCGGAAAAGCCGACCGCTGCATCGGGGATCGCCTTGAAGAGCGCTTCGGCGCGCTCGACTTCGTCGCGCGTGCGCGCGAGCGCTTCGCTCTCGCGTGCCGACGACGCTTCGAGGCGCTTGGCGAGCCGCCCCTGAACGAGCGCGGCGCCGAGGATCAGCAGCGTCAGGACGATACCCGCGGCGACGAGCGCTGTCGTGCGCTGCCGAAACGCTTGCAGATATTCGGCGTTCGAAAACCCGACCATCGCCACGACGGGATAGTCCTCGAGACGCTCGTAGCTGATCGTGCGCTGCACGCCGTCGTAGAAGCTGGCCGCTTCGAACGTGCCGCGCAACGCTCGCGCGAGCGCGACGCGCAACGGCGAGCGCGGCGGGATCGGCCAGCTCGTGTCGAAGTTGTAGTGCGTGCCTGTGCGGCGGGCGCGCAGCACATAATCGTTCGTGCCGATGACCGCAAAGAGGCCGTCGCGCCCGATGCGCTCCGATTCGAGCAGCTCCGTGAAGACCGACGGCGGCACGGACACCACGACCACGCCGACGAATCGTCCCTGCGGATCGTTGATGCGGCGTGACAGCTGGACCGAACGTTCGCCGCTCACGCGATCGATGACGGGCTTGCTGATGAACAGGCGTGCGCTGGGGTCGTCCATGTGGACGCGGTAGTAGTCGCGATCCGTGTGGTCCATCGGCACGAAGCCGTGAAACGTCGAAGCACGCAGAATGCCGTGCTTGTCGATGACGGCCACCTGGGTGAACACGTCGAGATCGACGAGGCCCGAATGGACGTAGTCTTCCAGCGCGAGTTCGGGTCCGTCGCGCTTCACGAGCCATGTGACGACATCGGCGACCTGATTCGCCTCGCGCAACACCCGGGTCGTATGCGAGGCCAGCGCGCTCGCGAGCGCCTCGGTCTGCAAGCGCTCGTTCTGGCGCTCGGCATTGAGGTTCCAGGCCGAGAACGCACCTAGCGCGAGCCATAGCGCGAAGACGAGTCCCAGCGCCGCCGCGCGATTGACGCGCGACGTGCGGCTCGTTTGCGCGCTCGACGATGGAATCCGGGGGGCGTGGCTCATGGTGGCGATCAGTTGGCTTCGACATTTTTATCGACCGAAACCGGGGCGAACTTTAATGCGCCGAGCCTTGTAAATCGGGGTCTGAGAGGTAGACCGGTCCGTCAACCGGGGCGCCGTTGGCAATGAAAAAGGGCCGTGGCTTGCGCGCACGGCCCCGACGGACGGTGAAGAACGATTTTCGCCCGGGCACTCAGCCCGTATTGCGCAAGCCTGCGGCGATTCCGTTGATGGTCAGGTGAATGCCGCGCCGCAACCGCGCATTGGTATCGCCGGCGCGATGGCGCTTGAGCAGCTCGACTTGCAGGTGGTTGAGCGGATCGAGATAAGGGAAGCGGTTCTTGATCGAGCGCGCAAGCAGCGGATTATCGGAAAGGCGTTGTTCTTTCCCGGTGATCTGCGCAAGCGCCTCGGTGGTGCGCTCCCACTCGGCGACGATCCGTGAAAATACCTGCTGGCGCAGCTTCTTGTCTTCGACGAGCTGCGCATAGCGTGACGCAACGGCGAGGTCCGTCTTGGCCAGCACCATGTCCATGTTCGAGATCAGCGTCGAGAAAAAGGGCCAGCTCTTGTACATTTTCTGGAGCGTCGAGAGGCGCTGCGCTCGCTCCACTTCACTTGCCGCGCCGGCGATATGGGCCTGGACGGCGCTGCCGAAGCCGTACCAGCCCGTGAGCAGCAGCCGGCACTGGCCCCAGGAGAACCCCCAGGGGATGGCGCGCAAGTCCTCGATGCGGCGGTGCTGCGGATCTTGCAGCTTGCGCGAGGCCGGGCGGCTGCCGATGTTCAGCTCGGCGATCTCGACGATGGGCGTGGCCTGGAAGAAATAGTCGGTGAAGCCGGGCGTCTCGTAGACGAGCGCGCGGTACGCGGCCATCGCCGCATCGGAGAGGGTCTGCATCGTCTGTTCGCTCTCGGGCAGACTCGCGGGCGCGTCGCCGTGCGGCAGCAGCGAGGCCTCGAGCGTCGCCGCGACGACCGTTTCGAGATTGCGGCGGCCGATCTCGGGGTTCGCGAATTTGCTGCCGATCACCTCGCCTTGCTCGGTCAGGCGGATCTGGCCGTCGACCGTGCCGGGCGGCTGCGAAAGAATCGCCTGGTAGGTCGGCCCGCCCCCGCGGCCCACGGTGCCGCCGCGGCCGTGAAAGAGCCGCAGCCTGACGCCGCGTTCCTTGAACAGCGCGACGAGCGCGAGCTCGGCACGATAAAGCTCCCAGTTCGAGGTCAAGAACCCGCCGTCCTTGTTGCTGTCCGAATAGCCCAGCATGACCTCCTGCTCGCTGCCTTGATGCGCGATGAGCGCATCGAGCCCCGGAAGCGCGAAGTACTCGCGCATGATGACGGGCGCGTTGCGCAAGTCGGCGATCGTCTCGAACAGCGGAATGACCATGAGCCCGTTACGCGCGCTCGCGTGCGTGGCCGCAAGCGTGCCTTCGAGCAGTCCAGTCTCCTTCTGGAGCAGCAGCACCTCGACGAGGTCGCTGACGGTCTCGGTATGCGAAATGATGTAGTTGCGCACGGCGCGCTTGCCGAACCGCTCGCGCATGACACGCGCCGTTTCGAGCACGCCCAGTTCGCTGCGCACGAGCTGCGAATACTCGAGATACGGAGAGCGCAACAGGCGCGGCTGTTCGAGCTCGGTCAGCAGCAGCCGCAGCTTGTCGGCTTCGGGCAGCGAGGCATAGTCGTCGTGTACGCCCGCGCGTTTGAACAGCTCGGCAATGACCGCTTCGTGCATATCGGAGCTCTGGCGCAAGTCGATGCTCGCCAGGTGAAAGCCGAATACTTCGGCCGAGCGCACGAGCGGCGCGAGCCTCGGCGCGATCAGCGTGCCGCCGTGATGCGCTTCGAGCGATTCGACGAGTACGTTCAGATCGCGCACGAACTCGGTGGCACCGGCATAGGGCGTCGCACGCACGGGCGGCGCGCCGTGGCCGGCGCTGCGCAGCGGCACCGTGCCTTCGCCGAGCCGCACGCGCACGCTCGCGGCAAGCCGCGTATAGACGCCGATCAACGCGCGGCGATACGGTTCGTCCACGCGATGCGGCGATTGATCCGGTGAAGCCTGGGCGAGCGTCTTCAGTGCCTCGCTGCAACCGGAGAGCATATTGGACACCGAGAGCTCGGCACCGAGCGCATGCACTTCCTCGAGATAGTGCTCGAAGATGACCGTAGCCTGGCGCGCGAGGGCATGCTCGAGCGTTTCGGCCGTGACATTCGGGTTGCCGTCGCGATCGCCGCCGATCCAGCTGCCCATCTGGAAAAAGGCGGGTAGTCGCTTGTCGAGCGCGTATCGGTCGCCGATCGCCTCCTCGATATCGGTGTAGAGCGCCGGTATTTCTCGCAGGAACGTCGCGCGGTAATACGACAGCGCGTTTTCGATTTCATCGGCGACGGTGAGTCGCGAATCGCGCAGCATGCGCGTTTGCCAGAGCGCCGAGACGCGGGCCCGCAGCAGCGCTTCGTTTTGCGCGCGCTCGCGCTCGGTGAGCGGTTGATCGCGCTCGGCCAGCAGCCGCGCGATATCGTGCTGCGCATCGAGAATGCTCTTGCGCTGCACTTCGGTCGGGTGTGCCGTGAGCACGGGTACGATCAGCGCGTCATCGAAAAAACGCTTGAGCATGTCGGCGTCGATGTCGCCCGAGCGCGTGAAACGCTCCAGCGCGTAGGCGACGGTGCCGGCCTGCGGAGCCGATCCGGCGAGCGCGTGAATGCGGCGGCGCCGGTTGTGATGGCGGTCTTCGGCGATGTTTGCCAGATGCGAGAAGTAGCTGAACGCCCGCACGACACTCACGGTCTGTTCGGGCGTGAGCGCGCGCAACTGCTTTTCGAGCGCCAGTGCGGCGCCGTGATCGTCCTCGCGCCGGAACTTGACGGCGTTCTGGCGAATCGTTTCGACGACGTCGAACACAGCGTCGCCCTCCTGTTCGCGCACGACGTCGCCGAGCAGGCGGCCGAGGTAGCGAATGTCCTGAAAGAGCGGCTGGTCCTTGTCGTCGCGCCCGCCGGGGGCGCCGGACGCGGGCGGCGTGGCGGCGCCTGGGGCGTCCGCGGGTGTGGGGTGCAATGCCTCGTTGGGGCGGGCGGCGTGTGCCGGTCCGTTAGACGTCACGGTGATGTCCTCAGTGAAGCTAGAGTCGATGGAGTGGCGGTCTCGTCATACCAAACGAGACCCATGACAGCAAAACTGATAAAACGGCGCCCGAGCCTTCGCGGCGTGCGCTTGTGGCGCAACGCACATCCCGATGCCGGGCGCCGCGCCGTGGAGCGCGGCCGCTTCCCGGCCGGCGCGAAAAATGGGGCAAGGCG
Source organism: Trinickia sp. (assembly GCF_057351765.1). Lineage (NCBI taxonomy): Bacteria > Pseudomonadati > Pseudomonadota > Betaproteobacteria > Burkholderiales > Burkholderiaceae > Trinickia > Trinickia sp. The sequence continues at coordinate 110,005 of NZ_JBMRBK010000024.1, read as the reverse complement.
TGCGTGCTACCATTCTTCGATGTTCGATCCCGTCATTCGAAATACCGATCAATGAATTCCGAGACGCATTTCCCCGCATCGCCCGCCACACTCGTCATTGCCTCGCGCGAGAGCCGTCTCGCGATGTGGCAGGCCGAGCATGTGCGCGATGCGCTGCACAAATTATATCCATCTTGCGAGCTACGAATTCTCGGAATGACGACGCAAGGCGATCGGATTCTCGATCGCACGCTCTCGAAGATCGGCGGCAAAGGGCTTTTCGTGAAGGAACTGGAGACCGCGCTGGCCGACGGCCGGGCCGATCTGGCGGTCCATTCGCTCAAGGACGTGCCGATGGATCTGCCCGAGGGCTTTGCGCTGGCTGCCGTCATGGAGCGCGAGGATGCGCGCGATGCTTTCATTTCGAACGACTACGCGAGCCTGGCCGCGCTGCCGCCCGGCAGCGTGGTCGGCACCGCGAGTCTGCGGCGCGAAGCCATGCTGCGTCTGCGCTATCCCCATCTGGTGGTCGAGCCGTTGCGCGGCAATCTCGACACGCGGCTCGGGAAGCTCGACCGCGGCCAGTATGCAGCCATCATTCTGGCCGCGGCCGGTTTGAAGCGGCTCGGGCTCGGCGCGCGTATCCGCGCACTGATCGAGACGGACGAGAGCCTGCCGTTGGCCGGGCAGGGCGCGCTGGCCATCGAGGTGCGTGCCGATCGGGCCGACCTTGCCGCCTGGCTCGCGCCGCTCGATCACCGGCCGACGGCGCTCGCCGTGCAGGCCGAGCGGGCCGTATCGCGCAACCTGGGCGGCAGTTGCGACGTGCCGCTTGCGGCGCATGGCCACTGGGGTGGCGCCGGCAACCTGCATCTCGCAGGCCGCGTGTCGATGCCGGATGGCTCCCGCACAGCCTCGGCCGAGGTCGTCGCGCCGGTCGCGAGCGATGCCGAGGCACTGGCGCTCGGACGCCGGCTCGCTGACGCGCTCGCATTACAAGGTGCGCGTGAGATCATCGCGGCGCTGGCGACGCAAAGCGGCGGCGAGTCTGCCGTTTGAGCCCGCGCGCCGCTCCGATGGCCGACTCCGTTTCCGATCCGCAGGGCGGTGGCCGCCCGGCCGGCGGCGATCGTGCCCGTGAAGCTCGCTCGTTTACTGCCGTTCTCACGCGCCCGGCCGGGCAGTCGGCCGCGCTTGCTGCGCGGCTGGCGCGAGACGGCATGGACGTATTCGAATTTCCGCTGATCGAAATTGCGCCCGTCGAGGACCCGCTGCCGCTGCGCGATGCGCTGGCAACGCTCGAGCGCTATGCGCTGGTCGTCTTCGTTTCGCCGAATGCGATCGACCACGGGCTTGCCGAGCTGAGCCTGCCGTGGCCGAAGGCCGTGCCTGCCGCGGCCATTGGGCCGGGAAGCGTCGCCGCGCTGGCGCGGCACGGTCTCGCGCCACCCGCGATCGAAGTGATCTGTCCCGCGGGCGCCGATGCACGCGAGGCCCGCGTCAAGGGGGCCGGCAACGGCAACGGCGATGACGCCGCGAGCCAGCGGTTCGATTCCGAATCGCTCTGGGCCGCGCTCGAGGCGAGGTTCGGCGAAGGCGGCCTGGCCGCCAAGGATGTGCTGATCGTGCGCGGCGATGGTGGCCGCGAATGGCTCGCCGAGCGTTTGCGCGAGGCGGGCGCGAATGTTCAGGCCGTGGCCGCCTACCGACGCCGCGTGCCGCAAGCGAGCCCCGATGGATGGTCGCGCGCGCGCGCATTGTTGGCCGGCGTGCCGCATGCCTGGCTCGTGACGAGTTCCGAAGGCTTGCGCAACCTCGAGACGATGGCCCGAGCGCAATTATCGGCTGCCGAATTCAGCGCGCTCAGGCATGCTCCGCTCGTCGCTCCCCATCCGCGCATCGCCGAGACGGCGCGGGCATTGGGTTTTGATAGGATTACGCAATCCGGCCCCGGCGATGAACGCATCGCTGCGGCCTTGCGCGCCATTTCGGCATCGTCTCGCGCATCCTTCGATCAACCGGCTTCGGCCTCTTTTTCGGCTCCATTGCGCATGACTGACTCGAACCAGGATTCCCCGAACCCCGCCGAGCATGCGGCCTTCAACCAGCCGCAGTCCGGCGCGTTCGTCTATGACGAGCCGAAGCGCCGCCGGGGCGGCGGGGTGTTGCTTCTCTTGATCGTCGTGTTGGCGGTGGCCTGCGCGACCGGCATCGGCGCATACGCGCTCAATCGCAAGGTGGACCGCCTCGATGCGCGCGTCGCGGCACGGCAGCAGGCGATCGACGCTCAAGCGGCCGAGCTGCGCGTGAAGATCGATCAGGCGCTCGCCACCGTTCACCAGGTCGATGCGCAGTTCGCGCAACTGCAAGGCAAGCTCGCCGATGCGCAAACGGCTCAGCAGGCGCTGCAAAAGCAGTACGAGGATCTGGCGCGCAACCGCGACGACTGGACCTTCGCCGAAGTCGAGCAGATGCTCTCGAGCGCGAGCGAACAACTGCAACTGACCGGCAACACGCAGCTCGCCCTCTTTGCGCTGCAAAGCGCGGACACGCGGCTGGCAGCGCTCGCGAGCCCGCAGGCGATGCTGATGCGCCGCGCGATCGCGCAGGACATCGACAAGCTGAAGGCGACCCCTTCGGTCGATTTGACGGGCCTGGCGATCAAACTCGATGACGCGATCTCGCAGGTCGACTCGTTGCCGCTGCTGGGCGAGGCGCGCGTGCCCCGTCCCGCACCGGCGAGCAGCGTACCGGCCGCGGCTGGCGCAAGCGCGGCCGCGGCCGGCGAGCCTCGCTGGAAGGTCTGGTGGCGCGAGGTGTCTTCGGCCGTCGGCGTGGAACTCAAGGGGCTCGTGCAGGTCCGCCGTATCGACAATGCCGACGCGATGCTCAATACGCCCGAACAGGGCGAATACATCCGCGAAAACGTGAAGCTGCGGCTGTTGTCGGCGCGGCTCGCGCTGCTCTCGCGCAACCAGACGACGCTGAGGTCCGACCTGCAGGCCGCCGATGCCGCGCTCGCCCGCTACTTCGATGGCGGCGCAAGACGCGTGCAGTCCGTGCGCGCGCTCCTCAAGGAGGTGGGTGCCGGTGCGGCATCGGTCGAGACGCCGAACATCAACACGAGCTTGCAAGCCGTGCACAACACCAAGAGCCGGGGGTAACCATGGCACTCAGGGGACTCTTGTGGCTCGCACTGCTTTTCGCGCTCGCGGCCGCGCTTGCGACAGTGGGGCACTTCGATGCGGGGCAGGTGCTGCTCGTCTATCCACCGTATCGCGTCGACATTTCGCTGAATCTCTTCGTGGTCGGCATCGTGGTGCTGTTCGCGCTGCTTTACGCGCTCACGCGCATGGTGCGCAACATCTGGCAAATGCCGCGCCGCGTCGCCGCTTACCGGGCGCGCGCGAGAGAGGCCAAGGCGCATTCGGCGCTGCGCGAAGCCATCGGCAATCTGTACGCGGGGCGCTTCTCGCGAGCCGAGAAGGCAGCGCGCGAGGCGCTTGCGAGCCAGTCGAACAAGGGCGCGGCAGGACTCGTCGCGGCGGTGGCAGCGCATCGCATGCGCGAGTACATGCGACGCGACGAGTGGCTCGGGGCCATCGATGCGCCGGATTGGCAGGACGCCCGGCTCATGGCCAGCGCGGACATGCGCGCCGATGGCCGCGATCCCGAAGGCGCGCTGGCGGCGCTGACGGAGATGCAATCGCAAGGAGCCCGGCGTATTCATGCGCAGCAGATTGCACTGCGCGCGCAGCAGCAGCTCAAGAATTGGGGCGAGGTCCTCAAGCTCGTGAAGACGCTCGAAAAGCGCGAGGCCATCCATCCGGCCGTCGCGGTCAGGTTGCGTCAGCAGGCCGCGGAAAACCTGCTACGCGATCGGCGGCACGATGCCGAAGCGCTGTTGACGCTTTGGCATTCGCTGGCACCCGTCGAACGGCACTCGCCGCGGCTCGCCGATCTCGCGGCTGAGCTGCTGATCGCACTGAGTCGGCACGACGAGGCTCGCCGGATCGTCGAGGAGGCGTTGCAGCACAACTGGGATGCCCGGTTGCTGCGCCGCTATCCGGAGACGGCATTACCCGGCGAAGCGCTGCCGTTGATCCAAAAGGCCGAGGCTTGGCGCAAAACGCGCCCCGAGGATCCGGATCTGCTGTTCGCGCTGGGGCGCCTGTGCCTGCACCAGCAATTGTGGGGCAAGGCGCAGTCGTTCCTGGAATCGGCGCTCAGGCTCGCCGACGATAACGACGCCCTCGTGATCCGCACCCATCGTGCGCTTGCACGGTTATTCGAACAGCTCGGCGATACGGGTCGGGCCGGCGAACACTATCGTGCGAGTGCGCTGGCGATGAAGGTCGTCTGACGGCCGTCGGGGCACGCCTCGAAAGCGTGCTCCGGGGGGGCGACTCAAGACACTCTGAAGGCGAAGTCCGCGATGTTGTCGGCATCGAGCTTCGCGTTGGTCATCGGATGTTTGGGATTGCTGACGAGATACTTGGCCAGCTCCTTCATGTCCATGAACTCGACTCCCTTGTTGACCCTTGTGTCGAAGCCGCGCGACGGGTCCGATGCGACTGTGGCCAATCCGATCACTTTCTGAGCCGGGTTGTTCAAGGACAGTTCTTCGCCGAAAAGACCGACCGACGCGTTGTCCTTGCTGAACTCCCCGTCGCCTTCCTGGTTGTAGATGGCCGCATCCTTGAACTCATGGCGCTCGGCATCGGCCCTGGAAATGGGCCGCAACCGATCGAACGTCGCGACGATCTTCTCATAGGTCGCGATGTGCGCTTTGAGCTCGGCGATCGTGGCTCGCCGAGACCCGCCTCCGGCACGGACAACCGCCGATGCGATCTCTTCGGCCGATGCCCCCGGGTTCCGCGTGTGGATTCGAAAGGCGTATTGACCGTTGTCCTCCGCGTCGCTCCGAGCCGGCATCTCCAACGCGCTGTCCGGTGCGGCGCGCCGTGTGCGATCGGCCTCGACGGGACGCGAAGCCGGCGTGGCCGGTTGACCGGTCGTCCCGGAGGACGAAGCCGAGTTCGGACCCAGCGCTTCACGGAGCGCATTAGCGAGCGGCAGATTCCCCAGCAGTCCGATTTCGTGCATGTTGGGGAAATGCGATCGCAATACAGGCATCATTCGCCGGTTCACACGCGCTGGGTCCCCGTCGATCAACGCGGAGACGACGCCGTGCGCTTCAGTCAGGTCGACCCCTGCGCTTTGCAATTGCCGAACGATATCGCTTGCCTCGGGTGTCGATCCGCGCGGTGAGCCTCGGGATGGCGTAGCGGCGCCTGGCCGCGTTCCTCCGGCTGCTTGTCGCTGCGCGCCTGCGCTGCCCCGGGCGTGCTCCATGAGGCGCATCGCTCTGCTCACGTGCATCAGGGGATGATCGACGAGCGAGACGCCCTCCTCGATGCGGGTATCGATCCCGGCGCGTTCCAGTGCATTCCTGACATGGGCGGGCAAGTCCTGCCCCCAAACTAGAGTGTTCTCCAGGGCGTCGCGCACTTGCTGCATGTCGATACCCGATCGGGCCAGTCGCTCCAAAGCCGCACTGGCCGGTCGCAGATCCGCTCGGTGGGACCGGGCCTGCCGTGTCGGCGCGTTCGCCTCGCCTGCACGAGGCGGGGCGGGGGTTCTTCGCAATCCGCCGCCCATCGCTCCCTGTCGCGGTCCTGTCGGCGCACGGGGGGGCGAAAGGGCCGCCCGCGGTGACGAGGGCGCCGCTCTGCCAAGCGCGTCGCGAAGCGCAACGGCAAGTGGATCGCGTTCATCGAGGCCGATCATCACCATATTGGGAAAGTGTTGCACCAAAACGCGCATCGTTCGGCCGTCGACGTTCCGCGGCTCTCCGTTGATCAAACCGGATACGGTTTCATGCGCGTGACGGAGATCGACCCCGGCACTCCGAAGTTGTTCGACGATGCCATCCGCGTTTGGCGCGCGTGTGCGTTGTTCCAACCGCGGCGGCGTGGCGGCGCTTGGGGCCGCGGAGGTCGGGCGCGAGCCGCTCGGCGCCCGCGCGCCCGCGCGGGGCGGCGTTTGCCGCGCCATCACTTCCTCCCCGTGGCCGCGCGGCAGCGCCTCCAACCGCCGAAGTGCCGCGGCCGCGCCTCGCGGCGGTGTCGCCGGCGTGGAGCGCGCATCACGACCCGCTGACGATTCCGCGCCGACGCTGCCTTGCGCTTGCGGCGCCGCGTTCGTTGTCCGGAACGGGCGCGTGAGGAAGCCTAATACGCCATGACGCCGGCGCTCGCCGGATGCTCGGCCGCTGTCGTTGGACCCGTTGGGGCTTCGCGTCGGCGTTTCATTGCCGAGTCGCTCCGCCGACGGGGAGTGGATGGGGCTCGTTCTACTGATTCCGGGCATGGGGCCTTTTCCTCCGGCGGACCGTTTTGGATACGGTTCCAGCCTATGCCGCGATGCCCGAATGTCTGCGTAATACCGGCGAAAAGCATAGGCCGCCAGCGAACGGCGCTGGCGGCGAGCATCGTCGACCCTACTTGTTCACGAGCCGAGCCGGCACGCTCAGCGCGAGGAGTGCGCCGAGCACCATGAAGGCGGCGAGTAGATACATGCCCATATCGTTGACGCCCGTGGCCTGTTTGAGCCAGCCCATCGCATAAGGACCGAGAAAACCGGCCAGATTGCCGATCGAATTGACCATCGCGATGCCGGCTGCGGCACCCGCGCCGGCGAGAAACGCCGTCGGCAAGCTCCAAAAAAGCGGCAGCGACGTAATGATGCCGGCCGTTGCCAGCGTGAGCGCCGCCATCGCCAGGGCCGTCTGGTGGGCCCAGGTCACCGAGAGGACGAGCCCGACCGCGCCGGCGAGCGCGGGCAATGCGACATGCCAACGCCGCTCGCGCCGCTTGTCCGCGCTCCGCGCGACGAGCAGCATCGCGACGACGGCGGCAGCGAACGGAATCGCCGAAAGCAACCCGATGATGAACGAATCCGTCACGCCCGTTGCCTTGATGATCGTCGGCAGCCAGAAGCTCACGCCGTAGAGTCCGACCACGAAAGAGAAATAAATGAAGCTCATGAGCCACACCCGCGGGCTCGTCAGCACGGCGCCGAGTTTCAGATCTTCCTTGCCTGTGTCCTCCGCTTCGATGTTGCGTGCGAGCAATCGTTTCTCGTCGTCCGTCAGCCAGCGCGCGTGAACGATGCGATCGTCGAGCGCAGCCAGTACGACGAGGCCCGCAACGATGGACGGTATGCCTTCGAGCAGAAACAGCCATTGCCATCCGTGCCAGCCGTTCGCACCGTGAAAAGCCTTGAGGATGTAGCCCGAGATCGGACCGCCGACCACACCCGAGAGTGCCACGGCCGTCATGAACCAGGTCGTCATGCGCCCGCGCCGGTTGGCGGGGTACCAGTAGGTGAGGTAGAGGATGATGCCGGGGAAGAATCCCGCTTCGGCGAGCCCCAGCAAGAAGCGCATGACATAGAACATGGCGGACGTGGTGACGAACATCGTCAACACGGACACGAGCCCCCAGGTAATCATGATCCGCGCAATCCATACCCGCGCGCCGACACGGTGCAGGATCAGGTTGCTCGGAACTTCGAAAATGAAGTAGCCGAGAAAGAAGATTCCTGCGCCGAGCCCGTAGACCGCGTCGCTCAGATGCAGATCGGTCGCCATCTGCAGCTTGGCGAAGCCGACGTTGACCCGATCGAGATACGCGACGAGGTAGCAGATCAGCAGTAGCGGCAAAATGCGCAGCGAGACTTTGCGGTAAGTCGCTTCTTCGAAGCTCGACGATTGCGCGTCACCGGGTGTCGAGAGCGGGTCCAGGCCCGCGCGAGGTTGATTCATGATGTGTCTCCTCCAATGGAGTAGGCGTTGGCAGCAAGCGGGCGTGCATACGCCCGTCCCGTGCAAGGCACTTGTTGTATGGAATGAGCGGCGATACGAGAGCGAAACGTGAAAAATGCAACCCAGCGGCCGGAGCGGGCGAAACCGCCCCGGGGCACATCAAACGCAGCGTCCGCCATCGACTTCGAGGCACACGCCGGTAATGAATTCGGCTTCGTCGGATGCGAGAAAGAGCGCGGCGTTCGCGACATCCTGCGGCGTCGAAAACCGGCCCAGCGGAATGCCGGCCAAAAAACGTTGGCGGTTGGCGGGCGTGTCTTCCATGCCCATGAACTCGGAGAGCAACGCGGTCTCGCCGATCACCGGATTCACGCAGTTCACGCGGATGCGGTCGCTGCCGAGCTCGGCAGCCAGCGACTTGCTGGCGACGATGACGGCGCCCTTGCTCCCGTTGTACCAGACGAGTCCGGGGCGCGGACGCACGCCGGCGGTCGAGGCGATGTTCACGAAAACGCCGCCGCCTTGCTGACGGAAGTACGGCACGAACGCTTGCACGCTCCAGAAGATGCTCTTCACGTTGACCGCATGCACGCGGTCGAACTCTGCTTCCGTCACATCGAGGACAGGCTTGTTGCGGTGGGTGGTCCCCGCGTTGTTGACGACGATCTGCACGCTCTTGAAGTCTTCGAGCGCCGCCTCGCGCAGCGTTTGCCAATCGGCGAGCCGGGCGACGTCGCCCGCCACCGCGATCGCGCGGCCGCCCGCGAGCGCGATCTCGCTGGCGACGCGCTCCGCGGCCGCACCGTTCAGATCGTTGACGACGACATTGGCGCCTTCGCGCGCGAATGTCCTGGCGATTCCTTCGCCGAAGCCCGAGCCGCCGCCCGTGACGATAGCCGTTTTGCCAGTCAGTCGCATCGTGTCTCCTGATTTTGTGTTTTGAGCGATAGTGCTCCGACGGCGCACGGCAGGCAAGAGGCAAATTCGAGGAGCGCCAGGCGCGTCGGGCGAAGGCACGGCACGGCACGAAAGCCGTTCTGTGCCGTGCCGCCGGACAAACGATGAAACGCAGCCTTTGATTCAGCCGTGACGAATCGCGATCGTCTTGAGCGTCGTAAAGCCGTGCAGCGCTTCCAGGCCTTTTTCCCGCCCGAATCCCGAATGCCCCGTGCCGCCGAACGGCAGTTCGACTCCGCCGCCCGCGCCGTAGTTGTTGATGAAGACCTGACCCGCGCGAATGCTGCGCGCGAGCCTGAATTGCCGCGCGCCGTCGCGCGTCCATATGCCCGCGACGAGGCCGTACGGCGTGCTGTTGGCAAGGGCAACGGCATCGGCTTCGTCCTCGAAAGGCATGGCGGCGAGCACGGGTCCGAAGATTTCCTCGCGCGCGATGCGATGCGTGCGAGGCACGTCGGCGAGCAGCGTCGGCGGCTGATAAAAGCCGCTCGGATGGGCTCCCGAGAGGATCGAGCCTTGTCCCGCGACGCGGATGCCGTCGCGCCTGGCAAGTGCGACGAATTCCGCGACGCGCTGCTGTTGCTTCGCGTTGATGAGCGGGCCGCAATCGGCTTCGGTCTGGCCCGGGCCCGCGCGCAGCGCATCGAATGCGCAGGCGAGGCGGTCCACGAGCGGCGCGTAGATCGCGCGCTCGATCAGCACGCGCGAACCCGCGGAACAGGTCTGGCCCGCGTTCTGGAGAATGGCCGACATGAGCGTCGGCATGGCCGCGTCGAGATCGGCGTCGGCAAAGACGATCTGCGGCGATTTACCGCCGAGCTCGAGCGTCACCGGCGCGTAGTGCTCGGCCGCCATTTGCGCGACGAGCGCGCCGGTCCCGGGAGAGCCGGTGAACGAAATATGGTCGACGCCCGGGTGGCGCGCAAGCGCCGCGCCAGCCTCGTCGCCATAACCGGTGACCACGTTCAGCGTGCCGGCGGGCAGACCGGCTTCGGCGGCAAGCGAAGCCATGCGCAAGACAGACAAACAGGCGTCCTCCGCCGGCTTCACGACGCAGGCATTGCCGGCTGCGAGCGACGCGGCGATGCTGCGTCCGAAAATCTGCATCGGATAGTTCCACGGCACGATGTGCCCGGTCACGCCGTGCGGTTCGCGCACGGTAAGCACCGTGTAGCCGTTTTGATAGGGCAGCGTCTCGCCGTGCAGCTTGTCCGCGGCGCCGGCATAGAACTCGAAATACCGCGCGAGTGCGGCGGCATCCGCGCAGGCCTCTCTGAGCGGCTTGCCCGTGTCGCGGGCCTCGAGCTCGGCAAGCTCGTCGCGATGGGTCGTGACGAGCGCCGAGAGGCGGTACAACAGGCGCCCCTTTTCGGCGGCGCTCAACAAGCCCCAGGGCCCCTCGAACGCCGCGCGCGCACAGCTCACTGCCGCGTCGATATCGGCGGCGTTGCCGCGCGCAATGCGCGTGAAGACCTGCCCCGTCGACGGGTTGACGACATCGATGGTTTCTCGGCTCGACGGCGTAATCCATTCACCGCCGACGAAGTGTTTCGCTTCCTCCATGCAAGGCTCCCAAGTAAAGTCCGAACCGTCAGTCGAAACGCAGCGAGCGTCGATTATCGCGCCGATCGCCGAGGCGCCACCGCCAAAGTGCGCGTTTGCCGCTCGGCTATAATGGCGCGCAGCGCTTATGCCGGGGCCGCCGCAATACGTTGGATTCGGCCGCCCGACGCTTTCCTTTCACTTCCCTCACGAGAACGTCATGAGCTTCAATCACGTCCCCCCGGGCAAGGATCTTCCGCAAGACTTCAACGTCATCATCGAAATCCCGGCGCAGAGCGATCCGGTGAAATACGAAGCGGACAAGGAACTTGGTCTGCTCGTCGTCGACCGCTTCATTGGCACGGGCATGCGCTACCCCGTGAACTACGGCTATATTCCTCAGACGCTTTCGGGCGACGGTGACCCCGTCGACGTCCTCGTCATCACGCCGTTCCCTCTGATCCCCGGATGCGTCGTACGTTCACGCGCGCTCGGAATGTTGCAAATGACGGACGAGTCCGGCGTCGATGCGAAGCTCGTCGCGGTGCCGCACGACAAACTGTGCCCGATGACGGCACACATGAAATCGATCGACGACGTTCCGGCGTACCTGAAGGACCAGATCAAGCACTTCTTCGAGCAATACAAGGCGCTCGAAAAGGGCAAGTGGGTCAAGGTCGAGGGCTGGGCCGGCATCGACGCGGCCCACAAGGAAATCGTGGACGGCGTGGCCAACTACAAGAAGTGATCCGACGTGCCGCGCGCGGCACGCTCCAACACCGACGCGAGCGTGAGTTCGCCCGCGGCCAGTGCGCGCTTTTGCGTCGGTGACAGACGCTTGACCCGATATTCGGCGCGCAACGCGCTCGAACGATCGTCGAGCTCGAATCTCGCCAGCACGCATATCGGTTTGCGCGCACGCGTATATCGCGCGCCGGTGCCGTTCGCGTGCTTGGCGAAGCGCGCGTCGACATCCGTGGCGATGCCGGTATAGACGCTGCCGTCGGCGCATTCGATCAAATATAGAAACCAGGCCATCGTGGGTCGTCGTCGAATCGGAGTTCGCTATTTTTTGAACGGATCGTGCTCGCGCAATTCGTCGACATGCGCTTCGATCAGATTGGCCTCGTTATCCAGAAAACGTCCGACGGCGTCGGCGAACGCGGGATGGCCGAGCCAATGCGCCGAGTGCGTGACCTTCGGCATGAAGCCGCGCGCCATCTTGTGTTCGCCTTGCGCACCGCCTTCGAATACGGCGAGCTTCTCTTCGATGCAAAATTCGAGCGGCTGATAATAGGCCGTTTCGAAGTGCAGGCATGGTACGTGCTCGACGGCGCCCCAATAACGGCCGTAGAGCGTGCCGCCCGTTCGCTCGTCGCGCTGATAGACGACGAGCGAACTCGCGATCGGCCGGCCTTCGCGCTCGGCGATGACGAGCAGCAGGTTCTCGGGCATCGAAGCGCCGATCATGCGAAAAAACTCGAGATTCAGGTACGGCGACGAGAAGTGCTCCCGGTACGTTTGCCGATAGCAGCGCGTGAAAAAACGCCAGTCGTCGTCGGTCGCCTGTTCGCCGCGCACGCGGCGCAGCGTCACACCGGCGTCATGGACCTTGCGCCGCTCGGCGCGGATATTCTTGCGTTTTTTCTGCTCGAGCGTCGCGAGAAAATCGTCGAAATCGCGGTAACCCGGGTTCACCCAGTGGAACTGGATGCCTTCGCGCAGCATCATCCCGAGCGCCGCTAGCGTATCGGCTTCGTCCGCCGTCGGGAAGAGCACGTGCAGCGACGACACGTCCGATTGCTCGGCAAGCGTGATGATCGAAGCCGCGAGTTGACGCCGCGCCGCGTCATCGACCGCGATGAGCCGGGTGCCTTGTACGGGTGTGAACGGCACTGCGCAGACGAGCTTCGGGTAGTACTCGAGTCCGTTGCGCTGATACGCGTCGGCCCAGGCCCAATCGAACACGTACTCGCCGTACGAGTGGCTCTTGACGTAAAGCGGCGCCGCTGCCGCGAGCGCGCCGCTCGTGGCATCGACGAGTGTGACGAAGCGCATCGCCCACCCGGTGCGCTCGGTCGTGCAATGTGTTGCAGTGAGTGCGCTCAGAAATTCGTGACGTAAAAACGGCGTCGGTTGCGGCTGCCGTGCGAGCAGCGCATTCCACTGGCGCGCGTCGACCTCGTCCAAGGACGAGAGAATGCCCATGCGATAATCGATGCGTTCGTGTTTCACTTGTGTAGACCGTGTTCGTCGCCTGTTCGTCGCAGCATGCGAGCGGTCATGGTAATGCAATCCGCCACGTCGCGATGCTGCGCATCGAATGAAGCTTGCCTCGGACGCGGCGTAAAATCGTGCCATTCCATCGAAAGACCGAAACGAGGCTCAGCCATGAAACGCATTACCGCAATCATCAAACCGTTCAAGCTCGACGAAGTGCGCGAGGCGCTCGCCGAAGTGGGGTTGACGGGCCTGACGGTGACCGAGGTCAAGGGTTTCGGCCGGCAAAAAGGGCACACCGAACTTTATCGCGGTGCCGAATATGTCGTCGATTTCCTGCCGAAAGTGAAGATCGAAGTCGTGGTGGCCGACCGGCAGTGCGATCAAGTGATCGACGCCATCATCGGTGCCGCGCGCACAGGCAAGATCGGCGACGGCAAGATCTTCGTGACCGATGTCGAGCGCGTGATCCGTATCCGCACGGGCGAAGAAAACGAAGCGGCCGTTTGATGCCGCGGCCGGGCCTGCCAATGAGCGCATGCCCGCAAACATAAAAAAAACGGTGCGATGCCCTGACGGACACCGCACCGATACGCGCCTCTCGCAGCAGCGTTAAAACTGATGAAGTAAAACTTTTCTGACTACCCCGTTCGATTAGAACGTGTGCTGGATACCAGCATAGACGCCGGTCTGGCTGTGGCCATGCAGCGGGTTCTCGTTGAAGCCGGCCGCGGTGTTGCCGCCGTTGCCGAACGCGTTGGCATCGAGGCCGAAGTTAGCCGACTTGCTGTTGCGCACGGTCGCGACCTGGAAGTCGAGCAGCGTGCGCTTGGACAGGTTGTACGTGCCACCGACGGTGTAGATCGTCGCGTTGCCGAAGCCGTGGTTCGTGTTCACGTGGTACACCGCACCGATCAACGCTGCCGCCGGCGTAGCTTGCCACGTCACGCCGCCCCATTCGTGATCGATCGAGCTCGGAGCGCTGAGGCCGCCCGTGAAGCCCGACGTACGCAGAGCTTGGTAGACGCCTTGAATCTTGACCGGGCCGAGGAACACGTTCACGCCCGCCGTGTACTCGCGCGAGAACGAGAATGCACCGTCGGCGCCGCTCAGGACACCGTTGGCCGGATTGCGGATCTCGTCATAGATACCGCGCACCTGGAAGATCGGGCTCGTGTACGTCACTTGCAAGCCCGCTTCGCGGCCTTGTGCCGTCGTGCCGTTGCCGTTCCAGCTCGTCGCGTTCGACAGCGCGTACTGGCCGTAGACGTCGAAGCCGCCCCAGTTCGGCGATTGGTACGCGACGTTGTTGCTCGATTGCGGCCAGTTGCGGCCACGCACGAGCGATGCCGACGACCAGTTCGATTGACCGAACGGATCGAAGTCCCACACGCCGTTGGCGATGTAGAGCATGCGGCCCATCGTGAACGTACCGTAGTTGGCGTTAGACAGGCCGACGGTTGCCCAACGATTGAAGAGACCGCCGCCGCCGGGGCCTGCGCCGGTCATCGTGTTGAAGCTGCCTTCCAACTTGAACACGACCTTATTGCCGCCGCCGATGTCTTCCGTACCCTTCATGCCCCACAGGCTCGTGCCCCAGTCGCCGCTTTCCGCGCGCCAACGCGAGGTCGATCCGGTGTAGCTGGCGTTCGGCAAGCCGCTGATGTACTCGATACCCGCGTCGAGGCGACCATACAACGTCACGCTGCTTTGAGCGTGAGCGATGACGCCTGCCGACATGAGTGCCGCGGCGAGCAATGCTTTCTTCATCTTCTCCTCCATACCCTGTCAAAAAGTGAAGCCATACTGCGAATAGCGCCCGGGCGGCGTGAGACGCCCGGGCGGGAATCCGACTTCAGGGAGATCGCTCGCGGAAAGGGCGCGACCGGCGCGCTCTGGTGGCCGTTCCGGTCCGCTCCGATGGCGGAACGGCGTCTCCTTCTTTGAAGTAAAACTACATTTGTAGCGTTGCGTTTTGCTACTTTGGTTACTAATTTAGCAAAAATAGACAGGGGTGGGTATAGAAATCCGGCTAGCGGACGGACCTGTCGCCAAATTGCCATATGGTTGTGTCCCGTTATGCAACACCGGTGCGGGATGCACCGCGCTAACCCTTGTGCCATAAGGGGCGGCCGATGGCTCGCAGGTTGAGTCCAGGAATTTCGCTATTGACGCGGGAAATTGGCGGGGGTAATGCGTCGCGCCAATGAAAAAGGCGCCGAGGCGCCTTTGAAGTTCGGGAGGGAGGCCCGGCCACCCTGTGGGCGGCACCGGCCGCGCGAAACGGCTACTTGAGGCTGCCGGACAGGAATTGCCGGAGCCGTTCGCTTTTGGTATGGCCGAAGACGTCGTTGGGCGCGCCTTCTTCTTCGATGCGCCCCTGATGCAAAAAGACGACATGGTTCGAGACGTTGCGCGCGAAACTCATCTCGTGCGTCACGACAACCATCGTGCGTCCTTCTTCGGCGAGTTTCTGCATGACCTTCAGCACTTCGCCGACGAGCTCCGGATCGAGCGCCGAAGTCGGCTCGTCGAAGAGCATGACGTCGGGATGCACGGCCAGTGCCCGCGCGATCGCCACGCGTTGCTGCTGTCCGCCCGACAGGTGCGACGGATATTGTTTTTCGAGCCGCGGCGCGAGCCCGACCTTCTCGAGATACGTACGCGCGCGTTCCTCGGCTTCGCGCCGCGGCAGCCCGAGCACGTGAATCGGCGCCTCGACGACGTTTTCGAGCACCGTCATGTGCGCCCACAAATTGAAGTGCTGAAACACCATCGCCAGCTTCGTGCGCATGCGTTGGAGTTGCTTGGGATCGGCCGCGCGCAGCGCTCCGGTCCGGTCTTTCCTGGTCAGGATCTCCTCGCCGTCGACCAGGATGCGCCCGGCGCTCGGCTGCTCGAGAAAGTTGATGCAGCGAAGCATGGTGCTCTTGCCCGAGCCCGACGAGCCGATGACGCTGATGACGTCGCCCGCATTGGCCTTGAGCGAGACGCCTTTGAGGACCTCGTGGTCTCCGTAGTACTTGTACAGTTCGTCGATGAAAAGCTTTTGCATCGGGTGAGATCCGGGTTACTTGCCTTGCGGCCGCAAATAGGCGAGCCAATGCTGTTCCGCGCGGCGAAAGAGGCCGACGAGCGCGAACGAGATCGCCAGATAGAGCAGGGCGGCGATGCCGAACGCGTGAAACGACATGTAGGTGGCCGAATTGACGTCGCGCGCGATCTTGAGGATGTCGGGCACGGTCGCGGTAAAGGCGACGGTCGTCGCGTGCAGCATCAGAATGACTTCGTTGCTGTAAAGCGGCAGAGCGCGGCGCAGTGCGGACGGCAGGATGATGCGCCGATAGACCGTGAAGCGCGACATGCCGTAGGCGCGCGCAGCTTCGATCTCGCCGTACGCGGTGGCCTTGATCGAGCCCGCGAAGATTTCGGTCGTGTAGGCGCAGGTGTTCAGCGTGAACGCGAGCAGCGTGCAGTGCATGCCGTCGCGGAAGAACTCGTTGAGCAGCGCGTGCGAGCGTACGACTTCGAGGCTATAGAGGCCGGTATAGCAAATCAGCAACTGCACGTACAGCGGCGTGCCGCGGAAGATGTACGTATAGAGCCAGACCGGGCCCGAGATCAGGCGATTCTTCGATACGCGCGCCACCGCCAGCGGCACCGACAGGCAAAAGCCGATGCCGATCGATACGACGAGCAGCCACATCGTGATTGCCAGCCCGGTGATGCGAAACCCATCGGTGAAAAGATAATTGCGCCAGTACTCGTGAATCAGCTCGATCATGGCTTATAGCTCGGCACGGCGCACGCCGATCGAATAGCGCTTCTCGAGCCACAGCAGCACGAGATTCGAAACGGTCGTGATCGCCAGATAGATCGCGCCCGCGATCAGCGTGAAAAAGAAAAAACGCAGCGTGCCCTTGCCGGCGTCCTGCGCCGCTTTGACGACATCGGCGAGCCCGATGATGGACACGAGCGCCGTCGCCTTGACCATGACTTGCCAGTTATTGCCGATGCCGGGCAATGCGAAGCGCATCATTTGAGGGAACATGATGCGGGCAAAGACCTGCCAGCCGGACATGCCGAATGCGCTTCCCGCTTCGAGCTGCCCGCGCGGCACCGAAAGGAACGCGCCGCGGAAGGTCTCCGTGAAGTAGGCGCCGTAGATGAAGCCCAGGACGATGACGCCTGCCACGAACGGATCGATGTCGATCTGGTCCCAGCCGATGAAGTCCGTCAGATCGTTGAGCCAGATCTGAATGCTGTAAAAGAGCAGCAGCATCAGCACGAGATCGGGCACGCCGCGCACGAGTGTCGTGTAGCCGGTCGCCAGCACGCGAGACGGACGATTTTTGGAAAGCTTGGCCGCGGCGCCGACGAGGCCAAGCGCGAATGCGAACGCGAGCGAAAGCACCGCCAGCTTGACGGTCTGCCAAGTGCCGGCGAGGATCAGCGGGCCGTAGCCTTCAAGAAACATGTTGGAGGTGCAATCCTTGACGGTGTGCGAAACAACGCGCGACCGGAGATTCTAGGTGGCCAAAAATGGCGTGCCCGGCCGCAGTGCGCGACTTTTCGTCCGGTGTGACCGGCTCAACGGCGAGCGGTCTCCGTGGCACTACCGGTTGCCGGAGCTCGCCCCCGCGAAAAGCGCGGTATTTTACCTCAACCCGGATAGGGCGCTACTGCGGGGGAACCCGCGGGTGTCACCCGCACGCCCGATTCGGCGGTTGCGGGTGCAACCGGGCAGTGCATGAAAAAAAGCGCCGCGGCCATTCGGCGCGCGGCGGCTCGAGGGGACGTCAGGCGTTTGCGGGCGCAACGCGGGGCGCCGGGGACCCGTTGCGGGTACGCCCTTTAGCTGCGCTTCGGAGCTGGAGATGGGCCCGGTTCAAGGCGCCGTCGGCTGGCCGCCGGCGCTGCCGGCGCCGTGATGCTGCCGCCAGAATTCACGCATCTTCTCGTGGCGCGAGCCCATCTTCGCGAAATGTTGTTTCAGCTCGGTACTGACGGTCGTCTTTTGCTGATCGTCGAGGCTGTCGTAGAAAGCCAGCCATGCCGTGGCCGTCTGCTCGTGAAGCGCGTCGCTTTGTTGGCGAATCTGCTGATGCGTGGCGTGCAGGGCATCGAGATCGAGGATCGGCTGCTGCTGCGCCGCCTTGAACTGCTCGCGCATCTTCTCGTGATTGGCGCGCTCGGCTTCATGGTTTCGTTTCATCGTCGCGAGCGCCGTCTGCCATTTCTGCTCCTGTTCAGGCGTCAGCGCAAGCCGTGCGTGCAGCGCGTTCAAGCGCTCCATCATGAATGGACCGTGGCCATGCCAGCCCCCCGGGCCACCTTGCATCGCGGCCCCGTCGGGGCCGGCCGGCGACACATTGCCGCCGGCGGCATAGGCAGTGCCGAACGTGACGGCGAGCGCGGCGGCTGCGGTCGCGAGAAAGCGGGACGATCCGCGCAAGATCGGGTTCATCGAATACTCCTTCATGGAAAGTGAAGCGATGCGAGGACGCCGGCCATGCGGCGCCACGAACGCTGCGTGAAGACTAGCCTTCGCAACGAAGCCGACGTGTTACGCGCGTATCCGGCCCGGTTACGTGCGTTTACGCCCGGCTTTCGCCGTAACCTTCCGTAACCCTTTCACCGCCGCGGGCCCGTTACGGGGACCTGGCTCGCGCTAAACTTCGCGCCATGGCTACTCAAATCCTCATCGTCGACGACGACGCAGAATTGCGCGATCTGCTGCGGGACTATCTCGTGCGGCAGGGCATCGAAGTGTCGGTGCTCCATGACGCTGCCACGCTCGAGCGGCGGCTCGAGCGCGAGCGCCCCGATCTCATCGTGCTCGATCTCATGATGCCCGGCGTCGATGGGCTCACCGCCTTGCGCAAACTGCGCGCCGCCGGCGACGACATCCCCGTCATCATGCTGACGGCGCGCGCGGACGACGTCGATCGCATCGTTGGCCTCGAACTCGGCGCCGACGACTATCTCGGCAAACCGTTCAACCCGCGCGAGTTGCTTGCGCGCGTGCAGGCCGTCTTGCGCCGCCGCCGCACGGTACCGTCCGCGGCGCCCGAACAGCGCGAGCCGTTCGCGTTCGGGCGTTTCGTGCTCGACTTCGAGAGCCGCACGCTGACGATGGACGGCCGCCCGCTGACGTTGTCGGGCAGTGAGTTCGCGCTGCTCAAGATCTTCATCAACCATCCGATGCGTACGCTCACCCGCGAGCGGCTGCTGGAGCTCCTGCACGGGCCCGAGTACGACGGCACGGACCGCGGCATCGACGTCCAGGTCTGGCGTTTGCGCCGAATCCTGGAAACCGATCCGTCGGCGCCGCGCTTCGTGCAGACCGTGCGCGGACGCGGCTATGTCTTCGTGCCGAATGGCGAGCCCAATGCGCCGACCCATTGATTCGCTGTTCGGGCGGCTGGCGCTGCTCGTCGTAGCGGTACTGCTCATCTCCCACTTCGCCTGGTTCGTGCTGATCCGCATCGAGCGCAGCCATTCGCAGGCCCGCTATGCCGTCGAGGAGGCTGCGTTCCTCGTGGAGGCCGTGCGCGAGCATGTCGCACGTGCGCCGAACCAACCGCTGCCCTCGCGCGTGCGCGCGATCGATACGGCCAACCCCGATGTTCCGCCGCCGCGCCGCGATCTGCCGCCCGCGATCCTGCGTTTCGTCGACGAGTTCCGCGACCGCCTGCCCGCGGGCTCGGACGTGCGGATCGGCCCGCCCGGGCACCCGCCGATGCTCTGGGTCCACGAGGCGGGCGATTCGCACTGGATCGTCGTGCCGATGCTTTCGCTGCATCCGCCGCGCTCGCTCGATCGCATGGTGCTGTGGCTCGCGATCATCTTTTCGGCGGCGGTGATGTGCGCGCTGTTCGTGGCCTGGCGGCTGCAACGGCCGCTCAGGGCGCTCAGTTCGGCCGTCGCGCGCTTCGGCCGCGGGCAGCCCGTGCCGCCCGTGCCCGAGCGCGGTCCGAGCGAGCTGCGCGCGCTCACGCATGGCTTCAATCAGATGGTGACCGAGGTATCGCGCGCCGATAACGACCGCGCCATCATGCTCGCCGGCATCGCGCACGATCTGCGTACTCCGCTCGCGCGCATGCGGTTGCGCGCCGAAATGATGGACGACATCAAGCAGCGCGATGGCGTCGTGCGCGACGTCGATTCGATGACGCACATCGTCGATCAATTTCTCGTTTTTGCGCACGACGGCGTGGATTCCAGCGAGCCCGTCGAAGTCGACGCCCAGTGCGAACGTCTCGTGCGCAGCTATCGTGCGGTTGCGCCCGGCGCGCCGCCGGTGCAGACCGCCTTGGCGGCGGGACCGGGCTTCAGGCTGCCGACGGCCACGCTCGATCGCGTGCTCTCGAACCTGCTCGACAACGCACATGCCTACGGCGCGCCGCCCGTCGTCGTCGAAACGGCGCGCACGGCCGACGGATGGCTGCTCGCCGTCGGCGATCACGGCAAGGGCATCGCGCCGCGCGACCTCATCGACGCGAGCCGGCCTTTCGTGAGGCTCGATCCGGCCCGTGGCGGCAATGGGCACAGCGGCCTCGGGCTTGCGATCGTCGAGCGGCTCGTGCGTCGTATGGGTGGCGAGTGCGAAATCGGCAACGCGCACGACGGCGGTTTGCGCGTGACGATGCGTTTTCCTCGCGATGTGCCCGTGAGGGCGGCGGCGTGAGGCCGCCCAGCGTGCTATTGGAACAGCGTATCGAGCGCTGAGGCAGCTTCGCTGTCGACGGTGTTGTACGTCACGCTATCGGCGCCGAAGATGTAATGAGTCGTGTACTTGCCGAGCCGCGCCAGAATTTCGTCCTGCACCGCTTCGGGGGCGGCGTCGAACTTCAGATACCACGCGGTCGAAGATAGGCGGGTCTGAAATGCGCCGTACTCGGCCATCAGATGATCGAACGCATCCGTGTCCTGGTCGCGACAGATGATGACCAAATTGCCCTTCATGCGAACCTCCAGGTAGATCGATCGGCGGCTTCATGCCAAGAAAGGACGATGATACCCGGTCTATTCGTCAAGGCGCAGTCGATTGGCCGATCGGCCGAGCTTCGCCGCCGCGGGCGCTACCGGTGGACTGCCGCGTTTGACGGCGGCACCGCGACATGCGCCGCGAAGGCCGCTGCGCGATCGCGGCCTGCGGCTTTCGCGTTGTAAAGGGCCCGGTCGGCCCGGCTGATGAAGCGCTCGAGCGTATCGTCATCGGCCAGACCGGTCACGCCGATGCTGACGCGCAGGTCGACGGCGTCCGGCAGCCTCGGGGAGCGCTCCTCCCGCAGCGTGTCACGTATGCGTTCGGCGACTGCCAGCCCTTCGGCGAGCGAAGTGGCCGGCAGCAGGATGGCGAATTCTTCGCCGCCCAGACGGCCGATCGCATCGGTCGCCCGCAGAACGGTGCGGCAGCGCCCGACGAAGTGCTCGAGCGCGTAATCGCCGATAGTGTGGCCGAATCGATCGTTGATCTGCTTGAAGTGGTCGAGATCGGCGATCGCCACGCAAAGCGGCGTGCCGCGCGTGCGCGCAGCATCGATCTCGCGCTGCAGCAGGCTGAGGAAGTATCTCCGTGAGAGGGCGCCTGTCAACGCGTCGTCGCGGGCCTCCGCGGACAACTGGGCGTTCGAGGCCTGGAGCTCGCTCGCGAGACGGCGCGCCTCGCCATGATGGCGTTTCTCGCGGCGGTACGAGGCCGCGATCGTGGCAGCCAGCAGCAGCGAACCCATCAGAGCGGCGAAAGTCAGCCCACGAATATTGATGCGCTCATCGACTAAATGCTGCCAAAGCGCGATAGGCGTGAGCAAATGTACCGAGAAACCCGAGTTGATCCCGTTGCGCATGATGTAAAGCGAGGGCGGACCGGCCGCCTGCAACTCGACCATCTGGTTGGCCAACGCCGCCGGTACCCAGGGCGCGCTGCGCGCCATGCGGGGACGCAGCGGAGCGATATCGAGCACGGGAAAGCTGGAGCGGCGGTAGCTGTCGAAGCGTTGGGCCGCGTCCATGTGGGTAATGCGTGCGCCGGGCAGGCGATAGCCTTCGAACCGGCTTTCGTTGGCCATGACGATGACACCGTTCTCGTCGGCGACGAAGGAGCCGGGTGCCGCGACCCAGTGCCGCAGCCTGCGTAATCCGATCTTGGCCACGATCGCACCGACGAGGGTGCCGTCGCTGTAGACCGGGGCAGAGAGGAACACTCCGTTTTCGCCGCTGACGCGCCCCACGGCGTACATCTGGCCATACGCGCCGAGCAGCGCCTCTTTGACATAGCCCCGGCCCGCGAGATCCACCCCGACGCACGACAGGCGCTCGAACGCGTCGCTGGAGGCGACGCACAGGCCGTTCGTATCGACGAGCCACATATTGTCGAGCCCGGCAAAGCCGCGCACGTCGTGCAAGAACGCGTCGGCTCGGCGTAAGGCGGGCACGGCGAGCAGTCGCGCCCGCCGTTCCGATTCCTGCGCCGCGCGCTTCTCGGGAAGACGGTACGCTTGCGTGAGCACACGCTGGATGACAGGCGTTTCCGCGAGCGTGGCCGGAATGGCGCGCGCCATCGACAGGTCGCTCGCGATGATCTGGGCGATATTGTCGGCCGTGGCGAGCGAGAGCTGCGATTGCCCGCGCACCGTGTCGTTCAGATCGTGCAGGACCATCCGGTCAGCGACTTGACCGGCGACGAGCCAACAGACGAGCATGCCCATGACGGCGCTCGCCCCGATCATCATCCAGTGCAATGTTTTCTTGTTCATCGACTCCCTGGTCCATGCGGACTGCTCTCGCCGGGCGGCGCGACAATGGGGCCGCATGCCGCCCCCGACGCCCCCCCGGCTCTCACGCGGCGCACTACCTGCTCGGTATTATCGGCCTGACCGGCCCAAACTGAACGGCTCTCGGGGTTTCATCGTAGGCGCGCGGTTGTGCCTGAAACACAGTCTGTAGTACTGTCTTGCCGTCGCAAAAGCAGGAAAAAGCCGGACACGTGCCCATCGTACCGCCGGGCGGCCGGAGCCCACGAATGACTGCATCCATACGCCTCGACATGTTCAACTTACCAGTTTCGGGTTTGCCGGCGCATTGGCCCGCTTGCCAGGCTGCTGCCTCACGCCGCCAGGCCAGGGGGCGCTGATGGACTTCAGCTTCGACCTGAAGCGCACTGCCAACGCATCGGTGTGGCGGCTTTTGCCCAACCGCTGGGACTTCGTCGCCTTTCCGCTCATCATCTGCCTGATCGCGATGGCGGCCATCGGCGTTCACCAGACGATGGCGCCGATTTCGACGCTCAAGACGCAGGTGATCTCGCTTGACCCGTCGAACTTGCCCGAGTATGCGCTGCGCACCACGCTGCGGATGCTTGCCGCGATGTGCGCGTCGCTCACGTTCACGCTCGTCTATGGCACGCTCGCCGCGAAAAGCCGGCGCGCGGGCATGGTGCTGATCCCGGTCCTGGACATCCTTCAGTCCGTGCCCGTGCTTGGCTACATTTCGTTTACGGTAACGTTTTTCCTGGCGCTGTTCCCGAAGCAGGTCCTCGGCGCCGAGCTCGCGGCCATCTTCGCGATCTTCACGAGCCAGGCCTGGAACATGACGTTCAGCTTCTACCAGTCGCTGCGCACGGTGCCGCGCGATCTCGACGAGGTCTCGCGCGGCTTCCACCTGACCGCCTGGCAGCGTTTCTGGAAGCTCGAAGTTCCGTTCTCGATGCCGGGTCTCATCTGGAACATGATGATGTCGATGTCAGGGGGCTGGTTCTTCGTCGTCGCATCGGAGGCCATCACCGTCGGCAACAACACGATCACGCTGCCCGGCATCGGCGCCTATCTTGCGCAGGCAATCTCGGACAAGAACCTCGTCGCCGTCGGCTGGGTCATCCTCGCGATGACGGTCGTCATCCTCGCGTACGACCAGTTGATGTTCCGCCCGCTCGTCGCGTGGGCCGACAAATTTCGGATGGAGACGACGAGTTCGGGCAACGCGCCCGAGTCGTGGCTGCTCGATGTCGTGCGGCGCACGCGGCTCATTCATCGGTTGCTCGTGCCGGTGGGGTGGCTTTTTTCGAAGGCTGCGCGCGTGCCGATCCGGTTGTCGTTGCGGCCGCGCTTGCGGCTGGGCCGGGCCGGTGGCGCGCGGCGGGCATCGTCGCGCGCCGCCGATATCGCGTGGGCGCTCGTTCTGCTCGCCGGTACGCTGTACGTCGTCTGGCGCGTCGCGGCCTATGTGCGGACCGGCGTGACGCTCGACGAAGTCTGGCACGTCATTCTGCTCGGCTTCATCACGCTTGTGCGCGTCGCGATCCTGATCGCGCTTTCCTCGCTGATCTGGGTGCCCATCGGGGTCCTCATCGGGCTGCGTCCGGCCTTGGCCGAGAAGATTCAGCCGCTTGCGCAGTTTTTCGCTGCCTTTCCGGCCAATCTGCTCTTTCCGGTGTTCGTGGTCGTGATCGTCCGCTTCCACCTGAATCCGGACATCTGGCTTTCGCCGCTCATCGTGCTCGGCACGCAGTGGTACATTTTGTTCAACGTGATCGCCGGAGCGACGGCCTATCCGAACGATTACCGGGAAGCTGCGACGAACTTCCGCATTCGCGGCTGGCAATGGTGGCGCCAGTGCATGCTGCCGGGCATTTTCCCCTATTACGTGACGGGTGCGCTGACGGCCTCGGGCGGCGCCTGGAACGCGAGCATCGTCTCCGAGGCGGTCCAGTGGGGCGACACGCATGTCGTCGCGCATGGGCTGGGTGCCTATATCGCGCAGATGACTGCCGCGGGCGACTTTCCGAAGATCATTCTCGGCATCACCGTCATGTCGCTTTTCGTCACGCTGTTCAACCGCAGTCTGTGGCGGCCGCTCTATGCTTATGCCGAGTCGAAGCTCCGGCTCGATTGATGCAAAAAACGCACGATAAGTCCATTCGAGAGTGAAGCGCAATGCAAAACCCCAAAGCTGAACCGAGCTCGGCGTCGTCCGTTTCACCCGCGTCGCTCGGCGCCGGTGCCGCGCCTCGCCTCGGCGAGGAAATCCTCAACGTCAAAGACGTGTGCCGCGGCTTTTCGAAAGCGCAGGGCGAACTGCTCGTTCTCGACGACGTCAATCTCTCGCTGCGCTCGGGCGAAATCGTTGGTTTGCTCGGACGGTCCGGTTCGGGCAAGTCGACGCTGTTGCGCATCATCGCCGGGCTCATCGAGCCGACGGATGGCCACGTCGACTATCTCGGCCAACCGCTCGCCGGTCCCGCCGAGGGCGTCGCCATGGTGTTTCAGACCTTTGCGCTCTTTCCCTGGCTCACCGTCTTGCAGAACGTGGAAGCGGGTCTCGAGGCGCAGGGCGTCGGTGCGCGCGAGCGGCGCGAACGGGCGTTGGCCGCGATCGATCTGATCGGTCTCGACGGCTTCGAGAACGCGTACCCGCGCGAACTGTCGGGCGGCATGCGCCAACGCGTCGGCTTTGCGCGCGCGCTGGTCGTCGATCCCACGTTGCTCTTGATGGATGAACCGTTTTCGGCGCTCGACGTGCTGACCGCGGAGACGTTGCGCACGGACTTGCTCGACTTGTGGACGCAGCGGCGCATGCCCATCAAATCGATTCTGATCGTCACGCACAACATCGAAGAGGCGGTGTTCATGTGCGATCGCATCCTCGTGCTTTCGTCGAACCCGGGGCGGGTGATCGCAGAGATCAAGGTGCCGTTCGTGCATCCGCGCAACCGTCTCGATCCGGCGTTCAAGCGTCTCGTCGACGACATCTACGCGAAGATGACGGCGCGCCGTACCGACGAAGCCACGAAGAAGGGGCTCGAGCTCGGCAGCTGGCTGCCGAGCGTCTCGACGAACTTGATGGCGGGTCTCATCGAAACGCTCGCGGCGCCGCCGTATCACGGCCGGGCCGATATGCCGGAAATCGCGCGCTCGCTGCATCTCGAGGTCGACGATCTCTTCCCGATCGCGGAAGTGCTGCAGCACCTCGGCTTCACCGACGTGCGAGAGGGCGATATCTTCCTCACGCCGCCCGCGCGAGTCTTCGCCGAGTTCGGCACGCAGGAACGCAAGATGATGTTCGCCGAGCACCTGTTGCGTCATGTGCCGCTTGCCGCGCGGATCAAGAAGGTACTCAACGAACGCCCGGGCCATCGGGCGCCGCGCGTGCGGTTCGAGCAGGAGCTCGAGGATTTTCTGTCGGACAGCGCGGCCGAGGAAACGCTCGACGCCGTCATCAACTGGGGCCGCTACGGCGAGATTTTTTCGTATAACGACCAGACCGAAATCTTCAGCCTCGAGGACGTCGAGTCCTGATCGTCATCTATCACGGGCGCGGAGCCTGTTTGCGGCTCCGCTGACCATGATCACCTGAATGGGCCGCTTGGGGCGCGCATGGACTTGTCAAAAGACAGTCCTGTACCGTCACGCATCGATCATGGCGGTGGACATGTTGCAATGTGCGAGCGCGTCTCAGGCATTGCCCGCCGACGGCGCGTCATCTTCGTCCTCATACGCGCCCAGACGGTTGTAAAGCGTCTTCAGGCTGACGCCGAGCGCCTTTGCCGTGCGCCGCTTGTCGCCGCCGCAGTGCTTCAGCGTGCCGAGAATGATCTGGCGCTGGGCTTCGGCGAGCGGCGTGCCGACCCAGATGCTCATCGCATCGCCTTGCGTTACGGCCTTTTTCGAGCGCGCCGCGAGCCGCGGATGCTCGATCTCGACCGTCTTTTCGGCCAGGATGAAGGCCCGGTAGATGCTGTTCTTCAGCTCGCGCACGTTGCCCGGCCACGAGTAGGTGCGTAGCGTTTCCCTCGCCCGCTTGCTGAAGACCTTGTTCGTGCCCTCCCGCGTGTTGAGCTCCGCGAGAAAGTGTTGAGCGAGCAACTCGCGATCGCCCTCGCGCTCGCGCAGCGGCGGCGCACGCAGCGGAAACACGGCGAGGCGATACATCAAGTCCTCGCGCAAGCCGTTCTCCTTCACCGCCGACGCCGGGTCGCGATTCGTCGCCGCGATGACACGCACGTCGCTATGCAGCAGTTCCGTGCCGCCGACGCGATAGAACGTGCCCGTTTCCAGCGCGCGCAGCAACTTGACCTGGCGCACGGGCATCATCTCGGTCACCTCGTCGAGAAAGAGCGTCCCGCCATTGGCATGCTCGAAGTAACCGGCACGGCCTTGCACGGCGCCGGTGAAACTGCCGCGCTCATGGCCGAAGAGTTCGGCTTCGATCAGATTATCGGGAATCGCACCGCAGTTGACGGCCACGAACGGTTGATCGTGCCGACGGCTGCGATCGTGAATCGTCCGCGCGATCAGTTCCTTGCCGGTACCGGATTCGCCGACGATGAGCACGGTTGCATCCGTCGCCGCCACGCGCTCGATTTGCTCGAACAGCTCGAGCATCGCGGGCGATGCGCCGTAGAGCATGCCATAGGACTCGAGCCCCTCGGGTGTACGCTGGGGGCCGGAATCGTTTCGTTGGGCGGAGCCGTTGTCCGGAGCTTCCGCCGGAGTGTCAAAGTCGCTTGACGTCGCCATGAGTTCGGGATCCGAAGCGCGCAAGCGGATGCCGTGTGCATCGCCGCGCGCGTTTTTCCGAGTAGTCGAACCGGTATTTAACCACGTCGGAGCCTGCTTACGTCGGCCAAAGATGCCAAGCGAACCCCGCTTACCGAGTGGCATGAAACATGCTCTTGGTATGGCCTCGCAGCGGGAACTCGCGGCCGTCGGATCGATCCGAATGAAAGTCCGCGGCATCGAGAATCCGCATGCGGAAAAACTTGCAACGGTCTATACCATTCATATCGGCAACGAATGCAAGGGGAATCAAATGGCCCGTCCCAGAATCGGTATTTTCGGCGCGCTGGTCGCGGTAGGCGGCGTGCTCGCGTGGCGGTGGGCGCAGAAACACCGTGCGTCGCAGGCGCGGCTCGCCGGCGAATTGAATCGTTGGGAAGCTGAAGGCGGCGCACTGGCGTCCACCAGCCAGGAAGCGCCCTCGACGCTGGCTTCGCACGTGTCGCCAGGCACCATGTCGAACGGCCATGCGCAGGTAGGCGGCACGGCAGACGCATGGCGCTTCCCGCATAGCTGACCCTATTCCACGCGAGTCGGCCGGCTGTCCGTCCGTTCTTGCGCGGTTCGGCCCGGGCGGGCAGGATAGAGCCCCGTCGGAGAGGCCGCGGCGCCGCGGCGCGGCAGGGCTGTTGTGCGCTTGGAATTCGCTCCGTTGATTGGATTCCGTTCCATTTCGACACTACTCATTGATGACAGAACCCGATGCCACACGTGCTGATAGTTGACGACGACCCCGAGACCCGTGAAGCGCTGGTCTCGATCATTGCCGAAGATGGACTGACGACCGCGACGGCGGGCGATCTGCGCGAAGCGCGCATTCAGCTCGTCCGGCAAACGCCCGACGTCGTGTTCACCGATCTACAACTGCCGGACGGCAGCGGCGTCGATCTGTTCGAAGATCTCGACCCGCGCTCGGGCGTCGAAATCGTCGTGATCACAGGGCATGCCACGGTCGAATCCGCGGTGTCGGCGCTCAAAATGGGCGCCTCCGACTACCTGGTGAAGCCGATCAACATGCAGCGCGTGAAAGCGGTGCTCGACCGGCTGCCGCGCGCCGGCGATCTGAAAGCGCAAATCGGCAACTTGCGTGGCGAACTGCGGCGCATGGGCCGTTTCGGCCTCATGCTCGGCAGTTCGCCGGCCATGCAGTCTGTGTACGACCAGATCGGGCGCGTGGCGCCAACAGCGGCGTCGGTGCTGCTGGTGGGCGAGTCGGGCACCGGCAAGGAAGTGGCGGCGCAGACGATTCACGAGTTGAGCCTGCGGCGCAAGCACGCGTTTTTAGCGGTCAATTGCGGCGCGATCTCGCCGAACCTGATCGAATCGGAAATGTTCGGACACGAGCGGGGCTCGTTTACCGGTGCGGATCGTCAGCACAAGGGCTATTTCGAACGGGCCAACGGTGGAACGATTTTTCTCGACGAAATCACGGAGATGCCGGCCGAGTTGCAGGTCAAGTTCCTGCGCGTGTTGGAGACGGGCATGTTCATGCGTGTCGGTACGACAAAAGAGATCGAAACCGACGTGCGGGTCATTGCTGCGACGAATCGCGATCCGGAAGAGGCGGTGCTCGAAGGCAAGCTGCGGCTCGATCTCTATCACCGGCTCAACGTTTTTCCGATCAGCCTGCCGCCGCTGCGCGAGCGCGGCAACGACGTCTGGCTGCTGGCGCAGGCGTTTCTCGATGAACACAACGAACAACACGGCACGCATAAGCAATTCCCACCCGCGGCCAAGGACATGATGCTGTCGTACCCCTGGCCGGGCAACGTCCGTGAGCTGAAGAATTATGTGCAACGCGCCTATATCATGTCCGGCGCCGATTCCGATACGACGGCCGCGGTACCGCTGCAGATTTCGCTATCCAAGCCTACGACGGGCACAGCCGTCACCATACCATTCGGGACATCGCTCGCAGTCGCCGATCGTCAGCTCATTCTCGCCACGCTCGATCAGTGCGGCGGAGTGAAGACGCGTGCCGCCGAAATTCTCGGCATCAGCCTCAAGACGCTCTATAACCGGCTCGTCGAGTACAACGAGGAAGGCGGCAAATCCGCGGCGGGAGAAGCGGCCGGCGACCCCGATCCGGCCGGAGAAACGGGCGAGCCGGCGGCGGGCCCCTGAGGCGTGGCCCGGCATGCACGGCTGGGCAAACCGATTGCTCGATAGCGGTGGCGGGCGATGTGTGCAACGCATCGCTGCGTATCACTCATGCCCACTCGAGGAGATCGCGATGCACGAATCGAAGCGCGAGCCGATCCGGCTCCACACGCCCGAACCCGACCCGCCTGGGCCGCCCCCCACGGAGGATCCGCCCGGGCCGCATCCCGAGCCCGAGCGCGAACCTCCGGAGCCGCCTATGCCGCCGATCGGCGATCCGCCGCCCGAGCCGATGCAGGCAAGCGCGTAAAGTCCCGGCGAATACTGTCCTGTATGGGTTACATATCTTGCGCAATTGTTACCGCGCGAAACAGCGCGCCGCATCCTAGACTGTTCGCATAGGCAGATCCGGTTTCGCCCATCCGGGCGCGCTTCGACGAGAGGTATCCCATGAGACATCCAGCGTTGCGGCGTTCGCCGCGCCACGCTTCCAAGCGCGAAGCCAAAAACACCGGTCAGACATCCGGGCCGCCTGCGCACGACCCATCCGCGCAGAACCGCGTTGCGCCAAATGCGCCGCCTGACGGGGCGTTCAACCAGGGCGGTGCGCGTCCGGAGGGGCTCGATTACCAGCGCGATCTCGGGGCTGAGCAGGACGCCTGAACGCCTGGCCCGGTGCGCGTAATCGTAGAGGACACCTAAGTTAATTCGATGCACGCGAGCGCGTCGCTCAGGGGACGCGACGCGCTCGCGCCTCGCATGCTCGAAAGCGGTGCATTGCGACGGCACGCGACTTGCATTCGATGAACCGGAGCGGCGATGGTTGTCGCCACGCGAGAACGCCAATTCGACGAGGTGGGGCCGCAATGAGCAGACTTATCGTGGTATCGAATCGTGTTGCGCCGACGCAAGAGGGACGTCCCGCCGCCGGAGGGCTGGCAATCGGCGTTCTCGATGCGTTGAAGGAGACGGGTGGCCTGTGGTTTGGATGGAGCGGCGAAATCGTCACACAGGGCGACGGGCCCGCTATCGAGAAGCAAGGCAACGTCACTTACGCGACGGTGGGTTTGACGCGTCGCGATTACGATCAGTACTACCGAGGGTTTTCGAATGCGACGCTGTGGCCGACGTTTCACTATCGCACCGATCTCTCCCGCTACGACCGGCAGGAATACGCCGGCTATCTGCGCGTCAATATCGCGCTCGCAACGCAATTGAAGGCACTGCTCAAGCCCGACGACATCATTTGGGTGCATGACTATCACCTGTTGCCGTTCGGGCGCGCGCTGCGCGATCTCGGTGTAACGAATCCGATCGGCTTCTTCCTGCATATTCCGTTTCCGGTGCCGGAGATGCTGCGAGCCGTCCCGCCGCATGCCGAGCTCGTCCACGCGATGTGCAGTTACGACGTGCTTGGATTCCAGACGCAGACCGACCGTCAAGCGTTCGTCGACTACATCGAACGCGGGGGCTTCGGTTCAGTGAGCGCGGAGGGCATGGTGCATGCGTTCGGACGGCTGCTGAAAGTGGGTGCCTACCCGATCGGTATCTATCCGGATGCGGTTGCGAAGGCCGCCGAACAGTTCAGCGATCGCAAATCCGTCGCCGAACTGCGCGAGGCGGCAGGCGGGCGCAAGCTCATCATGAGCGTGGACCGGCTCGATTACTCGAAAGGCCTCGTCGAGCGCTTTCAGGCGTTCGAACGGCTTTTGGCCGACGTGCCGCACTGGCAAGGAAAGGTCTCGCTCGTGCAAATCGCACCGCCGACGCGCTCGGATGTGCAGACCTATCAGCGCATCCGCCAAACGCTCGAAGGCGAGGCGGGGCGCATCAACGGACGTTTCGCTCAGCTCGACTGGACGCCGATCCAATACCTGAATCGCAAATACGAACGCAACGTGCTGATGGCGCTGTTCCGATTGTCGCAAGTGGGCTACGTCACGCCGCTGCGCGACGGAATGAATCTCGTGGCGAAAGAGTATGTCGCGTCGCAGGATCCGGCCGATCCCGGCGTGCTCGTGCTGTCGCAATTCGCGGGCGCGGTGGAACAACTGCCCGGGGCACTCGTCGTCAATCCGTTCGATCTTTCTCAAATGGGCGATGCGCTGGCCTGCGCGTTGTCGATGCCGCTCACCGAGCGCAAGGCGCGCCACGCCGACATGATGGCGCGCCTGCGTGCCAACGATCTATCGACCTGGCGCGATGCGTTCCTCGACGACCTGCGGCACGTCGTCGAGGCCGCGTCGGTGACGCGTCGCGCCGTCGAACTGGCCGACAAGGGCCTCGACGTGCCGATTCCGTTTCGCTATCCCGTGAACCGGCCGGCGCGTGCCCTGCATCGGTCCTGAGGCGATCGACGGTATCTCCGGAACGCAATCGATAAAAAAGGGCCGCTCTTCGAGAGCGGCCCTTCGTTCATGCTGCGCGCCCGTTATGGGCTGCTACCCTTGACGTCGCAATTGCGCGGGCGGCAGTTTGAGCAAATTGCGGTATTTGGCGACGGTGCGTCGCGCGACGAGCATGCCTTCTTGCGTCAGCATCTTCGCCAGCGCCACGTCCGAGAGCGGATTGCGCGGGTCCTCCTGCTCGATCATCTCTTTGATGAGGGCGCGCACGGCCGCGGCTGAGCAACGCCCGCCGGTTTCGGTCGCGAGCTCGCGCGGAAAGAAATGTCTGAATTCGAAGATGCCGCGCGGCGTGGCCATGTACTTGTTGCTCGATGCGCGCGAGACGGTCGACTCGTGCAGGCCGAGTTCCTCCGCGAGCTTGCTCAGTACGAGCGGCTTCAGCGCGATTTCGCCGTAATCGAAGAACGCCTTCTGATACGACACGATGCATTGCGCGACGCGCTGAATGGTCGTGAAACGCTGCTCGGCGTTGCGCAGCAGCCAACGGGCTTCTTGCAGTTGCTGGGCGAGCGGCGAGCCACTGCCCCCGGCGGATTGAGCGAAGAGTTCCGCATAGACGCGATGGATCCGCGCGCGGGGCAGGACGGCGGGGTTGATTGTCGCGACCCAGCGGTTCTTCACCCGTCGGACGATCACATCCGGAATGACGTAGTTGTCGTCGGTGCGGGCGTAATACTCGCCCGGCTTGGGATCGAGCCGCCGCACGAGCGCGCATGCGACGCGCAACTCCTCGGCCGAGCAGCCGAGCTGTTTCTGGAGCTCGGCATGTTCGCGGCGCGCGAGCCGCTCGAGATGGCTTGCGGCGATTTCGTGCGCGAGATCGCGCCCCGCCGTTTCAGGCGGCATCGCATCGAGTTGCAACTGTAGGCATTCGGCGAGCGAACGCGCGCCCACACCGGGCCGATCGAGCGTTTGCACGAGCCGCAGCGCCACCCGCAGCTCTTCTTCGGCCAGCGGAGGGTCGGCTTCGAACGCGGCGGCGAGATCGCTGAGCGAATCGCGCAGGTAGCCGTCGTCGTCGAGCGCTTCGATCACGACTTGCGCCGCGGCACGATCGCGCTCGTTGAGCGGATAAAGGCTCAGCAGATCGTGCAGATGTTCATGCATCGTCGGCTGGGCATGCGCCCATGCGCCCGGGTCCACGTCGTCGCCGTCGCCGTTATGACGCGACGCGGAGCGCAGTGACCAGTCCTGCGAGAAATCGCCGCTGGCCTCCTCGCTGGCGGCGGCGGCCGATGCATCGGCTGCGGCGAGGCTGTCGAGCCCCTCGGTGGCTTCAGTGGTTGTGGGCGCAACGGTTTCCGCGGCGTCCTGTCCGACGCCGTGGACCTCTTTGACGCGATCGGACTCGGTCTCCCCGTCGGGAACCAGTTCGTCGTATTCGAGAAACGGATTGCTGTCCAGCGCTTGACGCAGCTCGTGCTGAAACTCGAGCGACGACAACTGCAGCAACCGCACCGATTGCTGCAGGCGCGGCGTCAACGCGACGTGTTGTTTGCTGCGAAGTTCGAGAGTCGGTGGCATAGTCTGGGTCCGTTTGAAGAGGTCCCAGCAACTAAAGCAACGCCCATACCATGCCACGCAACGAGCGACGGCACCCGGCAGGCGGGGGGCTCACGCCATGTCGGCAGCCTTATCCAGGTAGCAGCTTTTACAGGTAGTGTGCAAAAAACGCGCCGCATTCCTCGGCTTACGCGCGATCGTGTGCGCTGGCGTACGCTTGCGCGCGGTAAGCGGGGGCGGGAACTGGCGCCAACGAAGCGCGCGTCAGGCGGTGGCGCGCTGCGTTTGCCTCAATCGAAGCAGGCTCACGCATGCGGCGAGCGCCGCGAAACCCGCTCCGAGCTGAAGGCAAATCATCGGACCGCTCGTCGGCGCGACGCCGAATACCAGCGCAACGAGCGCGGCGCCGAGCGTTTGCCCGGTGAGCCGCGCGGTGCCGAGCATGCCGCTCGCGCCCCCGCTGCGCTCGCGCGGTGCGGCGGACAGCAACTGGCGGTTGTTCGGCGCCTGGAAGAGGCCGAAGCCCGCGCCGCAAACGGCCATGCGCCAGGCGATGTCGGCGCCGCCGGGGTGCGAGCCGAGCGTGGCCAGCAGCACGAGGCCAGCGGCGAGAATCGCGAGGCCGATGCCGCCGAGGATACCGGCCGAGTAGCGATCCGAAAGCACGCCCGAGAGCGGAGCGGCGAAGACGATCGCGAGGGGCCAGGGCGTGATGAGCAGGCCGGTTTGAACCTGCGTGAAGCCGAACGTCGCTTGAAAAAGAAACGGCAGCGACACGAATGCCAGCATCTGAGCGCAAAAGGAACAGATCGATGTGCCGACCGAAAGCGCAAAGACAGGAATCCTCAATAAGTCGACCGGCAAAAGCGGTGCGCGCTGCCGCAGTTGCCGCTTCACGAAGAAGTAGCCGACGGCTATCACCGCCAACGCTTGCAGCGTCACATAAGGCCAGGATTCGCCGTGGCCCACGCCGTCGATCGTGAAGACCATGAGGCCGAACACGAACGCGTTCATGACCGCGCTCAGGTAGTCGTAAGGCGCATTGTGTCCGGGGGTGTTGGGCAGCGCCTTGAATGCACCGACGATCGTGACGATGCCGATGGGCACGTTGATCGCAAACAGCCACGGCCACGATGCAACGGCGAGAATGCCGGACGCGACCGTCGGTCCCACTGCCGAGGCGAGCGCCACCACCATCGCGTTCAATGCGACGCCGCGCCCGAGGTGCGCGGGCGGATAGATTGCGCGCACGAGCGCAGTGTTGACGCTCATCAGGCCGGCTGCGCCGAAGCCTTGCACGACGCGCATCGCGGCGAGCATGGGCAGCGAGCCGGACAGCGCGCAGCCGAGCGACGCCAGCGTGAAAAGCGCGAGCCCCGCCGTATAGACCCGCCGATAGCCGATGCGATCGCCGAGCGAGGCGAGCGGCAGCAGCGAGATCGTGATTGACAGCTGGTACGCGTTGACGACCCAGATGGACGCCGCGGCACTC
Source organism: Trinickia sp. (assembly GCF_057351765.1). Lineage (NCBI taxonomy): Bacteria > Pseudomonadati > Pseudomonadota > Betaproteobacteria > Burkholderiales > Burkholderiaceae > Trinickia > Trinickia sp. The sequence goes on along the minus strand of NZ_JBMRBK010000024.1, from coordinate 75,418 downwards.
GCGTGCGTGTCGCGCGCGATGGTCGGCAACGCGACGTTGGCGATGGCGCTATCGAGGACGGCCAGCGTCAGGCCAAGCGCAATGACCGCGACGGCCCAGTAGCGTTCGGGAACGGGAAGGCCTTGGTCTGTCAACATCCGCGTTTCATTTCAGCTCGTAAAGGCCCGTGTAGATCGTCGAGTCGATTTCGTTCATATGCGTCATGAAGCGTGCGACGGCGTTCGTCGTCTCGGCCGTGACCGGCAGATGCGGCACCTTGAGCGCGTGAAGACGGAAGATGTAGCGGTGCGGCTTGTCTCCGCGCGGTGGCGCAGCACCGCCGAAGCCTTGCGTGCCGTAGTCGTTGCGCACCTGCACCGCGCCGGCCGGAAGCAGCGAGCCGTCGGCCTTGCCGGCGTTGCGTGGCAGCGATCGCGCGTCGGGCGGAATGTTGACGACGACCCAATGCCAAAAGCCGCTGCCGGTCGGCGCGTCCGGGTCGTGGACGGTCAGTGCGAGGCTTTGCGCGTCTTCGGGGACGCCTTCCCATTGGAGGGAGGGCGATGCGTTCGCGCCGTTACCGTCGACACCGAACATTTTGTCGTCGCATTCCTGATCCTTCGGCATGAAGCCGTTGATCGGGAAGTCGTCGGACCACAGTCTGAAGTCAGCCATCGAATGCCTCCATTTTTTGAAACGTCAACGTCGAGGCCGCGAAGCGGCGAGCGAGCCGAGTTTAGCACCGGGTCCGCGCGCGAGGCGCGGGGGAGCGCCGGCATGGATAGCAGTATAGGCGCGCTACTGGTCGCTCAAGCACGGACGCTGCGAGCGAAGCGCAGCGAAAACGTCGTTCGGACGTCGGGCACGCTGTCGACGCGGCACTCGCCGCCGTGCTCGTCCATGATCGACTTGACGATCGCCAGGCCGAGCCCGGTGCCCGCCGCGGAATTCTGGCGCGCGGGGTCGAGCCGGTAGAAGCGATCGAAGATCCGCTCGATATGCGCCGGCGCAATGCCGGGGCCTGTATCGGTGACTGACACCGAAGCCACGGCATCGAACTCCCGGCATTCGATCGACACTGCGGAGCCCTGAGGCGCATGCGCGAACGCATTCGACAGCAGATTGCCGAGCGCGCGCTGCACGAGCAGCGGATCGCCATCGAACGCGCAGTGGCCATCGACGGTGATCGCGATGCCGCGGTCCTCGGCGATCGATTCGTAGTAGCGCGCGACGCGCAGCGCTTCGCGCTGCCCGTCGACGCGCTGGAAATGTGTGCGCCGTTGCCGCGCGTCGGCGCGGGCGAGAAAGAGCATGTCGTCGACCATGCGCGAGAGGCGCTGGAATTCCTCCACGCTCGATTCGATGATCGCGCGGTATTGCTCGTTGGAACGCGGCTGGGAGAGCCCGACTTGCGCCTGCGCCAGCAGGTTCGTGAGCGGTGTGCGGATGTCGTGCGCAAGATCGGAAGAGAATTGCGTGAGCCGCGTGAATGACTCGTCGAGCCGCTGCAGCATGCGGTTGAACGCATGCGTGAGCTCGCGCAACTCGTCGGCCATGCCCGTATCGGGCAGCGGGTGCGCGAGGCGGTTGCCGGAAATCTCGTCGGCGCGCGCGGCGAGCTGGCTCAGCGGTTTCAGCGCGAATACGGCGATTCTGTAAGCGACGAGGGCGGCGAGCACGGTGCCGACGAGCACGCCCAGCACGACACTCAGTGCGCAGATGTGCAAGAAGGCTTGAGCACCGCGATAGTTGCGCTGCACGACCACGCGCACCGGGACGTCCTTTTCGGCAATCCTGGCTCGCGCGACGAGATAGCGCAACGGCCGCTGCTCGTGTTGCACGGCGACCGGCGTGGTGCTCAATGCGCTCAAGGCGCTTGCCAATACGTTCGGACTCGGCACGAAGTTCGGGCTGCTGACGAGCGTGTTGCCGCGTTCGTCGAAGACCGCCAGGTCGACGTCTTCATGGCCTTGCAGCAGCAGGGACGAAGCGGGACGTTCGTCACGCAGTTCTTCGATCGTCTCCACGGTGCCAAGCCGCGAAATGGCCGCATCGAGCGTCGCCTCCATCTCGTGCCGCAGCGACTTCGCGATCGATCGATCCAGCGTTTCGTAGAGTAGCGCGCCGCTCACGGCGAGAATGATCGAAGTCGACAGCGCGAACAGCACCGCGAGCCGGCCGCGCATCGTTTTCGGCACGAGATGTCCGATCATACAAGGGAGTCATCGCGTTGTTCGAGCACGTAGCCCATGCCGCGCACGGTATGGATCAGCTTCGGCTCATAGGGATCGTCGACTTTCGCGCGCACGCGGCGGATCGCCGCGTCGACGATATTCGTATCGCTTTCGAAGTTGATGTCCCACACCTGCGAGGCGATCAGCGAGCGCGTCAGGATCTCGCCCTCGCGGCGCATGAGCAGCCACAGCAGCGCAAACTCCTTGGCCGTGAGCAGGATCGTACGGCCTTGCCGTTTCGCTTTGCGGCGCATGAGATCGAGCTCGAGATCGCCCACACGCAGCACCGACGCGTCCAGTGTTTGCCCGCGGCGCAACAGCGAGCGCACGCGCGCGAGCAACTCGACGAAATCGAACGGCTTGACGAGATAGTCGTCCCCGCCGAGTTCGAGCCCTTTGACGCGATCGTCCACGTCGTCGCGTGCGGTCAGAAAAAGTACCGGCGTGCGATGCGTCTTGCGCAGTTCCTCGACGATCGACCAGCCGCTCTTGCCGGGCAGCATCACATCGAGGATGGCGAGATCGTACGCTTCTGTCTGCAACTGATGCAGCCCGGTGACGCCGTCCGCGGCGATGTCGCAGACAAAGCCCGCTTCGACGAGCCCTTGTTTCAGATAAGTCCGGGTTTTGGGCTCGTCTTCCACAATCAGGATCTTCATTTCGGTATTGGGGTGCGCCGTTGAACGAATGGGCGATGAAAAAGGGCGAACGTGCATACCATGCAAAGAATATGCGCGGCCGGCAATCGAAACGATTGTTGACCGGGTCGTATCTCGATAAGTTCCGCTCAAATCGATTTCAATGGACTCCACGTCCGCGCAGGTAGCCCGGTAATAGAAAAAACCGAATCGATATCGATCGGCATTTTGGCCACTACCGACGAACATGACGACAAAATCATCTTGCCGTCATGTTTGCGATGCGCCTATTCGCCAGAATTCAACTCGTGAACGTCGCGTCATCTACGCTCATTGATGTTCTCCATTCCGGCTTAGGAGGAAAAAGCAATGAATTTTACGAAACAAATGATTTTGCAAAACGCTGCATGGGCCCGTGAGGCGTGCGATGGCGACCCGCGCCTTTTCGAACGACTGAGGCAAGGGCAGGATCCGAAGGTGCTATGGATCGGCTGTGCCGACAGCCGCGTGCCGGCGGAAATCGTGACGGGCGCGCGGCCCGGCGAGCTGTTCGTGCACCGGAATATCGCCAATCTGTTCGTGCCGCATGACGACAACACCATGAGCGTGCTCGAGTACGCGGTCTGCGTGCTGAAAGTGAAGGACATCGTGATCTGCGGGCACTATGGCTGCGGTGGCGTGCGGGCGGCGCTGGGGGCGCCGAACGACGGGGTGCCGCACGTCGAGCAGCGCATTCGTCCGTTGCGGTGGCTTGCGCGGCGTCACCGCGACGAACTCGATGCGATCGCCGATTCCGATGAGCGTACGAACCGCCTCGCTGAGCTGAACGTGCTCGAACAGGCGCGTGTGCTGCGTGCGTCGCCCGTCGTTCACGATGCCGTGCCTCGCCCGCAAGTCCATGCCTGGATCTTCGATATCCGCGATGGGCTCATTCGAGCGTTGCCGTTCGAGCATGCCGAGGGGGCCGAGCCGTCGTACGGCTCCGACCTATCGCATCGGCCCGGCCGGCGCGAACCTGCGCCGATTCGCGTCGCCAACGTCGGCTGAGGCTCGGCGCACGGCAGTTTTGCGTCGGGGCACATCGACTCCTTCGAACGAACCCCATGGCGCGCGCCGGCCTCGTACCGGTCGGGCGCGCGCTTCATTCTCTCGCAACCCAACACCATGACGAATGCCAAACTGGCGGCTACGCTGCCGCGGGATTGTTTTTCGGGAACGGTCGTTTTTCTCGTCGCGCTGCCGCTGTGCCTCGGGATCGCCCAGGCGTCCGGCGTCGAGCCGTTCGCCGGGCTGTTGGCCGGCATCATCGGCGGTCTTGTCATCTCGCTGCTGAGCGGCTCGCAACTGAGCGTGAGCGGACCGGCGGCCGGGCTCATCATGATCGTCGTCGACGGTATCGCGAACGTCGGCGGATTTCCTGCGTTTCTGAGCGCCCTGCTGGTGGGCGGCGCCATGCAGTTTTGCTTCGGTGTCCTGAAGGCTGGGCGGTTCGCGGCCTACGTGCCGTCGCCCGTCATCAAGGGCATGCTGGCCGCAATCGGTCTCTTGTTGATCGTCAAGCAAACGCCCGTCGCGCTGGGGCTTGCAACGGGCGGCGCCGCCAGCGGGGCCGGCGCCAGCTACGCGGCTGGTTTTCTCGAGACGCCGTTCGGCACGACATCGGTCGTGGCCTGCGCTCTCGCGGCGATATCGCTTGCGATTCTCTTCGGTTGGGAAAGCCGGTTCGTGCGGCGTTTGCCGCTGGTCGGGCTCGTGCCTGCGCCGCTCCTCGTCGTGGCATTCGGCGTTGCCGTCACGCTCGGCATCGACGCCTTCGCGCCGGCACTCGCGTTGCCTGCCTCGTACCGCGTGAACCTTGCGCCGCTCGATTCGATGGCCGCGCTGACCAGTGCGCTGGCCGCGCCCGATCTGACACGCCTCGCGAGCCTGGACGTCTGGCGGCTCGCGGCCACGATCGCGATCGTCGCCAGTCTGGAGACGCTGTTGTGTCTCGAGGCCATCGAACAGATGGATCCGCAAAAGCGCGCCGCCTCGCCGGACCGCGAGCTCAAAGCGCAAGGCGTCGGCAACATGCTGGCCGGCTTGCTCGGCGGCTTGCCGATCACATCGGTGATCGTGCGCAGTTCGGCGAATCTGCATGCGGGGGCGCGCTCGCGCATGTCGGCTTTCGTGCACGGGTTGCTGCTGCTCGCGAGTGTTTTCGTGCTGAGCGAGATTCTCAACAAGATTCCGCTTGCATCGCTCGCGGCAATCCTGATCGCCACCGGCTACAAGCTTGCAAAGCCCGCGCTCTTCGTCGATGTCGCCAAGCGCGGCGTGAACGCACTGGTGCCGTTTCTCGCGACGATCGGCGGCGTGCTGGCGACGGATCTGCTGATCGGCATCGGCCTCGGTATCGCGTGCAGCATCGTGCTCGCGCTGCATCCGAATCTGCGCAACCCGTTTTCGATTGCGCGGCACGGCAACGAGTTTCTGCTGCTGTTCCGCAAGGACGTATCGTGTTTCATTCGCGTGAAGCTCAAGCAGCATCTCGCGCAGATTCCCGACCGCGCCACGCTCATCGTCGATACGAGCCGTGCCGACTTCGTCGACCCCGATGTGCGGCATATGATCTCCGAGTTCGCGGCGCAGTCCGCCCATCGCGGGATTTCGGTGAGTTGGCGGTGAGGCAAGGGCGTCGCCGCCGTCCGTACCGCTAGCGCTGCACAGGCGTCGCATGAAGATGCGGCGCCTTTTGCGCGATATGGGGCGAACATAATGACATCGGTCGGCACGATCGCTCTCGTATTACCAATGAGGCTTTGCTCGGTATCGAACTTGCCACGGCCCGTGACAGGCCTACAATGCGGTTATCGCGACGTTGAGGAGGCGATCATGCCCGAGTCCTCGATCGGCTTGATGCTGATGCTGGCGGTTTTCGTCGGCATTGCCATGGCGCTGGCCACGCGTTATCACACCGACCATCCTTTGAGCGACCTGCGGCGTTGGCTCGGTGACCATCACCGGGTCGGCCGGACGCATCGCCGGCATTGAGGCGCCGGCCTCTACCGACCATGCCTTGCCGTTGACCTTTGGCGCTCGCACTCGAAGTTCGAGTGGCCGGCCCGACTCGCTGGCGCGTCCCCTGCGGGGCGGCGTGCCGAGTCATCGAACCGATACGCAGCACCGTTACAATGCGCATTGCCTGCCGAATTCGTCCTCGCGGCGGATGCGGCGGATTCTTGCGAGTTGGGCTACCCGGACCGGCACATCCCACGCTCGCGAATAGCAATAAATCGATCAAACTTTGAGCGCTCTATGCACCAACGCAACGCATTGGAAAAAATTCTCGAAAGTCTGTTATTTAATTCCCGGTGGCTGCTCGCCCCGTTTTATGTCGGCCTCGTGGTATCGCTGATGATGTTGCTCGTCGCGTTTATCGGCGATCTCGCGCATCTCGTTCCGAATCTTTTGCAGGCGAGCCCCGAGGACATCATCCTCGGCGTACTGACGTTGATCGATTTGTCGCTGGCGGGCAACCTCGTCGTTATCGTGATGTTCTCGGGCTACGAGAACTTCGTCTCGAAGATCGATACGGGACATAGCGAGGATCGGCCGAGCTGGATGGGTACGCTCGATTTTTCGGGCTTGAAGATGAAACTGATCGGCTCGATCGTGGCGATCTCGGCCATTTCGCTACTGCGTGCATTCATGACGCTGACCGAGCCGGGCAGCGTGCTCGACGAGGTGCGTATCCGGTGGCTCGTGATCCTGCATTTGACGTTCGTCGGCTCGGGGTTGCTGTTTGCCGCCATGGACTGGGTGGCGGCGCAGTCGGAGAAGCATTGACGGGAACGCTCGCCATTGGCTGACTTGTGCGGACCTACGGCTTTTGTGGTCCCCCCGACAGGAATCGAACCTGTATCTAGCGCTTAGGAGGCGCTTGTTCTATCCATTGAACTACGGGGAGGGGGATGAATGCGCGAGGCGCGGAGCGCTCACGTGTGCCAGTGCGGGCAGAGTATAACAAAGACGCGACAGCGTGCTTGCGCGGCGTTGCACGCGCGCCGCCGCATCACTCCGGCGTGCCTGCCTCGGCCGCCGACCGCAAAAAAAAGCGCTCGATCAAAACTCCACGACGCTGAATTCAGCTTTGCTCACGTCGCACAACGGGCAGCGCCAATCCTCGGGGATGTCCGAAAACCGCGTCCCCGGCGCAATGCCCTCTTCGGGCAGCCCTGCTGCCTCGTCGTACACCCACCCGCAAATCAGGCAAACCCAGCTTTTGTATTCGATTACGTCGCTCACGGCGCTTTTGGTCCTTTCACATCTCGAAATCAAAACGATCGCTTAGCGTGGCCGGCCCCGACCGAGCGGACACGCCTGCCGGCCTCGAATGGCGGCTTCGCGAAATGAAGCGCGCTATTTTACCGAAGCCCGGCTCCCTTGCGATGCGACGAAGCGTCCGGCCCGCGCCCGGTACAATTGACGTTTCCGACTTTTCGCAAGGCGCGCTTCCATGTCGCTTTACACCATCGCCGGCGCGCAGCTCGCGTTCGGGCACGTCGCGCTGCTCGATCATGCGGATTTCTCCCTGGAAGCCGGGGAACGCGTGGGCCTCATCGGCCGCAACGGCGCCGGTAAGTCGTCGCTGCTGAAAATCGTCGTGGGCCTCATGCAGCCCGACGACGGGCTCGTCACGCGCCAACAGGAACTCACGACCGTCTACGTGCCGCAGGAGCCCGAGTTCGACCCGCAAGTGTCCGTCTTCGATACCGTGGCGAGCGGCCTCGCCGAAGTGCGCGCCTCGCTCGACGAATACGACGCCGTTGCCCACGAGCTGGCGGCGACACCCGAAGGAGCCGCACACGACGCGCTGCTCGCCCGCATGAACACGCTGCAGTCGCGGCTCGATGCGACGAACGCCTGGAGCTGGCGCACGCGCGTGGCGACGACGCTCGCGCAAATCGGCCTCGATGGCGACGCCCGCGTGGGTGCGCTCTCGGGCGGTATGCAAAAGCGCGTGGCACTGGCGCGCGCACTCGTGACCGACCCCGACATCCTGCTGCTCGACGAGCCGACCAACCACCTCGATTTCGATGGCATCCGCTGGCTCGAGGAACTCCTCGTCGGCGCGCGCGCCGGGCTCTTTTTCATCACTCACGACCGCGCGTTTCTCGACCGCGTCGCCACGCGCATCGTCGAACTCGATCGCGGCAGGCTGCTGTCGTACCCGGGCAATTTCTCGGCCTATCAGACGCGCAAGGCCCAGCAGCTCGAGGTCGAGCGGATCGAAAACGAGAAGTTCGACAAACTGCTCGCGCAGGAGGAAGTCTGGATCCGCAAGGGCGTCGAGGCGCGCCGCACGCGTAGCGTCGGCCGCATTGCGCGGCTCGAGCAGATGCGGCATGAACGCGCCGAGCGCCGCAACGTGCAGGGCAATGTCAAGCTCGACGTGGGGCAGGGCGAACGCTCGGGGAAGATCGTGGCTGAGCTCACGGACGTGACGAAGCGTTACGGCGCCCGCACGGTCATCGAACGTTTTTCCACGACCGTCATGCGCGGCGACAAGATCGGGTTCGTAGGCCCGAACGGGGCGGGCAAGACGACGCTGCTGAAACTGATTCTCGGCGAGATCGCGCCCGACGAAGGCACGGTGCGCGTGGGCACGAACCTGCAGGTCGCGTATTTCGACCAGATGCGCGCCCAGCTCGATCCCGACAAAAGCCTCGCCGATACGATCAGCCCCGGTAGCGACTGGATCGAAGTCAACGGCACGCGCAAGCATGTGATGAGCTACCTGGGCGACTTCCTGTTCGCACCCGAGCGCGCGCGTTCGCCTGTCAAATCCCTGTCGGGCGGCGAGCGCAACCGGCTCTTGCTCGCGCGGCTCTTCGCGCGGCCCGCGAACGTACTCGTGCTCGACGAGCCCACCAACGATCTCGACATTCCGACGCTCGAGCTGCTCGAGGAGTTGCTCGACGAGTACGCGGGCACGGTCTTGCTCGTGAGCCACGACCGGTTCTTTCTCGACAACGTCGTGACATCGGTCATCGCATCCGAGGACGAAGGGCGCTGGCGCGAGTACGTCGGCGGTTTCACCGACTGGCAGTTGCAAAGCGAACGTGCGGCTCAGCTCGCCCAGGCGGCGGCCAAGCCGGCACCCGCTACCGCCTCGCGCGACGCCGCGCCCAAGGAGAGCGCCGCGGGCCGCAACGCTCAACGCACAGTGAAGCTGTCGTTCAAGGAGCAACGCGAACTCGAGGCCTTGCCGGAGGCGATCGCGGCATTGGAGGCCGAACAAAAAGCGATCTCGGCAAAGCTCGAGGACGGCGCCATTTTTGTGACCGATGCCAAGGAGGGCGCGCGATTGACCGAGCGCTTTGCCGCCATCGACGAGGAGTTGTTGGCCGCGTTGGAGCGTTGGGAGGCGCTCGAGGCCAAGCGCAAGTAAGCTGCACGGGAAGTCGCCCGGCGGCGCGATTGGCGTTTCGGCCGAATTGCCCGCCAGGTCGAAACCAGTAAAATACGCCGCGACTGCAGGGCCGCCTGTTTTGCGGGCACGCTCTGCGCGAGCCTTGTTTCGGCTCGCTTTTTTTGAATTTTCAACGCATTGTCCACGTAGATATCCCCATCGCCTGTGGACAACGATGACGAGTTCCAATACGAAACGATGTCCACGAAAAAGCCAAGCACCGCATACAGCGAGGCGTCGATCAAGGTGCTCAAGGGTCTCGAGCCGGTCAAGCAACGGCCCGGCATGTACACCCGCACCGAAAATCCGCTGCACATCATCCAGGAAGTCATCGATAACGCGTCGGACGAAGCGCTCGGCGGCTTCGGCCGGCAGATCACGGTGACGCTGCACGCCGATCACTCGGTCTCCGTCGACGACGACGGGCGCGGCATCCCGTTCGGGATGCATCCGGATGAAGGCGTACCCGTCGTGGAGATCGTCTTCACGCGCTTGCATGCGGGCGGCAAGTTCGACAAGGCGGCGGGCGGCGCCTATACCTTCTCGGGCGGGCTGCACGGTGTTGGCGTCTCGGTGACGAACGCGCTTTCCTCGCGGCTCGATGTGACGGTGTGGCGCGACGGCAAGGTGGCCGAAATCGGCTTCGCGCACGGCGATGTCGCGCGACCGCTGCAGGTGCGCGCGGCCGAGAAGAACGGCAAGCGCACCGGCACGCGCGTGACGGCGCAGCCGGATCCGAAATATTTCGATTCCTCGAACATCCCGCTTGGGGAGCTTCAGCGGCTCTTGCGCTCGAAAGCGGTGCTGCTGCCCGGTGTGGAAGTTGCGCTCGTCAACGAAAAGACGGGCGAGCGGCAGAGCTGGAAATACGACGACGGTCTGCGCGGTTACCTGCTCGAGGGTATGGCGGGCAGCGAGTTGCTGGTGCCGCTTTTCGAAGGCGAGCGTTATGCCGACAGCGCACGCATGAGCGAAGATGCGTTCGCCGAAGGCGAGGGCGCTGCCTGGGTGGTGGCCTGGAGCGAAGAAGGACCGCTCACGCGCGAGTCGTACGTGAACCTCATTCCGACACCGGCGGGCGGCACGCACGAGTCCGGCCTGCGCGATGGGCTGTTCCAGGCCGTGAAGAGCTTTGTCGAACTGCACAACCTCCAGCCCAAAGGCGTGAAGCTGCTGGCGGAGGATGTCTTCGCGCGGGTTTCGTTCGTGCTCTCCGCCAAAGTGCTCGATCCGCAGTTCCAAGGGCAGATCAAGGAGCGCCTCAATAGCCGCGACGCGGTGAAGCTCGTATCGTGGTTCGTCAAGCCAGCGCTCGAACTATGGCTCAATCACCACGTCGAGCACGGCAAAAAGCTCGCCGAACTGGTGATCAAACAGGCGCAGGCCCGCACGCGGGCGGGCCAGAAGATCGAAAAGCGCAAGAGCTCCGGCGTGGCCGTGCTGCCGGGCAAGCTGACCGATTGCGAATCGACCGACATCTCGCGCAACGAACTCTTTCTCGTGGAGGGCGATTCGGCGGGCGGCTCGGCCAAGATGGGCCGCGACAAGGAGTATCAGGCCATCCTGCCGTTGCGCGGCAAGGTCCTCAACACGTGGGAAACGGAGCGCGACAGGCTCTTCGCCAACAACGAGGTGCACGACATCTCGGTGGCCATCGGCGTCGATCCGCACAATCCTGACGATAAGGTCGACCTGTCGAATCTGCGCTACGGCAAGATCTGCGTCCTTTCGGACGCGGACGTCGACGGCGCCCACATCCAGGTGTTGTTGCTGACGCTGTTCTTCAAGCACTTTCCGCAGCTCATCGAGCGTGGCCATATCCATGTGGCGCGTCCGCCGCTCTTTCGCGTCGACGCACCCGCGCGCGGCAAGAAGCCCGCTCAGAAACTGTATGCGCTCGACGAGGGCGAGCTGGAAGCGATCCTCGACAAGCTGCGCAAGGACGGTGTGCGCGAATCGCAGTGGTCGATCAGCCGCTTCAAGGGGCTCGGCGAAATGAGCGCGGAGCAGCTCTGGGATACGACGATGAACCCGGACACGCGGCGCCTGATGCCCGTCGCACTGGGCGAGCTCGACTATGACAGCACGGTCTCGCGCATGACGATGCTGATGGGCAAGGGCGAGGCGGCCGCGCGTCGCAGCTGGCTCGAAGAGAAGGGCAACGAAGTCGAGGCGGACATCTGAATCGCTTTGCGCTGCGCAGCTTGATCGTTCCCCGCTCGAATTCTGAATACGGACACCATTTTCAATGGCTCAACAAGACGACCTTTTCGCCCCGGCCGTTGTGCCGCCAGACGGCGAATCCCTGACGCTCGGCCATTATGCCGAGCGCGCCTACCTCGATTACGCGGTGAGCGTCGTCAAGGGGCGTGCCTTGCCCGACGTGAGCGATGGCCAAAAGCCCGTGCAGCGGCGCATCCTTTACGCGATGAACGAGATGGGCCTCGCCGCCGATGCGAAGCCCGTGAAGTCGGCGCGCGTCGTCGGCGATGTGCTCGGCAAATATCACCCGCATGGCGACCAGTCGGCATATGACGCGCTCGTTCGCCTTGCCCAGGATTTCTCGATGCGCTATCCGCTCATCGACGGTCAGGGCAACTTCGGCTCGCGCGACGGCGACGGCGCGGCGGCCATGCGTTACACCGAAGCACGCCTGACACCGATCGCCCGGCTTTTGCTCGATGAGATCGACGAAGGTACCGTCGATTTCATGCCGAACTACGACGGCTCGTTCCAGGAGCCCAAAATCCTGCCGGCGCGGCTGCCGTTCCTGCTGCTCAACGGCGCATCCGGGATTGCGGTCGGTCTTGCCACGGAAATTCCGTCGCATAACCTGCGCGAGGTGGCGGCAGCGGCTGTGACGATGATTCGGCGTCCCAACATTTCGCACGCCGAACTGATGGAGCTCGTGCCGGGTCCGGATTTTCCCGGCGGCGGACAAATCATTTCGAGCGATGCCGAAATCGCGGCCGCCTATGAAGCGGGTCGCGGCAGCCTGAAAGTCAGGGCGCGCTGGAAGATCGAAGAGCTTGCGCGCGGGCAATGGCAGCTCGTCGTCACCGAACTGCCGCCGAATACATCGGGACAGAAAGTGCTCGAGGAAATCGAGGAGCTCACCAATCCCAAGGTGAAGCTGGGCAAGAAAACCCTCACGCCCGAGCAATTGCAAACGAAGCAGACGCTGCTCGCCCTGGTCGACGCCGTGCGCGACGAATCGGGCAAGGATGCGCCCGTGCGGCTCGTGTTCGAACCGAAGACGAGCCGCATCGACCAGACAGAGTTCATCCATTCGCTGCTCGCTCATACGAGCCTCGAATCGAATGCGCCGCTCAACCTCGTGATGATCGGCGCGGACGGCCGCCCGCGCCAAAAGGGGCTGCTCGACATTCTGCGCGAGTGGGTCGCTTTCCGGTTCGCCACGGTCACACGCCGCACGCGGCACCGCTTGGCCAAGGTCGACGATCGTATCCATATCCTCCAAGGGCGGATGATCGTCTTCCTCAACATCGACGAGGTGATTCGTATCATTCGCGAGGCGGATGAGCCGAAGCAGGCACTCATCGCTGCGTTCGGTCTGTCCGAGCGGCAGGCTGACGACATCCTCGAGATTCGCCTGCGCCAGCTCGCACGGCTCGAAAAGATCAAGATCGAAAAAGAGCTCGAGGCGCTGCGCGACGAGAAAGCGAAACTCGAGGAACTGCTTGCCAACGAATCGTCGATGAAGCGGCAGATCATCAAGGAAATCGAGGCCGACGCGAAGCAGTACGGCGACGAGCGCCGCACGCTGATCCAGCAGGAAAAGCGCGCGACGTTCGAGGCCCGCGTCGTCGACGAACCGGTCACGGTCGTCGTCTCGCAACGCGGCTGGGTGCGCGCGCTGAAAGGCCACGGGCTCGATCCCGCGGGCTTCTCGTTCAAGGACGGCGACGGCCTGTATGCCGCCTTCCAGTGCCGCACTCCAGATACGTTGATCGCCTGGGGCAGCTCGGGCCGCGTCTATTCGGTGGCCGTCGCGATGCTGCCGGGTGGGCGTGGCGACGGCGTGCCCGTCACTTCGCTGATCGAACTGGAAGCGGGCACGCGGCTTTTGCATTATTACGCCGCGAATCCGGAGCAGGCGCTGTTGCTCGCATCGAACAACGGATTCGGCTTCGTTGCCAAGGTGGGCGATATGGTCAGCCGCCAAAAGGCGGGCAAGTCGTTCATGACGATCGATGCGGGCGCGGTGCCGCTCGCGCCGATGCCGGTGCTGCCCGATGCGCGTCAAGTCGCCTGTCTGTCGAGCGCGGGAAGGTTGCTCGTTTTTCCTTTCGACGAGATGAAGACCCTCTCGGGGGGCGGACGAGGCGTCACGCTCATGATGCTCGACGACAACGAAACCCTCGTGCAGGCACTGGCGATTGCGGCGGCCGGCGTCGTGCTCATCGGTACGGGTCGCGGCGGCAAACCGGTCGAGGAGATTCTGGCCGGCGCATCGCTTGCGCCGCATGTCGGCAAACGGGCCCGCCGGGGCCGTGCGCCCGATACGCGGGCGAAGGTCGCTGGCTTGCGCCCGGCGCTCGCGTGACGCGATGACACTTCGGCCTGTGCGACCGGCAAACGGTTCGGGCTGCTAACTTTAGGAGAATGGTGTCATGTCGATTGCCATGGACGTTGCGTTGTTCCTGCATTTGACGGCCGTGGCGGTGTGGATTGGGGGGATGATATTCGCGCAGTTTTGCCTGCGCCCGTCGCTCTCGGACATATCGCCGCAATTGCGCCTGCCGCTGATCGGGGCCGTGTTCGGGCGGTTTCTCGACTGGGTCGGCGTGGCCGTGCTGTTGATTCTGGTTTCGGGCGGCTTCCTGCTCGTCCGATTCGGTGGAGGTAAGGCGCCATGGCCGCTGCATGCCATGGCCGCGCTCGGGGTCGTCATGATGATGATCTTCGGACATTTACGCTTTGCCGTTTTCCCGCGCATCGTGCGCGCGGTACAAGCGCAAAAGTGGCCGGACGGCGCTCGCGCCGTCGAGATCATGCGGCGTCTCGTAATCGCCAATCTCGTATTGGGGATCGTGACGATCGCTATCGCTGTCTACTCGCGCGGTTTCTGATCGCAGTAACGAGCGTAGAGGGCGGGTCGTCCGTACGCTTCATCGATGTGCGACGAACATCGCGATGGCGTAGGTCAGTGCCACCATCGCATAGACGGCGTACACCGGCAGCTTGAGGCGCCCGAGGCACACGAAAGCGAAGACTGCCGTGCCGACATAGGAAAACCGAAGCGGCACGTGCTCCGCGACGTGCACCACGGCCACGATGAGAAAGGAAGTGGCGGCGGCGCGCAGCACGCGCATGCCGTGCTCGAAGCGCGCATGCATCTCGAGCCGTTGCAGATGACGCCTTGCGAATATGATCAGGAGCCCTGACGGTACGAAAAAGGCGACCGTCCCCGCGACGGCACCGATGCTGCCGTACGTGAGATAGCCCAGAAACGGAATGACGTTGAGTAGTGGCCCGGGTGAGACCGGCGAGAGCGCGAACGCCAGTGTGAAGTCGCGCATCGTCACGCCGAGCGGCGCTGCGACGAACAGCGTTTTCAGCACCGGCAGCGCGGAAAAACCGCCGCCGAACAGCGTCATTGCGGCGCCTGCGAGCCGCGGCCAGAGCAGTGCGAGCTGGTATTGCGGCGACAACGGCAGCGGTAGCGCGAAGAGGACGACCAGGGACACGAGGATGGGGACCAGAATCTTGTCGCTGCGGTCGAACGCAATGGCGAGGCGTTCGCCGCGGGTCGGACTTTGGATCCAGCCCGCCATGAAGGCGATCGCCAGCAACAGCACGAATGCGCTCGCCCGCTGCGTGAGCAGCAAAATGGCGCAGGCTCCGGCCGCCGCCAGCCATTGCAGCCGCGTATGGACGACCGCACGCAGCTGCCGGTACCAGGTAATGGCGATGAGGCTGCCGAGCACGACGGCGAAATGGTCGATCAGCTCGGGCGACGCCATCGAGCGGATGAACGGCGAATCGTAGAAGATCGCGAATGCCGTCATCGTGCAGAAGAACGGTAGCACCGCTGCGATGCCAGCCACCCAGGCACCGGCGGCTCCGCGCAGCGCGTGGCCGACTTGCACGGCTACGTTGCAGCCGACGGCACCGGGGACCATCCAGGAGAGCGCGATCAGATCGGAAAAAGCGAGCCGCGTGAAGCGCCGCTCGCGTTCGACGTAATAGAGTTCGAGTTGCGCCATCAGCGCAAGGCCACCCCAGGAAAGCGCCGAGAGCACGAGGACGACTCGAAAGAGCGTCCAGAGCGGCTCGCGCGCGGCTGGCGGCGCATCGGTCGCTCGTCTGTCGCCGGGCTGGGGTGCTGCCGGCGGCGTATGCGGCGCGGATCTCGCTTTCGTTGGTACGTCGTTCATGGGCGCAGCCCGGCCGGGCGCGGCTAGGGTCTGTTTATGTTCTCGGGCATCGCCATCAGGCGGACTGTCCGCTCGTGCTCGTGCTGGGTGCAATACGGCCGGGGCTGCCGACGATCTCACGCATGCCGCATACGCCGAAGCGTTCCAGCAGCGCCGGAATCCCGTCCACCGGCACCGGGCGCGAGAACAGAAAACCTTGCGCCTGGATGTTGCCCAGCGCCGAAAGCCAGGCGATCTGCTCTTCCGTTTCGGTGCCTTCGACGACGACCGTGAGACCGAGCGAGCGCGCGAGGTTGACGATCGCCGATACCATCACGCAGACGCTCCGGTCGACCGGGATGGCTTGCACGAACGAACGATCGACCTTGAGGGTATCGACCGAGAAGCGATTCAGATAGGACAGCGACGAGTAACCGGTGCCGAAATCATCGAGGGCGATACTGACGCCGAGCCGTTTTTTCAGGGCGGCGATCTTCTCCGAGACGAGATCCGGATACTCCATCATGGCTGTCTCGGTAATTTCCAGTTCGAGCCGCTGCGCCGCAATGCCGGTTTCCTCGATCGCGCGGGCGATGGTTTCGTAGAGGTCGCCGCGCCAGAACTGGACAGCCGAAATGTTGACGGCGAGAGAGAGCGTTTCGTAGCCCTGGCTTTGCCAGATCGCCAGTTGTTTGCAGGCTTCCTGGATCACGAAGTCGCCGATCGGCACGATGAGGCCGGTGGATTCGGCGACCGGAATGAACTCGCTCGCGGCGATGACGCCCTGTTGCGGGTGATTCCAGCGCACGAGGGCTTCGAACCCTGTGATGCAGCGGCGCGCGAGATCGATTTTCGGCTGATAGACGAGAAACAGCTGCCGTTCGGTCAGCGCGACGCGCAATTGCTGCTCCCACTGCATCAGGTGATCGGCACGATGCGAGAGATGCGGCGCATAGAACTGATAGCAGTTCTTGCCGGCGTCTTTGGCGCTATACATGGCAAGATCGGCTTTCTTGAGCAGGTCGATCTCGCTTTCGCTGCCCACCGAGAAAAGCGCGATGCCGATACTGGCGTGAAGCACGAACGACGTGCCGCGCACATCGAACGGATGCTCGAACACTTCGCGCATCGTTTCGGCCAGTTGTGTCGCTTGCCGCTCGACATCGCCGCCTTTGACGATCACGACGAACTCGTCTCCGCCGATGCGCGAGAGCACGCCCGTGGCGCCAACGGTATCGGCCAGGCGGGCCGCGGTCATCTGCAACACGATGTCTCCGGCATTGTGGCCGAGCGTGTCGTTGACCGTCTTGAAGTTATCGAGATCGATGAAGAGGATGGCCAGGCGGCCGACATTGCTCGGATCGCTCACATCCTGGCGCAGGCTTTGAAGCGTGGCGTAGCGGTTGCGCAGGCCCGTCAGCAAATCGTATTCGACGAGATGGGTCATCTCGCGTTCGCGCCCGAGCAGTTTGCCGATGAGTCCGGTTGCCACCGCGAAAAAGCCGAGCATCGCGAGCGAGATGAAACCCGCCATCAGCAGATAGACGTTGCGCGTATGGTTGTAGTCCGCGAACTCCTCGGCCTCGGACAGCCCGACGAGCACGCCCATCGGATAGCCGTCGATGTGCCGGTACGAGACAATGCGCTTCACGCGGTCGATCGGATCGATCTGCGTCCCCGAGACGTGTTCGGAAATCGGGTAGACGCCGCTTGCCGAAAACGTTCCCGGCGCACTCGTGTTGGAACCGGTGCGGCGCGCCAGCACCGCACCGCTATCGGCGATCACCGCAATGACACCGTCTTTGCCGATGGCGGCGTTGTTATAGAAATCGCTCGTGAAATAGCCGGGGTTTTCGGACACCACGACCACGCCCGCGAACGAGCCGTCGGGGTGATTGAGGCGCCGTGTCATTTGCAGCGTCCACTGATGCGACACGCGGCCCAGCACCGGTGTGCTGATATAGAGCTGATCGTCGTTCTCGTGCTCGTGCACCTTGAAGTGCTCGCGATCGGACAGGTCGATCGGCTCCGGATTGGCTTCCGCCGTCGAGGCGACGAGCAGACCGTGCTCGTTGATGATCGCGACCTGCACGAGTGTGTCGCTCTGAACGACGCCCTTTTCGACAGTGCTGCGCAACTCGAAGCGATCGGGGTTCTTTTCGAACTCGTACTTGACGAACCGGGTGATCTGGTCGACTTGGTGAATGGCCTTGATCGTATGCTGTTCGAGTGCGGCGGACAGGATGGCCGCCCACGCCGCCGCTTCCCGATAGGTCGAATCGCGTTCGACGGACAGGCGAGCCGAGATGACCGTCCAGAGCAAGACGAGCACGAGCAGACCCAGCGCCGGAATCGCGATCAGCGCGCGCCGCCGCGAGCCGGCCGCATCGCGCCGCGCGCGGGTGTCACGGGCTGAATGGAACCAGGGAAAGTTCATCACTTGCCGTGAAGTCTCGAAGGACTGCAGGCACCGTTTGGCAGGGTCGACAGGTTCATGGTTGGCTGCATGGCGAGCATCGTGCCCCGGGGCTTGGCCGCGGCGCTGTCAGGTCATCAATGGAAGTCGCACCCTCGTGGGCAGTCGTCAGGAGGATATTACTGAATGGATCAGGATTAGGATAGCGTCCGTTAATCGGGTAAACGTTTGACTATCCAGGCATGATTTCCGCAGAGCTTAGCCGATTGGCTCTGGGGTGCGCGCCGGCCGCTTTCGGAAGCGGTGACCGGGCGCGCCCACGAGGTGCGCTGTGCGGCCGGCGGGCAGGCGCCGGCGCGGGGGAGGGGAATAGTCAGCGCACTGAAATCGTGCCGTCGACGACCGTCGTCGATGCCCCGCCGATCCATGTCTTGCCTCGGGCATCGTCGTAATCGACGAAGACACGGCCGGCCCGGCCGATCGCGACGCCTTGCCGGACCGTGTAACGGTCGCCGGGCCGCGCGTCGCGCGAAGAGAAGAGGCTTGCCAGCCCCGCATTCGCACTGCCGGTGGCGGGATCCTCATAGATCGAAAGCTCGTCGTCCATGACGATGCAGCGCATCTCGTAGGATGCCGGACCGCCCGCGGGATGGGCTGCATAGAGGGTGAGCCCTTTCATGCCCGCGCGTTGCACGATATGAGAAAGCGCGGACGGGTTGAGCTTGACGGTCACGCAGCGCTCCGGTGAGGTCAACCCGACGGTCAGCCACCGGACGCCATTGTCGACGGCGCTCGGTGGGACGCGAGTGAAATCGATCTCATCCTCCCTCGTGCCGAGCGCTTCCCGCAGCGCCGCGAACTCGGTCTCCGGCAGCGGCGTAATGCGTGCGGGCGGGGCGGCGAAGGCTCGCACGCCCGGCGCCCGATCTTCGATCTCGACGAGTCCCACGCCGCACTGCTGCACGAGCCGGCCCGCGGTACGCGGGACGTAGCCGCTCTCCACCAGCGCGTGCGCGGTGCCGAGGGTGGGGTGGCCGGCGAACGGCAACTCCCCCGCGGGCGTGAAGATGCGTACGTAGTAGTCGGCGGAGGGTTCGGTCGGCTCGAGCAGGAACGTCGTTTCCGAGAGATTCGTCCATCGGGCGATGGCCAGCATCTCGTCGGCGTCGAGCCCATCGGCATCGAATACGACGGCGAGCGCGTTGCCCTTGAACGGCACATCCGAAAAGACGTCGACCTGTTTAAAGCGAACGCGGCGCGCACTCATACGGCCTCCTTTGCGTTATGCGAGCTCCGCGACGAGTTCGATTTCGACGCAGGCGCCGGTCGGAATTTGCGCGACGCCGAATGCCGAACGCGCGTGCTTGCCCGCCTCGCCGAACACTTCGACGAAGAGTTCCGACGCACCGTTGGTGACGATGTGCTGCTCCGTGAATTCGAGCGTCGAGTTGACGAGGCTCATCACCTTGACGATGCGCTTGATGCGGTTCAGGTCGCCGAGGTGCGTATGCAGCGTCGCGATCAGATCGATGGCGATCGAGCGTGCGGCTGCCTTGCCTTCCTCGGTCGCCATGTTCGAGCCGAGCTTGCCGACCCACGGTTTGCCGTCCTTTTTCGCGATGTGGCCGGAAACGTAGACCGTGTTGCCCGTTTGCGCGCACATGACATAGGCGGCGGCCGGTGCGCCGGCTGTCGGCAATTCGATGTTCAGTGTCTTCAGCGTGTCGTAGACGTTGTGTTGTGCCATGAGAAGTGTCCTCGAAGAGTCTGGAAAGTTGAATGAGCCAAGCGAGCGAGCTCGGACTAGATGCGTTCCCGGATCAGCGCCGCCAGGCGCGCCACGCCCTCGTCGATGCGCGCGGGCGGGACGGTGACGAAGGACAGCCGCAACGTATGGTGTTGCGGGTCGCCCGCGAAAAACGGCGCGCCCGGCACGAATGCGACATTCGCGGCAACGGCGTGCTCGAGCAGTGCCATGGTATCGATGCCAGCGGGCAGTGTCACCCAGATGAACATGCCGCCTTCGGGACGATTCCAGCTGACGCCGTCGGGCATGTGCCGGGCGAGTGAGGCCAGCATCGCCTCGCATTGATCGCGATAAAGCGCGCGCACGGCCGGGATTTGCTCGTCGAGGTAGCCGTCCTTCACGACTTCGTGAACGATGCGCTGAGTGAGCGTTGGCGTATGGAGATCCGTGGCCTGCTTGGCCTGCACGAGTTTGAAGTGAAGGTCTTCAGGCGCGACGATGTAGCCGAGCCGCAATCCGGGGGCGAGCACCTTCGAGAACGTGCCGCAATAGACGATGTGATCGGGCGCCATCGACAACATCGTCGGCAAGGGCGAACCCGCGTAATCGAGCGCGCCGTAGGGATCGTCCTCGATGACGGGGAATTTGCTCGCGCGCGCGAACTCGGCGAGCGCGACGCGCCGCTCGAGCGGCAGGCGCCGGCCTGTCGGATTCTGAAAGTTCGGTTGCGCGTAGAGCAGGCGCGCGCCCTGCGTGAGCGCCGGCGTCAGGCTCTGCGGAACGAGACCGTGATCGTCGGTCGGTACCTGCACGCAGTGGGGCTCGTAAAGCGAGAACGCCTGCAGCGCGCCGAGATAAGTCGGAGTTTCGACGAGAATCGGGCTGGCCGGATCGATCAGCACTTTGCCGAGCAGATCGAGCGCCTGTTGAGAGCCCGTCGTGATCAGTACCTGCGACGGACGAATCGTTGCATTGCTCGTCGACAGACGCGCGGCGACCCACTCCCGCAGCGGCATGAAACCTTCCGTCGCGCTGTACTGCAGTGCCGCGGCCGGCGCCTCGCGCAGCACGCGATCGGTCGCTTCGCGAATGCGCTCGGCCGGGAAGGTGGCGGGTGCCGGCAGGCCGCCCGCAAACGAAATGACCTCGGGCCGCTCGGTGACTTTCAGGATTTCGCGGATGGCCGAACTCGTCAGCTTGCGGGCTCGCTCGGAAAGCTGCCAGTCGCGTTGCGGCATATCGCTGTGGTCCATGAAAGTCTCCTTGGAATGGTCGATGAGTGGGCTTGAAAAAAATGGGCCAATCGGGCGGCGCACGATGGCGGGGCGCAAAGCCGGAGCGAATGCGTCGTCTCGACGGACTCGCGCGGCAAAAGACGCGATTATCGCTCCAGTCGCAGCCCGGCGCGTGCTCGCGGCGCGGCCGTCCGTACGGCGGCCTTGCGGCCCACGAGCACGGTCGCGATGACGGCGGCCGCGAAAAGCCAGGTCGACGGCTGCACCGATTCGCCGAAAAAGAGCGCGGAGAAAGCGATCGTAAAGAAGATCTGCAGCAACTGCACTTGGCCCACGCGTGCGGTGCCGCCCATGGCGAGTCCCGCATACCAGGCGAAAAAGCCGATGAATTGGGAGAAGAGCGCGACATAGCCGAACGCGAGCCAGGTCGCGAGCGCAAAAGGCGCCGGGTGTATCAGATGTTGCCGCCAGGCCAGCCCGCCGACGGGGATGACGAGAAACGGCGCCGCTACGACGAGCGCCCAGCAGATCACCTGCCAACCGCCCATGTGGCGCGCGAGCCGGGCACCTTCCGCATAGCCGAGCGCGCCGATGGCGACGGCAACGAGCATCAGCCCGTCGCCGGCCCGCAGCGCCCCGCCGCCGGCATGGAGCGCGAACGCGACGACGAGCGCGCTGCCGAGCGCCGCGCTGGCCCAGAAAGCGGGCGAGGGCCGTTCATGCGAAAGCCACGCCGCATAAAGCGCCACGAAAAGCGGCTGTAAGCCCCCGACGAGCGCACCGTGCGAGGCGGGAACGCTTTTCATCGCCCACGCCGAAAACACCGGAAATGCGACGATGACGCCGAGCGCCACGATGAACAGGCTGCGCAGTTCGGCGCGATTGGGCAGCCGCTCGCGACGCCAGGCGAGGAGCGCACCGGCGGGCACCGCTGCGGCGAGCGCGCGGCCGAGACCGTTCAGGAGGGGGTGAAATTCCTGCACGACGATGCGGGTCATCGGCAGCGTCAGGCTGAAGACGATGACGCCGACGAGGCCGAGCAGCATGCCATTCGATTCGCGGGTGTTCATTGAGGACGGGATTCCTGAGTCGATTTTGTCGATTGCATCGGGTGCATCTATTGCCGCTCTCGCCGCAGCGCCCGGCGTGCGCTGCTCGGCGCCGCGAGCGTGTCGCTCAACGCAGCAGGCGCGTGCCGGCGGGTGTTTCGATTTCGGCCGCGAGTGCTGGCGCGTCAGCCGGCGCGTCGTCGAGTTCGATCAAGTGGCCGACGCCCAGCCATGCCAGTTGCTCCCGGATCGGCGCCGGGCGCGGATGCCGCGCCTTGAGCGCACGCAGCGCGAGGTCGGTGGCGGGTAGCCGACCGGCCGGATGCGCGGTGGTGTCCCACTGGATCAAAGTCGGCAGCACGCCGTCGCCCGCGCCTTGCCAACTGGGAAAGCTGCCGTCATCGGGGACCGTCAGCCGCCAGGTGAGCTCGCCGCGGGACATCGGCATGACGGGCGCGATTCTCGACGGGTATTGCGCTTGCCAGCGCCCGAGATCTTTCGGACGAACGACGCGCACGGCCCAATGGGCGAGAAACGGGCCCGCCTCGAGACGAGCCTTCATCGCGTCGTCGTCGAGCGAGAACCAGCGGGGACGCCGCTCGTTCGCCGGTTCGCTGCGGCGTTGCGCCTCGGGATCGACAGCGATGACTTCGAGATACACCGTGCCGAAAAGGCCCAGCAGCCTGTTATGCGTGCCCATCCGTGCGTGGGCGCCGCCGGCGACCGGTTCGACGCCGAGCGTTTCGGCGACGTGGCGCGCGCCGTCCTCGAGGGTGCGGGCTGCGACGATCAGGTGGTCGAGTTCGAGTGCGGTGGCAGACATCATGCGGAAACGGTGCGCGATAGCGACGGACGGTTCGACAGCCGAAAAAACGGATTGTGCTTCACTTTAATCGGCGTGGCCTGCACAGTAACGGTACAATCGCTTCGATACTTTTCTGTACAGTTCGGATCCCGCCATGTCCGTCCCTCTCGATCTCATCCCCGCGCCGCACGGCGCCTCGCAGCTCACGCTCGTCGAACAGCTGGTTCAATGGGCGCGTCGACGTGTCGAGGAGCGCGTGTTCCGCCCCGGCATGCGCATGCCGTCGATCCGCAAGCTGGCTCAGGACAAGGGCGTGTCGCGCTTTACCGTCGTGGAGGCGTACGAGCGGCTCGTGGCGCAGGGATATCTCGAATCGCGGCGAGGCTCGGGCTTCTATGTGCGGGAGCGTTCGTCTGGAACGCCCGATTTCCAGCGCCAGCAATCCGGCACCACGTTGCGGGAAGCGCGGCCGCCCAGCCCGATCGATGTCGCCTGGCTGCTGCGCGTTACCGTGCAAACCAGCACGCCGGAAAAAGGCCCGGGGCTCGGGTACTTGCCGACTCGCTGGCTGGACGGCGAACTCATGGCGGGGGCGTTGCGCACGCTCGGCCGCCAAAGCCCGACGCAATGGCTCGGCAACGGCACGGCGCAAGGCTTCTTGCCGCTGCGCCAGCAATTGCAGACGCGTCTCGAGGAACTCGAAATCGGCGCGGCGCCCGAGCAGATCGTCCTCGTATCGGGGATTACGCAGGCGATCGATCTCATCGCGCGCGTCTATATCCAACCGGGCGACCCGGTGATCGTGGGCGATCCGGCCTGGTTCCAGATGTTCGGGCGCTTTGCCTCGCAAGGCGCGCGGCTCATCGGGATGCCCTACACGCCGAACGGACCCGATATCGATGCGCTGGAAACGCTCGTCGCCACCTGGCGGCCGAAGATGCTGGTCATCAATTCGGTGCTGCACAACCCCACCGGGACGTCGCTGACACCGGCTCAGGCGTTTCGCATTCTGCGGCTCGCGGAGGCGTACGATTTCATCGTCGTCGAGGACGACGTCTACGGCGATCTGTGTCCGCCGAGCTATCCGGCGACGCGGCTGGCGAGCCTCGATCAATTGAGGCGCGTCATCTATCTCGGCAGCTTTTCGAAGACGCTGACGGGCAATCTTCGCGTCGGATTCATTGCTTCATCGGCCGATCTCTCGCAAACGCTCGCCGATCAAAAACTGCTCGTCGGGATGGCCACGCCCGAGCTCAACGAGCGTTTGCTTTACAAAATACTGACCGAGGGGCACTACCGCCGGCATGTCGAGCGTCTTCGCGGGCGGCTCGACGGCGTGCGCGACAAGTGCGCGCGGATGCTCGAAGCCGCCGGCCTCTCGCTGTTCACGATGCCGGCGGCCGGCATGTTCCTGTGGGCGGACACCGGAGTCGATTCCGATGCGCTGGCCGCGGCGGGGCAGGAGGTGGGGTTTTTGCTTGCGCCGGGTAGTCTTTTTTCGCCGCATCAATCGCCGACGACCTGGATGCGTTTTAACGTAGCCAATTGCGGCGATCCCGCGCTGCCGGGTTTTCTGTCCGGCTACCTGGACGGCCGACGCCCGGCCAGGGTCTTGAAAACGGCACAGGCCGCCCCCATTTGAGCGGCCGTTCGCGGCGAATTGCCAGCACCGCCTGGCGTTGCCGCGGTGCGCGCCGGGGAATGCGCCTTGCTGCGCGTGTGGCCCGCAGCCGATGAGTGTCCAACCGTTACTGACGAGAAATAGGGAATCGAGAGCATGGCACAAGAAACCATGAGCTTCCAGGCGGAAGTGAAGCAGCTCCTGCAGTTGATGATCCATTCGCTGTACAGCAACAAGGAAATCTTTCTGCGCGAGCTGATTTCGAATGCGTCGGATGCGGCCGACAAGCTGCGCTTCGAGGCGATCGCGAACAGCGGTCTTTTCGAGGACGATCCGAATCTGCGCATTCGCGTGTCGTTCGACAAGACGGCGAGGACGATCACGATCGACGATAACGGGATCGGCATGAGCCGCGACGAGGCGATCTCGCACCTCGGCACGATCGCCCGCTCGGGGACGAAGGAATTCTTTGCGAACCTCTCGGGCGATCAGCAAAAAGACGCGGCGCTCATCGGCCAGTTCGGTGTCGGTTTCTATTCGGGCTTCATCGTTGCCGACAAGATAACGGTCGAGACGCGCCGCGCGGGGCTGCCGGCCGCGGAGGGTGTGCGCTGGACGAGCGCGGGCGAGGGCGATTTCTCGGTCGAAACGATCGAGCGCCCCGCGCGCGGCACGACGATCACGCTTCACTTGCGCGAAGGTGAGGATGAATTGCTGTCCGGCCACCGTCTGCGCTCGATCATCCGCAAGTATTCCGACCACGTGGCGCTGCCGATCCTCATGAAAAAGGAGGAGTGGGATTCGGAAAAGGGCGAGACGGTCGAGAAGGACGAGGACGAGACCGTGAACCAGGCCAGCGCGCTCTGGAGCCGGCCCAAAAGCGAGATCACCGACGAGCAATACACGCAGTTCTATCAGCATCTCTCGCACGATCATCAGGACCCGCTCGCATGGACGCACAACCGGGTCGAGGGGCGCAGCGAGTACACGCAGCTGCTTTACGTGCCGTCGCACGCGCCGTTCGATCTCTGGAACCGCGAGCGTCGCGGCGGCCTGAAGCTCTATGTGAAGCGCGTGTTCATCATGGACGACGCCGAACAGTTGGTGCCGTCGTATCTGCGCTTCATCAAGGGCGTCGTCGATTCGAGCGATCTGCCGCTCAACGTATCGCGTGAAATTCTTCAGGAAAGCCGGGACGTGCGTTCGATTCGCGAGGGCGTGACCAAGCGCGTCCTCTCGATGCTCGAGGAGCTCGCGAACGCCGAGACCGAGGAAGGCAAGGCGAAATACGCTACGTTCTGGAAGGAATTCGGCCAGGTGCTGAAGGAAGGCCTCGGCGAGGACTTCGCGAACCGCGAGCGCATCGCCAAGCTGCTGCGCTTTGCCACGACGCACACGGATTCGGCGGAACAGACCGTTTCGCTTGCCGAGTATGTCTCGCGGATGAAGCCCGACCAGTCGAAGATCTATTACGTCAGCGCCGAGAGCTGGCAGGCCGCGAAGAACAGTCCGCATCTCGAAGTGTTCCGCAAGAAGGGCATCGAAGTGCTGTTGCTGTCGGATCGCGTCGACGAGTGGGCGCTGGCCTATTTCACGGAGTTCGAGGGCAAGCCGCTCGTGAGCGTTGCGCGTGGCGATTTGGACCTCGATGCATTCAACGACGAGGAGAAAAAGGCGCACGAGGCTTTGAGCGAGACGATGAAGCCGCTCGTCGAGAGGATGAAAGAAGTGCTCAAGGACAAGGCGAAGGATGTCCGGCTGACGTTCCGTCTGACCGATTCGCCTACGTGTCTCGTCGCCGACGAGGGCGAGATGAGCGGCTACCTTCAGCGCATGCTGAAGGCGGCGGGACAGCAAGCCCCGGAGTTTCATCCGATCCTCGAGGTCAACCCCGAGCACGCGCTCGTGAAGCAGCTTTCGACCGAGCATGCGGATTTCGGCGATTGGTGTCATCTGCTGTTCGATCAGGCTGTGCTGGCGGAGGGGGGCGCGCTGGAGGATCCGGCGAGCTTCGTGAAGCGCACTAACGCGCTCTTGCTTGCGCGGTGATGCCGGAGGCAGTGCAGCGCTTGCTTCGGTCGCGCGCCGCGGGCGCCCGGTGGGGGCTCGCGCCGCGCCCGATATGCTCGCCCGATCAGAAGGACTGGTTGACGCGCGGCGGTTCTCTGACCGCGCATTTGCGCACGCTTGGCGAGGTCGCCGTACGCGTCACGCGCGAAACGGTTGCGCAAGCGTGGCCTGACGAGCACGCCGCGCTCGGCATTGCGCCGCGTTCGCCGGTGTGGGTGCGTGAGGTCGTGCTCGAAGTGGGCGGCGTGCCGTTCGTCGTGGCGCACAGCATCGCGCCGCTCGCTGCCAGCCGCGGTATATGGCAATCGATGCGCCGGTTGCGTACGCGCCCGCTTGCCGAGCTCTTGTACAGCGATCGCGACGTTTCGCGCTCGGCGCTCGCGAGCGCGCGGCTCACTGGCCGCCATCCGCTTTTCACGCTGGCTTGCCGAGCGATTGCCGGTCCGGCGCCGCACGCGCTTGTCGCGCGTCGTTCCGTATTCATGCGTCAGGACGCACCGCTGATGGTGACCGAGTGCATGCTGCCGGCGCTTTGGGAATGCCTCGGGCGGCGGTCGCGCTCAGCGTTGCTCGATCCATCGATGTCGTGACGTTCAAGCGCTCATTTGCTCCGGTGGTTGATGACGCGACCCGCGTACTCGTGCTCGGTAGTCTGCCGGGTGAGGTATCGCTCGCGCAGGGGCAGTACTACGCGCATCGGCAGAATCGGTTTTGGCATTTGATGGGGGATGTGATTGGCGTGGCGCTGCCGGGGATGGAGTACGAGGCGCGATTGCAGGCGCTGCTCGATCATCGAGTCGGCCTCTGGGATGTGATTGCGAAGGCGAAGCGCGAGGGAAGTCTCGATAGCCGCATTCGAGATCATGCGACGAATGACGTTGCCGCGCTCGTGGCCGCGTTGCCGAACCTTGCTGCTGTTGCGTTCAACGGAGGCACGGCGGCGAAAATCGGGATGCAGGCGTTGGCGGAAAGCCGCCCGTCGCTGGACCTCATCAAGCTGCCGTCGAGCAGTCCGGCTTATGCGGCCGTGCCTTATGCCGAGAAGTTGAGGGCCTGGGAGGCGTTGCGTAAGTGGTTAACGGCGTAGCGTAGCCGAAAGGCGATTCTCTCCGCAGCGCGGAGAGTGTTTGCTCGCTCGGTGATATCTCGTGATAGATCTGGTTGTGCGGTTTCCCTGAAATTCCGAATCAACGATTCGGAAATCCTGCTCGCTCGACACGAGTCCGCGGGTTCTCTGCTACGGGGTTTCGAGATGAATTCGGTGGTAGGCTGATCTCTAGAGCGCGGGTGCCGATGAAAGCCTCGCCACGCCGCATCGATATGCATCATTGTGAGCGGCGCAACAGGTGCCGAAAAGCCACCGTGCGCGCATTGTGACGATATACAGGATCAACAGTGACCGAGCCCAAACAGGAACCCTTGCTCTTCTCCCCCGAAGAGTATGTGCAACGCGTTGAGACTTTCCTGATAGAAGCGAGGGGATGGTGTGAAAGGCATGGTCTGGCCGTCGAAAGAGGTGTCGTGACGCTCAGGGAAGAGCGAATGGCCGAATATGATGTGCCAACCCTCGCGATTTCGACGGACGGTATGCCAGTCGCGAAGATCATGCCGGTTGGATCTAGGATTATTGGCGCGCAAGGAAGAATCGACCTAGTTGGCCGAGTGACGAGGCATGCGTTCCTTTTCTATGTTGGCAAAGGTCCGGTGATTTCTGAACAAACCGTTGTAGCGGGGAAAGCCACACGCTCATCATCGATGCCGATGCTTCCTGGCGTTGACGGAGACGGTTGGTACTGGATTGAGGCGACAGTCCGACGAGCGAAACGCGTCGAAGAAACTCTGTTCCTCGACTTGCTTACGGACGTCTCCGATTATGAATTCTGACAACCCGCTCGCTCCAGTCTATAAGGCGTTCTCTGTAGCGAGCGATTGCTTCAAGGTCGCTACACGCACTATTCAAGTCCAGCACGAGGAGCTTATCCGTCGCACTCAGTTCATCGGAGCCACTGAGGAGGAAGCAAACACGGTACTTCAAGACGCGGCAAAACAGGCTGCTGACCTCGCCATCTTGGCGCTGTTTGCAACGTTCGAGCGATTTGTCATCGAGCATCTACAGACAGCGAACCGTCTGCTTGCCGAGGGATACCCGCAGCAGTACTCGGCCAAGCTGGCGGAGAAATTCGGGAGTGAGGTCGAATACTGGAGATTTGGCGAAATTCTCGACCTCTTCAAGGGCGAAGTCGAAGCCGATCTAGTCGGACAGGTGAAGCAGATCAAACAATATCGTGATTGGATCGCTCATCAAAACCCGAACAAGCCAACCCCAACGCAGGCCACGCCCGAAACGGCCTTCGACGTGTTGACGAGGATGATCGAGCAAATTCGGCTGACTCACACGCCGCCGGTGGACCAGGAAGCGGCTGAGGCTGCCGTCGGCTGAATGCGGTTCAATGGCCCGGGCTGAGCGGATGTCAAATTGACCAAAACCACAATCGGTTTTGGCATTTGATGGGGGACGTGATTGGCGTGGCGCTGCCGGGCATGGAGTACGAGGCGCGGCTGCAAGCGCTGCTCGATCATCGCGTGGGGCTGTGGGACGTGATTGCGAAGGCAAAACGCGAGGGGAGTCTCGATAGCCGCATTCGCGATCATGCGACGAATGATTTGGCTGGGCTGCCGAATCTTGCGGCTGTTGCTTTCAATGGCGGCACGGCCGCGAAGATCGGGATGCAAGCGTTGGTGGAAACGCGTATGTCGCTCGATCTCGTCAAGCTGCCTTCGAGTAGCCCAGCGTACGCCGCGGTGCCTTATGCCGAGAAATTAAGGGCGTGGGAGGCGTTGCGGAAGTGGTTGTTGGGGTAGCTTCGTTCGAATTGAATTGTCTCCTCAGCGCGGAGACAATTTTGCAATGTATGGGAGCGTACCGCCATCGCTATCTCGCGTCACGCTGGCGCTGCCGATTTCCGAACCGGGGATTCGGAAATCGTGGCTGGCGTTTGCGCAGGCGGGTTCCCTGCCGATTCAGTCACAAAACGATGAACCTTCGTCGAAGCCGCGCTTCCACTTCCTGTTTCTAACGGCGCTTTTCGGTACATCGCTGGTCGTCTGGATGGAGCTAAGCTGCTCAATCCTGATTGAGCACATGTCGTGTTCTGTTATCAATTCGGCCGTATAGGAAACGCCGTTTTCGGGAACGAACGTCACGGTTGGGTTGCATCCTCGAACGACGAAGCCAACCGGCAACGGGATGACTGCTTTATCTACGCTCATCGTAATGGATAGCGGGGCATCAGCTTTCACGACAATGCTCTTCTCCAAATCGGAACGAAGCAGCGCGATGTTATGTCGCGAAGCGCATGTTTCGGCCTGGTCGTAGATTTGAATGCCGGTAGTCGAATCCTTATATTTCTTGAAAGTGAGCTGTGCCGTGGCCCCCGATGTCGGTGGAACATACGGACTTGCACATCCAGCAAGGCCGACTGCAGCGATCAGGTAGACACTCAAATGTCGAATTTTCATAGCTCTGCCTTGTATTTCGATTCAAACCGGGGTACCGCCCCTCTTGGTTATTCGACGTTAACGACGGTATCGGGGAATACTTTAGACAGTCGGTACAGAGGCGAGTAACAAGCGCCTGGTCTGGCGATCGTTAGTCGCTGGCCGCCGAAAGACGGTTCTCTGCGCAGTTCGGGAGTGTACTCGCCCGAATACGTCCTGATACATCCAGAGGCGCGCCTCTCCAAAATTCCAAACCAGTGATTCTGAAATCCTGCTCGTCGACCTGGGTCCGTGGGATTCCTTTGCTCCTGGTTTTGAGATGTATACGGTGATAGGGTGGCGCTGTCCCCCCGGCGCGGACAGCTCGGGGCAACATTCATCGAGCACTGATCCCACCCATGGGGCCGGTCCTACCGGTGTATGATAGTGTCATACTGCAACGGATAGGGGCTAACCATGGCTAGCGAACGGTTGACGATTACATTGACGCCTGAACTGCTCGACTTCGTCCGCGAGCAAACCGCAGGCGGTGACTACAACAGCGACAGCGAGGTGATCAGAGACGGGCTTCGGCTGCTGAAGGAGCGGGACAAGGCTGTTCGGCAATGGCTAGCCGAGAATGTGGTCCCTGCCTACCTCCAATACAAAGCCAACCCGGGAACTGCGATGACCAGGGAGCAGATCGAGGAAAAGCTGAATCATGATCGCCGCAAACATCGTGGGAATAAATCGGGATCCACTGGGTGAGGAAGTATAAAGTTCAGTACTTGCAGTCGTTCTACGAAATGCTTCAGAACATAGAGTTCTACATGGCCGACCATGATCGCTCCGATGCTTCAATCGATCGCTACAGGTCCCAAGTGTTCGATACGTGCGAAAAGTTCGCCACATTTCCGAATCGTGGCACCAGTCAGGGTGACCTAATGGCCGGGCTTCGAACGTGGAACATCGAAGGCGAGACCATCCTCGCATACGCCGTGGATGACTTGGCGTCGACGGTTACGTTCGCAGGCATCACATACGGCGGCCAAGACTGGGCTGAGATTCTCGCCATGCATCCGTTGGAAGTCCAGCGCCGACGCCATTGACCATCGCAACGATGGAGGAAAAGTCGGTGATGCTGCCTCATCGATGCATGACGTTTTTGGAATTCGTGGCCCAGCATATGCGGCGTGCCTTACGCCAAGACGTGTAGGGCGTGGGGTACAGCCAGCCTTCGGCCGTCGCCACATACGTGATGTCGCTCGTCCAGACCTGATTCGGCGCTGTCGCCGTGAAGTTGCGCTCCAACAGGTTTGGCGCGACCGGCAGGTTGTGGTTCGAGTTCGTCGTCGCGATGAACTTGCGCTTGTGCCGTGCGCGGATACCGTGCTGCGCCATCAGCTTGCGAACTCGCTCTTTGCTCACGCGTACGCCGCGCGCAACCAGCTCTTTCCACATGCGCGGCCAACCGTACTCGCCCTTGACCTCCGCGTGAATCGCCTTGATGTGCGCCAGCAGTGCGTTGTTGCTCATGCGGCCTCGGTTCGGCTTGTTCTGAGCGACACGTTGCCGCCGCTGATGAAAGCTGCTGGGGCTCACATCGAGCACTTCGCATCACACCGAAATCGGCCAGTGATGGCGATTGCGTTCGATGAAGGGCGTACTTCACGTCGAGTCCTTCGCGAAGTACGCACAGGCCTTTTTTAGGATGTCGCGCTCCATCTTCAGGCGCGCCACTTCGGCGCGAAGTCTCGACAACTCCATTTGCTCCGCGCTCACCGGCTTCGTGCCGGCCCCGCCAAGCTTGCCTTCCTGCTCAGCCCTCTACCAGTGGGAAATCGACTGTGCCGGCACGTCCAATGTCGTGGCCACCGCCGCAACGCTCTGACCGGCTTTGACCAGCCGAACCGCTTCCAGCTTGAATTCGAGCGTGTAGCGCGCCCGCGTCGTCTTGCTCATCTTCTTGACTCTCCTTGCTTGAGTTTAAACGCTCAGTAAGGGAATCGCTTTTCGGGGCAAGCTCAGCAGTCTGGATAGCCGCATTCACGATCACGCCACGAACGACCTTGCGGCGCTTGTAGCTGCGTTGCCGAATCTTGTCGCGGTCGCGTTTAACGGCGGGACGGCGGCGAAGATCGGCATGCAGGCGTTGGCCGAGAGTCGAGTGTCGCTGGATCTTATAAAGCTGCCGTCGAGCAGTCCGGCGTATGCGGCTCTGCCTTATGCGCAGAAGTTCAGGGCGTGGGAGGCGTTGCGGAAGTGGTTGGTATAGCGGTTCGTCGCGCTCAACTAGCGCGTATGACTTTCATATGTCCTTCGGCGTTGAAATGACGATGAGGTCCACGGCAATCCGCGTCTCGACGTTCATGCAGTTGCCACCGACATCATGCGAACGACATTTCCAGCTCCACGCCCGAGTAGTTGACGCGCGGCGCCACTTCTCGACCCTCGCCTTCTTCGAAACGAACGAGGCCGTATCGCTCCATTGTCCGAAGCGTCCGTGATAGATTGGATTTTGCACGGCCCGAGCGCTCCGCGAGTTCGCTCAGTGACGCGGGCTTCGTCTCGGCGATCAACGCAAGCAACGAGCGGTTTCTGTCGGAAAGCACCTGCGCCAGCGTTTCGAGCGACTGGAACCAGACTTTGGGCTCATCCGGGTTGGGCACATAGTCGCCTCGGGCGATTGCCATCGTCCGAGCTTTGTATTGCTCCAATGACGCAATCCCGACCTTCAGGACGTTGGCTCTACTCATGCTGACTGCTCCTTCTCGCGAGAATCGCTTCAACTTCGACCCAGAAATCCGCCAGCAACTTCCCGGCGTCCTCGTAGGAATAGAAACGAACCTGGGGGCCATGATGCTTGTGGTCATATTCGATGCGCGTACGCGCTCCCGGTCCTGAGCCCTCGCGGATGGGGTGCGCGTTATCAAAGCCCAAGAGACGAGAGCCTGCCTCGTCATGGAGCGTCAGCGAATACCTAAGCCCCTGAGGGCGTTCAGCCGTCACGGCGCACGGCCTCACCGCGAACTTAACCCAACACGTGCCGCCGGAATCCACGACAAGCGTTTCTCCATCGAGGTAAAGCAGCGTGTCAAGGCCGGGATCGCGCGCGTTCGTTTGCATGGATGTTATCACCCGATCATAACTTTATCAATCACCTCCCTACCGGACTATCTGTGCAGATGCCGTTGCGGCACGGCTGCCGGCCGTCGTCCGCCTGCATAGCGCGGTATAGGCCAAGTGGAGGTCTGCGAATCGCTAGATGCTAACGAGGGAACGTCGTCCTCGCGGCGCGTTCGCCTGTTTCTAAGACCGAATGTCAGGCTTGCGCCATTCGACGCTGTGTAGCCTTGCGTCAGCGGTTGCCGCTGTAGCTTCCTCCAAAACCGATCCGAGACATGCCTGTCGGGCTGGAATAGCGGCCCATTCAGGGCAATTGCTTGTGGAAGAAAGTCGTTCCGCAGTACCTGCCATCGGGCATGAGCGCGTAGTTCGGGACATGACCGACTCGCTGCCAGCCTGCGCGTTCGTAAAGTCTTTCCGCATCGCCGCCCGTGACTGTATCGAGTACGAGAACCGATTTGCCGGCCTCTCGCGCGGCGTCATCGACCGCAGCCATCAAGCGAGCCGCGATGCCTCGGCGCCTTGCGCCACGGTGAACCAGCATCTTTGCGACGTCTGCGCGGTGAGGCTGGTTCTCGGGCAAGGCAGTGATCAATTGCACAGTGCCGACGACACGACCATCCTCGTCCTGCGCAATGAGGAGTATCCGCTCCCGGCGTACTACACCTTCGGCGACTTGCCTCCAGAAGTCCACCGCCGTCTTCCTGGAAATCGGCAACATGAAGCTTACGGATGCACCGCCCTCGACGCAGTCGATCAGCAGTTCCGCCAGCGGGTCTACATAGGCAATGACTTCATCGGGGTGAAGCTTTCGTATGCACGGCACTCGGATCATCGTTGGCTCCGTGATTGGCTGGAGGCAGCATAGTGCAGCAATATATCGTGCTCGCCGGCTCGAGCGGTTGTGAAAAATTGATTGGCCAATCCATTGACGAGCGCGTTGGAGATCGACTGAAAATTGCCGATGCGAGTGACACATCGGCCGCGCCGCCATCAGAGATCGAGCGCAAGAAACCGGGTGCCTTCGACCGGATTTTCGTAGTACGGCGCCGTATCGACGAAGCCCAATCGCTCGTAAATGCGCTGTGCGAAACGGGTTTGCGGAACCGAGTCCAGAACCAGCGTCGAGAATCCCAATGCCTTCGCTTTCCGGATCACGCACGTAACCAGCGTTTCGCCGAGCGATAACCCGCGGAATGTTTCGCGAACATAGAGTCGCTTGATTTCCGCAGTCTGTGCCGTACAACGAAGCAGCCCGGCGCAACCGGCGAGTTCGCCGCCGGCGTCCGCGACGAAGAACATGCCGGAGGGCAGCGTATACATGTGTTCGAACGCGTCCATCTCGGCATCGAATCCGCGGTACGACAAGTCCATGTCCAGCCAGCGGACATACTCGCGGATCACCGCGACGAGGCTGCGCGTATCAGCGGGAAAAACGGCTTCGCGGACGACGGGCACCGGCATTCGCATGGCGCCGCTCAAATCCATACGTCGTTTTCGGCCGTCCTTTCGTTGGTCGTATCGCCCGTGTTGACGACGCCGCGCGGTTCGATCAGCAGCAACTTCACTTCGGATTCGGCATACGGCTTGTGCTCGACTCCCTTCGGAACGACCGCCATTTCGCCGGGATGCAACTCGATCGAGCGATCGCGAAAGTCGATGCGCAAGTGACCGTCGAGAACGATAAACGTTTCGTCGGTGTCGGCATGCCGGTGCCAGACGAAATCGCCGACTATCTTCACGACCTTGAACTGATAGTCGTTCATCTCGGCAACGACGCGTGGCTGCCAGTGACCGTCGAGCTGACGAATCTTGTCGAGGAGATTGATCGGCGTGTATTGGCCGCGCTGCTCGGGCGCGAGCTGAGAATCGTCGTGCATGATTGCTCCGTTCCAGTGATGTCTGGAACGAAGCTTAAGCCTGCTACCGGCGATTGTCTTGAACGATTGTGCACGCCTGCGCTAGCCGTCGCGCGGACCGCCCATCATCGCGAGCCAACGTGCGGGAGGGATTCCGTATGCGCTGCGAAAATGTCGCGTCATATGGCTCTGGTCGGCGAAGCCGGTCGCGGCTGCAGTATCCACGAGGGAAACGCCGCATGTCATCATCGCGCGCGCCGCTTCGAGCCGGCGCATGACGAGATAGCGATAGGGACTCGTGCCGTAAAAGGCTCTGAAATCGCGCGAGAGGCTCCATCGATCCTGTCCGCTGACTGCGGCAAGCTCATCGAGCGTAACGGTGCGGGTGCACGATGCATCCAGATATTCTCGCGCGCGCCGCGCCGCCGCGAAATCCGCGGACGGGCGGATCGAGCGCGCGCCGGATGCGCTATCCAGGGCCAGCGCGAGACCGGCGAGCGCATCGTCGCGTTCGAGCGGCTCCGCATCGGGGTGCATCTGGCGCAGGGCTGCCTTCGTCGCTTCGAACAAGCGCGGATCGGTCGTTACGCCGCCTTCGATGAACGGTAAAGACTGGCCTCCGAGCACTTCCTGAATCGCCGCCGGCTGGACGTACAGCATCCGGTAACGAAATCCCTCGTTCGTGCCGGCTTGACCGTCGTGCGCTTCGTCGGGATGCAGGACCATCGTCTGTCCCGGCAGGCTGCTGCGCAAGCTGCGCCGATAATGGAAACATTGGACGCCGGCGAGGGTCACGCCGATTGCGTACGTGTCGTGCCGATGCATTGAGTACGCGTTGCCACGAAAAAACGCTTCGATGCGTTCTATTCCGTCGTTGGACTCGGAACGGTAAATCCAGCCGGATCGGACCTTCCTGGTATCGCCGTTCATCGAACTCTCCGGCTTCGTCTGCGCGGATATACGGGAATGCGGGTGCGGGAAGTCATCGCAAACGCGCGCCGCGAAGGCGTTCCGACAGCGGCGCTCGCGCTTTGGCGCTGCTGGAGATTGACATCACGCAACTGAAATTGCCAATTCTACGCCGGAGTAGTTGGCGCGCGGCGCCATTTCCAGACCCCCACCCCTTTCGTTCGCCGGGCGCGCCGCACCAAACGAAAATGGCGCCGCAGGCGTTCAGCCTGCGGCGCCATCGCGCGGCGCCACGGACGCAGATACCGCGCCGTAGCCTAAAGCGCGCGTTACATCTTCACGGTATCGGCGACTTCCTTGAAATCTTCGATTTGGTC
This sequence comes from Trinickia sp., assembly GCF_057351765.1. Lineage (NCBI taxonomy): Bacteria > Pseudomonadati > Pseudomonadota > Betaproteobacteria > Burkholderiales > Burkholderiaceae > Trinickia > Trinickia sp. Next base: position 39,042 of record NZ_JBMRBK010000024.1, on the reverse strand, counting down.
GAAGTTCATGTATTGATAGATCTTGTCGCCGTCGGCGTTGAGCACGCTCATGTCGGCCATATACTCGTCCCGGCTCGGAATTTTGCCCAGGCGCGAGCAGATCGCCGCGAGTTCCGCCGAGCCGAGGTACACGTTCGTATTCTTGCCCAGGCGGTTCGGGAAGTTACGGGTGGAAGTCGACATGACAGTCGCGCCTTCGCGCACCTGTGCCTGGTTGCCCATGCACAGCGAGCAGCCGGGCATTTCGGTACGCGCGCCGGCTGTGCCGAAGACGCCGTAGTGGCCTTCCTCGGTCAGCTGCTTCTGGTCCATTTTGGTCGGCGGGGCCACCCACAGCTTGACCGGGATGTCGCGTTTGCCCTCGAGCAGCTTCGATGCTGCTCGGAAGTGGCCGATGTTGGTCATGCACGAGCCGATGAACACCTCGTCGATCTTGGCGCCCGCCACATCGGACAGTGTCTTCACATCGTCCGGATCGTTCGGGCAGGCCACGATCGGCTCGTGGATGTCGGCCAAGTCGATTTCGATGACAGCCGCGTAATCGGCGTCGGCATCGGGAGACAACAGTTGCGGATCGGCCAGCCACTGTTCCATCGCCGCGACGCGCCGCTGCAGGCTGCGCGGGTCCTGGTAGCCTTGGGCGATCATCCACTTCAGCAGCGTGACGTTGCTGTTGAGGTACTCGATGATCGGCTCTTTATTCAAGTGGACCGTGCAACCGGCGGCAGAGCGCTCGGCGGAAGCATCCGACAATTCGAAGGCTTGCTCGACCTTCAGATCGGGCAGACCTTCGATTTCGAGAATGCGGCCAGAGAAAATGTTCTTCTTGCCTTGTTTGGCCACCGTCAGCAGGCCTTGCTTGATGGCATACAGCGGAATGGCGTTGACGAGATCACGCAGCGTCACACCCGGCTGCATCTTGCCCTTGAAGCGCACCAGCACCGATTCCGGCATGTCCAGCGGCATCGTGCCGGTGGCAGCCGCGAAAGCGACCAGACCCGAACCCGCCGGGAAGCTGATGCCGATCGGGAAGCGGGTGTGCGAATCGCCGCCGGTGCCCACCGTGTCGGGCAGCAGCATGCGGTTGAGCCACGAGTGGATCACGCCGTCGCCCGGGCGTAGCGCGATGCCGCCGCGCGTGCTGATGAAGTTCGGCAACGTCTGGTGAGTCTTCACGTCCACCGGCTTCGGATAGGCGGCGGTGTGGCAGAACGACTGCATGACGAGATCGGCCGAAAAGCCCAGACACGCCAGATCCTTGAGTTCGTCGCGGGTCATCGGGCCTGTCGTGTCCTGCGAGCCGACGGAGGTCATCTTCGGTTCGCAGTACGTGCCCGGACGGACACCCTGGCCTTCCGGCAGACCGCAGGCGCGGCCGACCATCTTCTGAGCCAGCGAGAAGCCATTTTTGCTAGCGGCCGGCTGCTGCGGCAGGCGGAACAGCGTCGACGGGGGCAGACCCAGCGCTTCACGCGCCTTGGCAGTCAGTCCGCGGCCGATGATGAGGGGAATGCGGCCGCCGGCGCGCACTTCATCGAACAGCACGTCGGACTTCACCCGAAACTCAGCGATCACTTCGCCGTTTTTCAGGGCCTTGCCGTCGTATGGGCGAAGTTCGATCACATCGCCCATTTCCATCTTCGACACGTCGAGCTCGATCGGCAGCGCGCCCGCGTCTTCCATCGTGTTGTAGAAGATCGGGGCGATTTTGCCGCCCAGGCATACGCCGCCGAAGCGCTTGTTCGGAACGAACGGAATGTCTTCGCCCGTGAACCACAACACCGAGTTGGTGGCCGACTTGCGCGACGAGCCGGTGCCGACGACGTCACCCACGTACGCAACCAAATGGCCCTTTTCCTTCAGCGACTCGATGAACTTGACCGGGCCACGCTTGCCATCTTCTTCCGGGGTGATGCCGGGACGGGCGTTCTTCAGCATCGCGAGCGCGTGCATCGGGATGTCCGGACGGGTGGTGGCGTCCGGGGCCGGCGACAGGTCGTCGGTGTTGGTTTCGCCCGTAACTTTGAAGACGGTGACAGTCAGGCTTTGCGGCACTTCCGGACGGCTCGTGAACCATTCGGCATCGGCCCAGCTCTGCATGACGGCCCGGGCGTTGGCATTGCCCTGTTCGGCCAGCTCCCTCACGTCGTGGAACTGGTCGAACATGAGTAGCGTTTTTTTCAGTGCACCGGCGGCCACGGCGCCCACTTCGGTGTCGGACAGCAGTTCGATCAGCGGCTGGATGTTGTAGCCGCCCAGCATCGTGCCCAGCAGTTCGGTGGCGCGCTCGCGAGAGATCAGCGCACAGGCGGTCTGGCCTTTCGCCACCGCAGCCAGGAAGCCCGCCTTGACACGCGCGGCTTCGTCCACGCCGGCGGGCACACGGTGGGTGATCAACTCGAGCAGGGTTTGCTCTTCACCGGCAGGCGGATTCGCCAGCAATTCCACCAGCTCGGCGGTCTGCTGAGCCGTCAGCGGCAGGGGAGGAATACCGAGCGCGGCGCGTGCGGCCACGTGAGCACGAAGATCTTCAAGCATGGGGGACCTGCTGAGATGGCATTTAAGGGGAAGGCTTGTCAGGCGTTCGGCAGCGGTTCGGGGACACTGCATCGAACGCGATTTTAGTCATAACCCACTCCAACGTCAAATGTCTTATGTCTTATATAAGAGTTGCCATTCATTGAGATGCTTCGCGATTCGCGATAGACGCACCGCGCCCGGTCCGCGCGTCGTCTCCCAACGTTGCCGCGAGCTTCGTCCGATCGAGCTCGCCTTCCCACGCCGATACGACGATCGCTGCCACGCCGTTGCCTATGATGTTCGTGAGCGCCCTGCATTCGGACATGAAGCGATCGATACCGAGAATCAGCACCATTGCACTGACGGGAACGGTCGGCACAACGGACAAGCTTGCGGCGAGCGTGATGAAGCCCGCGCCCGCAACGCTCGCCGCGCCCTTCGAGGTCAGCATCGTGACGAGCAGCAGCACGATTTCCTGCGCGAACGTCAAATGGATGTTGGTCGCCTGTGCGAGAAACAGCACCGCGAGCGTCATGTAGATGTTCGTGCCGTCGAGATTGAACGAATAACCGGTGGGCACCACCAGCCCCACGACGCCGCGTGGGCAACCGAGACGTTCGAGTTTTTCCATCAATTGCGGCAACGCCGCTTCGGACGTCGATGTGCCGAGGACGATCAGCAGTTCGTCGCGAATATAGGCCAGGAAGCGCCACAGATTGAATCCAGCGACGCGCGCGACCATGCCGAGCACCACGGCGACGAACAGGAACGCGGTGAGATAGAAGGCACCGATCAACTTGAACATCGGCAGCAGCGAGACGATGCCGTAACGGCCGATCGTGAAGGCGATGGCGCCGAAGGCACCGATCGGCGCGAGACTCGTGACCATGCCGACGATGCGAAAGAACGCTTTGGACGATGCCTCGATCAAATGCGTGACGGGCTCGGCGGGCTTGCCTGTCAGCGTCAATGCTGTGCCGAACAGCATCGCGATCAGCAGCACGGGGAGGATGTCGCCATGCACGAGGGCGCCGACAAACGTATCGGGAATGACGTGTGCAATGAATCCGGCCAAGCCGTCGCCGTGGGCGGCTTGCGCCGCGTAGCTCGAAACGGCGTGCGCATCGAGCGTCGACGGATCGACATTGAACCCATTGCCGGGCGCGAGCACATGCGCGGCGAGCAAACCGATCGCGAGCGCGAGCGTGGACGCGAGCTCGAAATAGAGCAACGCCTTGCCGCCGACGCGCCCGACCTTCTTCATGTCCTGCATGCCCGCGATACCGGTCACGACCGTGCAGAAAATCACCGGCCCGATGATCATCCGCACGAGCTTGATGAACAGATCGCCGAGCGGCTTGAGCGCGACCGCGGCTTGCGGCGCGAAATGGCCGAGCAGGACGCCGGCGACAATGGCCGCCAGCACTTGAACATAGAGAATCTTGTATAACGGTTTGCGTTTCATGTGTCTCCTCCTTTCTAGAGGCAAAGGGATAGCCGTCCCTTCTTCTGTCGGAAGGGAATCGGCATGGCTCGAGCAGGCAAGCGGTTACCGCGTGCAACGGATGGGCGCTTACATCACGCGCGCCCAGGGATGTCGGACAAAATGCGACTGTTCGAAGGCTTCGATTGCGGCGAGTGAGTCGAGCGTCAGGTCCACGGTGTCCATGCCTTCGATGACCATGCGCTTGTGGCGCGCGCAGATCGTATACGCATAGCGTTCGCCCGACGCGGAACTCACCGTCTGTTGATCGAGATCGATCGAGAGCGATGCGCCGGGCGATTCGATCGCCGAGCGCGTCAGCGCGTCGATTGCGTCACGCGCGAGCGGTACGAGCAGCAGGCGGTTGTTCATTGCGTTCGAATAGAAGATCTCTGCGAAGCTCGGCGCGATCACGGCCTGGAATCCGTATTGCTGCAGACCCCATACCGCGTGCTCGCGGCTCGATCCGCAGCCGAAGTTGGCGCCGCCGATCAGGATGCGCGCGCTCGCATAAGCGCGCTGATTGAGCACACACTCCGCGCGAGGCTCACCCGACTCGTCGAAGCGCAGGTCGTACAACAGACCGTCGGCGAGACCTGCTTTATCGATGACGCGCAGGAACTGCTTCGGCATGATCTGGTCGGTGTCGAGATTGTCGATGGGCAACGGAAGGGCGCTGCCTTGAATAGTCGTGAGCCGGGTCATGGTGTGGGGGCCTCGAGCGTGCGGACATCGGTGATGCGGCCAGTGATGGCGGCCGCTGCGGCCATCGCGGGACTCATCAGATGCGTGCGGCCGCCGCGTCCCTGGCGGCCTTCGAAATTGCGGTTGGTGGTGGACGCACAGCGCTCGGAGGCACCGAGCACGTCGTCGTTCATCGCGAGGCACATCGAGCAGCCCGGCTCGCGCCATTCGAAGCCCGCATCGACCAGCGTCTTTGCGATGCCTTCCCGTTCGGCTGCCCGGCGAACGCTGCCCGAACCCGGCACGACCATCGCGCGCACACCCGGCGCGACGCGCTTGCCCCGTACGATGGCAGCCACCGTGCGCAAGTCTTCGATGCGCCCGTTGGTGCAAGAACCAACGAATACGCGATCGATGGGCGTGCCGGCCATCGGTCGATTCGGTGCGAGGTCCATGTATGCGAGCGCGCGGCGCAGCGACGCCGCAGCTTCCGGTGTCGTTTGTGCACCTTCGTCGGGAATCGGCTCATCGATGGCGACGGCCTGGTCGGGGCTCGTGCCCCAGGTGACGAATGGGGCGATGTGCCGCGCGTCGAAATGGTGTTCGACGTCGAAGCGCGCGCCGGCGTCGGAATGCAGGGCGCGCCAGTCTTCGAGCGCATCTCGCCAAGCCGATTCGTCGAATGAAGGCGCGTGGGCACGCACGTATTCGAAGGTGGTCGCGTCGGGCGCAATGAGCGCGGCGCGCGCACCGGCTTCGACCGTCATGTTGCACAAGGTCATGCGTGCCTCGGCAGACAGCGATTCGATCGTCGAGCCGGTGAATTCGACGGCATATCCGCGTGCCCCTTGCGCGCCGATCTTGCTGATGACCCAGAGGATGAGGTCCTTCGACGACGTGCCGTACGGCAGTGCGCCCTCGATCGTGATTCGCATGGTCCGCGCCAGCCGATACACGAGCGTTTGCGTCGCGAGCACCTGCTCGACTTCCGATGTGCCGATGCCAAAGCCCAATGCGCCGAGCGCCCCGTACGTGGTGGTATGGCTGTCGCCGCACAGCACGACCATGCCCGGACGAATCAGCCCGAGTTCCGGCGCGACGATGTGTTCGATCCCTTGTAGCGGATCGTTCGCCGCCAGGAGCTGGATGCCGGCTCGCTCGCAGTTGCGCGCGAGGTTCGTCGCCTGCATGAGCGATGCCGCATCGCGAATCACGCGCGGCGACTCGGCATGAGTAGGAATGATATGGCTCACGACGGCCAGTTGCTGTCGCGGACGGCGCACCGGGCGGCCGCGTGCTTCAAGCGCGCTGAACGCTTGCGGACTGGTGTACTCGTTCATCAGATGAAGGTCGGCGTACAGCAGCACGTTGTGCTCGTCGATATGCAGCACCGTGTGCGAATCGACGAGCTTGTCGTAAAGGGTTCGTTCGGACATGACCTCACTCGTTGAGAAAAGGCAGCACGCGTTCGAGCAGGAGCTCGGGCGCTTCCTCGGGGATGTAGTGGCCGCAAGGCAGCGCTTCGCCGTGCACGCCTGGGGCATAGGGCCGCCACTCGGCGAGCGGATCGAAGCATTGTTCGATGACACCTTGCGCGCCCCACAACGCCAGGAACGGGCAAGCGATTCGCTGCCGGGAAGCGAGCGTCGCGCGATCGTGTTCGAGATCGATCGTGACGCTCGCGCGGTAGTCCTCGCAGATGCCGTGCGCGGTATCGGGATCGGAGAGGCACCGCAGATATTCCGCGTAAGCCGCTACCGTGAACGGCGCGAGGCCGGCGCTGCGCGCACCGATGGTCTGCTTGAGATAGAGGTCGGGGTCCGCGCGCATCAGTGTTTCCGGGAACGGCGCGGGGCGCACGAGCATGAACCAGTGCCAATAGGCACGCGCGAAGTCGAACGAGGTCTTTTCGTACATCGCCAGCGTCGGAGCGACATCGAGCGTCACGAGGCGCGTGACCGCTTCGGGATGGTCGAGCGCCATGCGCACGGCGACGCGCCCGCCGCGATCGTGGCCCATTACCGCAAACGTCTCATGGCCGAGGCCGCGCATCAGTTCGATTTGATCGAGCGCCATGCGGCGCTTCGCGTAGTTGGCATGATCGGCTGCGCCCGGCGGCTTGCCGCTGTCGCCGTACCCGCGCAAGTCGGCGGCGATCACCGTGAAATGTTCGGCCAGCGCCGGTGCCACTTTGTGCCAGATCGCATGCGTTTGCGGATGCCCGTGCAACAGTAGGAGGGACGGCCCGCGTCCGCCCTGGATGGCGTTGATGCGTATGCCATCGACGGTCGTCGATACCTTCGTGAAGCCTTCGAACATGGTTGTCTCCTCAGGGTGATTCGAGTCTAATTGATGAATGACGCGATTGGGTTTCCAGGAATTTATTTCGGCCGTAACTTTTAGGAACGAATTGGGGCAGAGGGGTGAGAGATGGACGGTTTCTCGGACTTGAACGTGTTTGCGCTAGTCGCGCGGCATCGGAATTTGGCTGCCGCGGCGCGCGAATTGGGCGTCACGCCGCCTGCGGTCAGCAAGCGGCTCGCGCAACTGGAACGGCGCCTCGGCGTGCGGTTGATGAACCGCACGACGCGGCGTTTGAGCCTGACGCCCGAGGGTGAACTCTATCTGTCGAGCGGTTCGCGCATTCTGGATGACTTATCGGAACTGGAACATCTCGTCGCCCAAAGCCGCGGCGAACCGACGGGATTGTTGCGTGTGAACGCATCGTTCGGATTTGGGCGGGCGCGGATTGCGCCGGCGGTATCGGCGTTCGTCGCGCGTTATCCCGCGATGAAAATCCTGCTGCATCTGACGGAGCGGCCGATGAATCTGCAGCACGAGGGGTTCGATCTCGGCATCCGGTTCGGGGAGGTGCCCGATGCGCGGATCAATTCGCGGCTGCTCCTCGAAAACCGGCGATGGGTGTGTGCATCGCCCGAGTACGTGGCGCGGTGCGGCGAGCCTGCCGTGCCGCACGATCTGACGCGACACGCGTGCATCGTGCTGCGTGAGAACGAGTCGGCTTATGGCACGTGGCATTTTTCACGAGCGAAGCGTACCGAAACGGTCAAGGTCGATGGCGCATTGTCGAGCAACGACGGTAGCGTCGTGCTGCATTGGGCGCTCGAAGGGCGGGGCATCGTCGTGCGATCGCAGTGGGAGATCGAGCGCTACCTCGCGAGCGGGGAACTCGTACCGTTGCTCTCGGACTGGGCGTTGCCGGATGCCAACATCCACGCGATCTATCTCGAGCGCAATCAGCTTTCGGTCAAGCTGCGGACGTTTGTCGACTTTCTGGGTGAGTCTCTGCGTAGGCCGGCAGACGTCGCGTGAGATGGCATCCGGCCGCTGTCAGGGCTCCTCGTTTTTGCGGTCGCGAGCGGGCTGATCGGTTGGCGGTTTTTGCGGACGGATCTCCTTGGGACCGAATTCCGGGCTACCGCCCGTCACCGGCGCGCCGGGGAGATTTCCGAGCGCTCCGCCACCGCTCGCGCCCGAGCCTTCGCCGGTGCGTGAGCGATCGGTTTCGCGGCTTGTCTTTTGTTCATGGGGGGCCGGCTGTGCGGGTTGTGGGCCGGGTTTCCGGACGGACGCTTTGTCTGGCTTTTCCTCTGTCATCGGTTTCTCCCGATCGAGTTCGTTCACGCTGCGGTGACGCAAGAACAATGCCTTCGGTCGGCAGGTTTCAGGATGTCGAGGCGACGGGGCCGCCCCGGAAACCGATCGTTGGGGCAGCCCGTCGCCTATGGATCGACGGGAAGGGGCATTCAGACCAGCGTGAGCGTGACGTCGATGTTGTTTCGAGTCGCGTTCGAGTACGGGCAGACGATGTGGGCCTTGTCGACGAGGGCGCGTGCCGCTTCGCGGTCCATGCCCGGCAGCGAAATCTTCAATTCCACTTCGATGCCGAAGCCGTTCGGGATCGCGCCGATCCCAACGCTCCCCTCGATCGATACATCGGCCGGGATCGCAATCCGATCGCGCGCGGCGACGAACTTCATCGCGCCAAGAAAGCAGGCGCTATAGCCGGCCGCGAACAACTGTTCAGGGTTCGTGCCGGCTCCGCCCGCGCCGCCGAGCTCGCGCGGGGTCGTCAGCTTGAGGTCGAGATTGCCTTCGGGCACGACGGCGCGGCCGTCGCGACCGCCCGTTGCCGTTGCGTGGGCACGATAGAGAACTTTTTCAACCGACATGATGAATACTCCTTTAACGGTAAGAATCGCAAGCGGAGCCGATATTTCGCGGCCTCGCATCGCATCCGGTACGGCTTGATCAACACCTTGAACACACCACAAACCTCGGTAGGCTTGGACTTCACTACAACGTCATCGTTTCTATTGTTTCGCGAGATGCTCCACCATCGCACAGGGGGGTAGAAACCCACGAGACCGGAGGCGGTAATGCCCGCGGCCGCCGGGGCTCCTATCACGCCGCGTAGCGCAGCTTATCTATCCATAGATAGATTTGGGGCTAAAACGGCAGGGCGCTAGCAACCGCGCCCCCCACGTCACGACACTTTTTTCCAGACCAGTTCGATGTCTTCGAGCCGAGCCTTCGTATGGAAGAGCCGGCTGGCGAGCACGCTGCCCTGAAAGGCCGCGAACAACGCACGGGCCGCGTTCTGCGGTTTGCCGCTAAACGCCAGCGTGCCTTCCCGCGCGCCTTGCGCGAGGACATCGGCGAGCCATGCCTCGTTCGCCCTGAAGAACGCCTGCACCGCCTGACGAACGTTGTCCGGCAACGACCCGATGTCCGCGGCGAGCATTCCGCATAGACAAATCTGGTTGCCATCGCCAAGCGTCCCGCCGAACAGTTTCGTATAGCGGCTGAGTTTCGCATCGGCCGGCAATGCCGCGTCGATCGAATCGAGCGCACGCAGCACATTCCGGCTGTATTCGGCGACGGCCTCGAGCACCAGATCGTCCTTCGACGGAAAGTAATAGTGGATGCTCGACGTCTTGACGCCGACCAGTTCGGACAGATCGCGATAGCTGAAGCCGTGGAACCCGCGCAACATGATCAGCGTGATGGCGTGGTCCAGCAACTGCTCTCGTACGGTCGATTTCGTTTCCATGGGCGGGACTTTATCTACCTGTAGATAGATTGTCAAGCGCGAACGAGGGGGGCGGTCAGTCCGATGTGCAAGGCGGGCTCAGGGTGTCCGAGTCGCCGGCAGCAGATGAATGCGTTTCTCAGTCGCTTGTTCGACGGCGGCGCGCGTATAGAGCAACGGAAAGTACTCGCCGTTCAGCCACATTCGAGTCAGATCGCGATAATGCGGATTATCGGGATCGCCGGATTCGCCGGGCAGGTTCATCGCCCGGGAGTTGTCCCAGTTGCCCACATCGACGATCACCCGAAACGACGGACCGTTGGTCTGCCGGAAATCGCTCGCGCGATACGTCGACTGGTTGGGTGTGTACGCGCTGCCGCCTTTTGCGATGGGGCCCACATCGAGCTTGGCGCGGGTCTCATCGTCGACGAGACCGGCGAACGGATGTTCATTGAGGTTTGTCTGAAGCTTCCCCCATTGCCATGCGTCGGGATTCGAGCCTTGCAGGCGCGCCATCTCCTCATATGCGGCGCGCAGACTCGCGAGGAGAAGCGCGTCGCGCTTGGCCTGCGCGTGCTCGCCAAAACGTGCGTGCGGATGCTCGAGAGCATCGAGCATCACAGCCGTGTCCGGCGGGCCGAACGCAGCGGCGGCCGATTGCGGCAGCACGGCCCGTTTGAACGCACGGCCGAGGTGCCGGCTCAGCCATACTTCTTCCAGTGCCGCTTGTGCCGACTCCGCGCGCATTTGTGCGTCCCAGCCTTTGAGCATGGACAGCGCGGCGCGCGTGGAAGGGTCGTCGCTCGACAGCGGCGCCAGCAGTGCGACGAGCCTTCGCGCGGGAATCGATTCGATATCGTTCTGCAGTCGCTCGCTGTCTTCGATCGATACCTTCGGCAACGACCGCAGCACTTCGTCAATGCGCTGATGGCGCGATCCGTTGGTCCATTCGAAGCCGAGTTTGCGCTCGCCGTATGGGAAATCGGCGGGCAGGTTCATCTCATTGGAGGTGGTGAAATAACCGCTGCGCGGGTCGTAATCAGAAGGCATTTGATCGCGCCGCCAGAAGCCGGCCCATTCGTAGCGGCCGTCGCCCGGCACCGGCATGAGGCCGTCCCAGTTCGGGCGCTTCGGCGCGAGTCCGCTCGGCACCCAGCCGATGTGGCCGTGCGTGTCCGCATACACCTGGTTCACCGTGGGCGCACCCCAGGTCGCGAGAGCGCGTTTGAATTGAGCGAAGTTCTTGGCGCGCATATAGCGCATCGAATCGAAATACGGCGACATGCCCGGTTGCAGCCACGCCGTGCGGACCGCGAATGCTCGATTTTTTGCGCGCTCGGTATAGATGACCGGACCGTGGCGCGTGAACGCCAGTTCGGCATCGACAGGCACGTCCCCCCGCACGGCGATCTTCTCGTGCACGATATGCATCGGCTCCCAATGGCCTCGGTAGCGGTATTCGTGCAGGTTCGCAGGGTTTAGCCGGTAGACGTATAGGTCTTCCTGATCGATGTTGAAGATCGTGAGGCCATACGCGATCGAGCCGTTGTGTCCGATCGAAATGCCCGGCGCCGAGGGTTCGCCGCCGCCAATGATGTCGAGCGTCGGCGTGCTGATCTGTTGGATATAACGCAGGCTCGGCGCCGCATAGGCGCGATGCGGATCGTTGGCCATGATCGCGCGGCCTGTTGTCGATTTGCTGGGTGCCATCACCCAGTTATTGCTGCCTTCGGCGACTTCTTCCGGATTGTCGGCTGCCGCTATAGTCGTTGTGGACGCATCGGCGCTCTCGAGAGACTCCTGCGTGATGCGCACGCTCTGCGTCGCCAGTGTAAAGACCTTCAGGACGTCGTCCGGCAGACAGGGATCGAGTCCTTCGGGTATTTGCGTTTGCCAGGGAGGCTGCAAACCGAAGCGAACGGAATCGTCGGCGAGCGAGCTCTTGCAGGCGACCTTTGCGCGTGCGACTTCGCTCTTTACGTTACGTGTGAGGCCGTGACTGCGAATGCGTACGATGTCTTCGGGGTTCCATTTCGCGGGCCAGTAGCCGACTTTGCGAAACTCATAGGGCAAGCGATCGGGATGTGCGGCCAGCCAGGCGATGTACGCGTTGACGCCCGCCGCGAACCGCGTTGCGACAGGCTTTGCGTCGGGTCCGTAGCGCTTCCATTCAGCGGACATGTCGCCGCGATAGAGGAAAAGGCGCGTTGCTTCGTCTTGCTCGACGTATGCGGGACCGAAGACTTCCGCGAGTTGGCCGAGTCCGCGGCGGCGCCAGAGATCGATCTGGAACAAGCGATCGCGTGCGGCATTGAAGCCTTGTACAAAGAATGCGTCCCGCTCGTTGTCCGCGAAGATATGCGGTACGCCCCATTTATCGATGAGGATATCCGCGGGATGGACCAGGCCCTCGACGGCAATCGTCTCGTCGGGGGCGACATCGGCATAGGCGTGCTGGACGGGCAATGCGCCGAACATCGCAACGGCAAAAGCGCTCGTTAGAGCGGACCTTACCGACACTTGCTTTTCTTCTTCGGGAAGCGAGGAATACTCGATCGGCGACGCATCAACCGCCATCGCTGACTTGCCGAATGGGAATCACCGTCGGCCCGCCGCAATTGCGCAGCAGATCCCGCAACTCGTTGATGACGGGAAACACCTCGTGATTCCAGTCGGCGCCTTGCATGTCATGCGCTTCTTGTTCGCGCTCGACGATCCAGCGGTCTTCCTTGAAAATGCGCTCCGTGAACCAGACGAGCAGCGGCCACGCCAGATCCAACGCAAACGGAATGCCGGGCTTGCGAATCGAAAGCACGCCAAACGTTCGATTGGTGCGCTGCGCCGCATCCAGCGGCACATAGACGATCCACAGATCCATCACCAACGTACCGTCGCCCGAGCGTATCTGCAGCGTTTGGTACGGATAGAGCGTGCGTACCGTCATCACGTCCTTGTGATTGCGCTCGCTCTCTTTCTTGCTGGCGCCGAACACGAGCGCTTCGCCCACGGGCTGTTTGCCTTCCATGCGCGCAAACGTGTAGTCCACTTCCACCCAGTCGTCGCCGCGACGGCGACCCAACGAGCGCGCGCGCATCTGCCCCATCTGCCGCCGGTGCAGAAACTGATGATTCATATCCATCAGGTTTTCATGCATGAACGAGTAGTGGCACTTCACCTCGCGGCCGAAGCGGCGCGTTTTGTACGCTTTGTCCGCCGCGGACGTCAGCTCGGGCAGCGGCCGTTCGTCCGCCAGCGCGGCATCGCCGGGAAACACGAAGATCAAGCCGTGTGCCTCGCGGCAAGGATAGGCGCGTACACCGTTGGGCAGCCGCTCGCGCCCGAGATACGGCACGTCGACGCAGCGGCCCGTGCAGTCGTAGGTCCAACCGTGATATCCGCAGCGGATGGACTCGCCGTCCACCACGCCCGCATGCAGCGGAACTTGCCGATGCGCACAACGATCTTCGAGCGCGAACAGCGTGCCGGATTTCGTGCGTGCCAGGACGATCGGATCGCCCGCGAACCGCACCCCGAGTGTTTTACCTCGCTTCAGTTCGCTCGACCACGCGAGCGGATACCAGTGATCGGGATGGATCGGGACACGGCGCAGATCGCGCACCGGAGCGGTTACCGGCGGTTCGATCGCACTGCCATCCTGCAAAGGCACTGCATGCATGCGTGACACCTCCTTCCATAAGGGGAGCCTCCGGGCATCGCCAAGAGCAATGCGATGGCGAACGGGCATTGGGCGCAGTTTACGCGAACTTGGATGAATTGACCGAAATCTCGTCCTATCGCCGCACCGACGCGGGGCCGCCATCGGGCGGCAATGAGGCTGTCAACGCGCTCGGTCCGACCGGCGCGCGTGGCGCAAGCCGATGGCCAATGCGCTGAACGCAAGCACGACCAAAATGGCCGCGAAGACGACATCCGCCCATAGGCGCCCGACGAAGCGTGCGAGTACCGCGACGCCGACCGCCGGCAGCGAGTTGCCGCTGTAGCAGCACAGCAGGTAGGCGGACAGCAGTTCCGCGCGGCGTTCGGGGGGCGCGATCCGGTTGGCCTCCTGCAGGCTTCCCCGAAACCCGAAGGCCGATGCGATTCCGCATAGCGCCGTCGCCGATATCAACAGCACCATCGATCCGGCGAACTGTGCCCACAACAGCAACGCGAGGCTAGGCGGCAGCAGCCACAAACCGATGAACATGGTGGTGCGCGAAGCCAGCATCGGCGCGAGCGCGACCGTCGCCGCACCGACGACGAAGATTTCGGCGACAACCGCCCCGCTCAACGCGGGACTGTGTTCGTGCATGCTGTTGGCCAGCAGATTCGGCAAAAGCGCGGCATAAAAGCCGAGCAACGCAAGCGTCGCGAATGCCGTGACGGCAGGGGGAACAAACGCCGACCGGGACTCCGGGGGGATCCCAATCCGAGGCTTGTAGGAGACCTCGCCGCCCGAGTGCGCCGAAGATTCGACCGTCTCGCGGGTTCGCGCGGTGAGCACGGCCGTAACGACGAGCACCAGCAGATAGACCGCATAGACCGTATGTAGCGGCCAAGGCGCGAATTGCGCGAGCAGCCCGGCTGCCGACACGCCGACGGCAAGTCCTGCCAGATTGACGGCAGCAGCGAGACGGCTCGCGTTTGCCTTGTCGGCGGCCCCGTACAGATCGGCGATCCAGGCCGTCGCCGTGGCCGCGCCCACGCCGATTGCGAGGCCGCTTGCGGCACGCCCGAGAAACAGAAGAGCCGGGTGGAAGGCAAAGAGGAACAGCAGTGCGCTGACACCGCTCACCGCCAGCACGGTCAAGCTGACGGGCCGGCGACCGGCCTGGTCCGAGATCCGTCCGAACACGAACAGTGCAGCCAGATTGCCGACCACGTAAGTGGCATACACGAGCGTGATCGACAGTTCGGACAGGCCGAACGCGTGCTGATAGAGCGGATAGAGCGGCGTGACGATCGTGCTGCCCGCATACAGCGCGCCGAGTAGTACCGAAACCGCGACGAGCGATGTCCGGCCGTTCAATGCCGCCTTGTGCAAGGTTCGCGTGTGCATCGTTTTCCCCGCGGATTCGAACGCTTCATTGACGGAGCAAGCTTCGTTCCGCGGGAGCCGGCCGGCACAGCATCGATGGCTTATTCTTCCAGCGCCGCCCGCGTGGCGGCCTGGGCCGCTTTCTCAGCGAGGCTCGGCTCGCGGGGCGTGCCGCGGGCCTTGGCGGCGATCTCGGCAAAGAAGTCGATCGTGCCGTTCATGGCATTCACGATGCTGTTGCCGACCGGAAACGTCAGCTCCAGCGGAGGATGTTCGATCGCACGCAACTCTGCCTCGCTGATCTGGACCGTGGCATCGCCATTGCCAGCCGTGGCGTTGTGCAGCCGCTCGATCGTCTTGTTGACGATCAGCTCGGCGATGCGGCGGTTTTTCTCCTGATCCGTCGTCATTAATCCGCCCAGACCGCCAAGGTACTTGCCCGTCAAAATACCGGTGCCAAGGCTCAGAACCTCGGTTGGCGTATTCACCGCGATCATTGCGACCTTTTGCATCATCTCCGAGATCAGGTGCGCGCGCGCCAGCGCGGTCACTGGAGCGAAGGCTGCCAGACTCAGTACCTGACCGATGCCCATCGAGTTGATCGTGTCCCCGACACCGCGAGTCACTTCGAACGCTCCCTGAATCTCGTGCCCGACTTCCTTGACCAGCGCCCGAGCCGGCGTGACGTCCGACGAAGACGCACCGCTCGCCTCGGGTGCGGGGAAAAAGCCGGCCGAGCGCTGTTGAATGACAGCGGCGATCATCTGTTCCCGCGCTTTGGCCACCTCCATCGGCGCCATCGCCGCGGAGGTGGCCGTGGCGAGCACATTGGTGACGACGTTGCCGGCGATCGCTCCGCTCTTGCGGGTGACCTGCACGAGGTTCGACGGAATCGATCCGATCGCGGCGATCAAGCCGGAAACGGCGGAGTCTTTTACATCGTCCTTGACCTCCTCCATCGATTCCGGCAGCAAGCTGTTGCCTCGGAACCGCTCGATGATTCGCTTGACGAACATCGAGTCGGAGAACTCCGCCGGAGAGGGAACGGTGGAAGACGCGAATGCTTCGACGAAGCGCGTCGCCGTGCTGTCCTTGCCTAGCTTCTTGCCCACCTTCTTGACCATCGCCGAGACCGCTTTCACGTCCAGCAGATAGGCGATGAGTGTGCTGCCTCCGAGGCTCAGCGCCATGGCGGCAAGAAGTTTCCAGTCGAGTGTCTTCTGATTGAGTACGGTGTTGATCGAATGCGCGCCGAGGCGCGCACGAAGTTCGAGCGTAGCGGGGTCTTCGTCGCTGAGCGCCTTTTCGATCAACGCCGTCAGCCCGGGATGATCGGTCTCGACCTCGTACTTCGTGCCCTTGAGGAATTCGAAAGGATGCAGATCGGCTGAACGTCCATCGCTTGCGGCGCGGCCAGATATCGAAGCTTCGCCGGTTGGTTCGGATCCGCTTCGCAGTTGGCGGGCATCGAGGTTCAGACGGGCACCGTCGGCAAAGCCGCTCGGGCCTTTTTTGATCGCCTGTCGGGCACTGTAGGTGGACAGGTCGATATCTACGGACAGCGGCTCTTCGGCGCCGGGCACATCGATGTGCTGGACTTTGCAGCCTTGCTCGAACCGACGAGCATTGAGCAGGATCGATTTCTCGAGCGGCAGCGAAAGTCTCGTTCCCTTGGGCAAGTCCAGCTGATCGAGTTCACCGGGGAACTTGGCATCGACGAATTTCAGCACCGCGTTGACGAAACGATCGTTGGATCGCAGCTTGGCGTCGCTGCCGCGTGCGACAGTCCCGCCCATCACGCTCGGCAGCCGCAGGTCGGCCACCGATGGCAACGTTTCGCCGAGCACGTGCGCCTTGTCGATTCCGTGGGCGGCGGCCAACTGCTCGATATCGATCGCGATATCGTCGCGCGAAGAGGCTTGCGAGGATCGCGAGCTGGCGTTGCCTCGACTTCCATCCGACGCAATCTCGTCCTGCGAGCCACCTGTGTGCAGGCCTTGCAGTTTCGCCGTGGTGGCGCTTCTCGGCGCCGTCGTCGAGACACCCGCTCCGTCGGCGGGGCTGCTCGATGCGAACGGCGCGAGCGGCGAGTCGACGAGGCGCCTGTCGGTGCGCGAGCCGGGGTTCGGCGGGTCGATATCGATCGCGATATGCTCGGGCGAGGACGGCTCAGATGCTGGGCTGGATGACGCGATGGACTTCAACATACAAGCAAGCCTCCTTGGAAAACGCGAACGGATAGCCCCGCCATAAGCGCCGCCGCTGAGCATGCCGCCGCGAAAAAAGTCTTCGAGAATACGAGCCGCCGCGCCCGCTGCCCTATGCCTGCGGCGAAACGGCGGAGAAGAGGGCGAACACCGGCGGCGCGCGGTTGCCCGGCTTGAATGGCGCGCGATGCTATCCTCTCGTCCGATTCAACCCGGCGCGCGTGTCGCGCGACATCATCCATGACCGATCTCATCAAGCGCGCTTCGGCCGAGGCGCGCGCTTTCCGTGGCAAATCCGCCCGTTCATCCCGTCTCGAACGCGAAAGCGCGAGCATCAATGGCAAGCGTGCCGCGGCGCGCCGCGCGGCCGCACTCGACGACGCCCCGCGCATCGACGTGCCGCGCAAACCGCGATTCGCCCCCGTTACGTTCTCGGAAGAGGGCGGCGTCCGTTATCTGCATTTCGGTACTGAGTGGGTGCAAGGCGCAATGCGTATCCGAAAGCCCGATCACATCGAGCTCGAATACGCGCAGCAGATGATGGCGTGGCTGCTTTTTCTCGAAACGCCGAAGCGCATCGTCCAGCTCGGCCTCGGTACCGGCGCGCTCACGAAATTCGCCTATCGCTTCTTGCCGCGGGCGCGCGTCGACGCGGTCGAACTGAATCCCGCCGTCGTTGTTGCGGCCCGCACGATGTTCGCGCTGCCGTCCGACGATGCCCGCCTCTCGGTTCATGAAGCCGATGCCTGGGATTTCGTCAACGATCGTGCGAACCGCGGCGACGTCGGCGTCATGCAAATCGATCTTTACGACGCGACGGCCCGCGGTCCGGTGCTCGACAGTGTGGCGTTCTATCGCGCCGTGCGGGCCTGCCTGACGAACGCCGGCATGGCGACGATCAACCTCTTTGGCGATCATCCGAGCTTCGTGCGCAACATGAAGCACTTGAAGGCTGCCTTCGACGGCCGCATCGTCGCTTTGCCCGAGGTCCACGAAGGTAACCGCATCGTGCTCGCTTTCTCGGGGCCGGAGCTCGCCGTGCCGTTCACGGCGCTCAAATCGCGTGCCCGGCTGATCGAAGACAAGCTGGGCCTGCCGGCGCGCAAGTGGGTGGGCGCGCTCGAAGCCGTCCAGCCGGAGCGCACGCCCGTCTTCTCCATCTGAGCCCGTGGCGGGGCGCTCGCTTGCCAGGGTCCTCCCCGCTTGACCGGCTGCGCGGCGCTCCTATACTCTTGCGAAGCTTTATAAGATGCCCGGGAACGCACCCGCGGGGGAGGCGGACCGGTCACGATACGGGTAGCAGCTTCGATAAAGAGTAAAAGAGGAGACGTCATGGCTCACAATGCCGACGCCAATCGAGCCGCCAAACACTGGCTCTGGCTGTTAGTCATCCCCTGGATCGCCATGATCTGGGTGCCGTCGTACAACAAGGTCGACCCGCAGCTGTGGGGTTTCCCGTTCTTTTACTGGTATCAGCTCTTCTGGGTGCTCGTGAGCGCTGTCATCACGGCCTTCGTTTATCTGAAAACCAAGAATATCTCCAAGGCGAGCGCCGGAAACGGGGGCGCGCGATGAACGCCACCGCAACTATCGTCTTCGTTCTATTTTTCGTCGGTGTCACGATTCTCGGTTTCTTCGCCGCGAACTGGCGTCGCGGCGACCTCGCTCATCTCGAGGAGTGGGGCCTGG
Source organism: Trinickia sp. (assembly GCF_057351765.1). Lineage (NCBI taxonomy): Bacteria > Pseudomonadati > Pseudomonadota > Betaproteobacteria > Burkholderiales > Burkholderiaceae > Trinickia > Trinickia sp. Next base: position 20,368 of record NZ_JBMRBK010000024.1, on the reverse strand, counting down.
GCGGCCGGCGCTTCGGCACGATCGTCACCTGGTTCCTGCTGGGCGGCGATCTCTATACGGCCTATACGTTCGTCGCCGTCCCGGCGCTCGTGTTCGGCGCCGGCGCGATGGGCTTTTTCGCGCTGCCCTATACGATTCTCATCTATCCGTTCGCCTTCGTCGTGTTCCCGAAGCTCTGGGCCGTCGCGAAGCGCCACGGCTACGTGACCTCGGCCGACTTCGTGAGTGCGCGCTACGGCAGCCGGATGCTGGCGCTCGCCATCGCGGTGACCGGCATTCTCGCGACGATGCCCTACATCGCGCTGCAGCTCGTCGGCATCGAAGTCGTGATCGGTGCGCTCGGCTTCAATACGTCGGGCTTCGTGGGCGATCTGCCGCTCATCATCGCATTCGCGATCCTCGCAGCCTATACGTACACGTCTGGCTTGCGCGCGCCCGCAATGATCGCCGTCGTGAAGGATTTGCTGATCTACATCACGATCGCGGTAGCCATCGTGGTGATTCCGATGCAGTTGGGGGGCTTCTCCCACATCTTCAGCGCTGTGCCTCCGGCGAAACTGCTGCTCAAGGCACCGGATACCGCAAGCTTGAACGGCTACAGTGCCTACGCCTCGCTCGCGGTCGGTTCGGCGCTCGCGCTCTTTCTGTATCCGCACTCGATCACGGCGATTCTGTCGTCGTCCTCCGGCAACACGATTCGCCGCAACATGGCGATGCTGCCGGCGTACTCGCTCGTGCTCGGGCTGCTCGCGCTGCTGGGCTTCATGGCACTGGCATCGGGCGTGAAGGACATGCCGGAATTCGCGCCTTACTTCAAGGCTTTTGGCCCGAACTTCGCGGTGCCGGCGCTCTTCCTGCATTTCTTCCCGTCGTGGTTCGTCGGTGTCGCGTTCGCGGCAATCGGCATCGGGGCGCTCGTGCCGGCCGCGATCATGTCGATTGCGGCCGCCAATCTGTACACGCGCAACATCCACCGCGAGTTCGTCAACCGCAACATGACGCACGAGCAGGAGACGAATGTCGCGAAGCTGGTTTCGCTGATCGTGAAGGTCGGCGCCGTGGCATTCATCCTGGGCTTGCCGTTGACTTACGCGATCCAGCTGCAGCTGCTCGGCGGAATCTGGATCATCCAGACGCTGCCGGCCATCGTGCTCGGCCTTTACACGCGTAAGCTCGACCACCGGGGCCTGCTGGCGGGCTGGGCAGTCGGCATCGGCATCGGTACCTGGATGGCGGCCTCGCAGAGCCTCAAGAGCTCGATCTTCACGCTGCACCTGGGCGGCATGGCGATTCCCGGCTACGCCGCACTCTGGTCGCTGATCGCGAATGTCGTCGTCGCCGTGGTCGTGAGCGTCATCGTTCGCGCGATTGGGATGAGCCTCGCCGAAGACCGCACGCGTCCCGAAGACTACCTCGACGCCATCGAAAGCTGAGCACGATCCCGCGCGCACCGCAGAGGTGAGCGGTGCGCGCGGCGCTACAATGTGGCGCCATGCTCACTCACCTCCGTCCGCGCACGCTCGTCGCGCGCCTCGCGCGCGCCGTCTCGTCCCCGTACTACCGCTATCGCTATGCGCGTGCTCTGCACGCGGTGCGCGTGGGGCTGGCGATGCTCGCCTCCATTCTCGTCACGACAGGCATTCATATCCCGAACGGGATCTGGGCGTCAGTAACCGTGCTCGTCGTGATCGGCGGGCTTCAGCATCACGGCAACATCCGCAAGCGTGCGGTCGAACGCGCGCTGGGCACCGTGCTTGGGGCCGGCGTCGGCCTGTTGTTGCTGGTTCAGTTGCACGTGATCGGCTCGATGCCGCTCATGTATGTGCTCATGTCGCTCGCGGCCGGCATCTGCGGCTATTTCGCGATCGGACGGCCCGGCTATATCGCGCTTCTGGCGGCGATCACGATCTGCATCGTCGCCGGTCATGGCGAGAGCACCATCGATACTGGCCTGTGGCGCACGCTCAACGTGTTGATCGGCATCGCCGTCGCGCTCGCGTTCTCGTTCGCGCTGCCGCTTTACGCGACTTACTCGTGGCGCTATCTGCTCGCGCGCAATCTGCGCGAATGCGCGCGTCTTTACACGCGTGTCGTTACGGGTGTGCCTGTCGATCCGGGCGAGCAGCTAGCCGCGTTCGCCGCGCTGGGGCAGCGGCTCGTCAAGCTGCGCTCGCTCATGCCGTCGGTGGCCAAGGAGATCGATGTGCCGCTCAAGGAGCTCGAGTCGATCCAGCGGCTGCACCGTTCGATTTTGAGCGCACTGGAAATGATGGCGACGGCGATGCGCGCCGAGCCGCGCGGCGCGGCAACGACCGCCCGCGACGATCGGCGCACCCCCAATATTTACGCGGTCCGCACGACGCTGATCGCGATCGCCCGCGCGTTGCGTTTCGGCTCGAATACCCGGAAGTGGCTGCCGGTCACCGGCGCCTGGCCGCCCGACGCGTTGCCTATCGTGGTGAGCGGTTCCGAAGCGCTAAACGGCCCGCAGTGGCTCGCCGAGCGCTTCGCCGCGCAGGTGGACGAACTACGCGTGCTGCTCGCGCGCACCGAGAGCCACTGGAATATCGAGCGGCGATCCGCTGTGGTGGCTCAGCGCTGACCCGCTGCCTATCTCCGGACGCGGCGCCGCTGGCCGCTGCCGGGTGGGAGCGTCAGGCCGCCGCGCGTTCGGTCATCGTCTTTGCCGCCATGACCATCCACGGGATCCCGAACTTATCGGTCACCATGCCGAAGCCATTGGCAAAGAAAGTCGGTTGCCATTCGAGCCTGATTTGGCCGCCTTCGGCCAGCGCATCGAAGCGCGCCTTCGCTTCGGCCGGGTCGTCTAGCGAAAGCGACAGGCTGAACCCCGTGTGGGACTCGGGCTGCTGACCGGGGTGGCCGTCGCTTGCCATCAGCACCGCCTCGCCGACCCGGAAACTCGTGTGCATGATCTGATCGCCGTGTTCTCCCTGAGCCGCATCGGCGCCGGGGGCCTCGTTGTTGCGCAACATGAACAGCACTTCGGCGCCCAGCTTGTCCCGGTAGAAGGCGAGTGCCTCCTCGCAGCGACCATAAAAGAAGAGATAGCTCTGGACCTGCATGATCGTCTCCTTGGGTGATGTTCGGTGGGGGGCAACTCCGGCCTGTCGCGCGGCCGACCTTCAGCGCAGCGTCTCGATCAGCTTTTCGAGCTTGATCGCGTCGGCTGCGAAGACACGGATGCCTTCGGCGAGCTTTTCGGTCGCCATCGCGTCGTCGTTGAGCTGAAAGCGGAACGACGGCTCGTCAACCGCGATACGCTCGATGGACGAGTCAGTTTCCATTTGCGGCGAAAGCTTGCGCTCGACCGGCTCCTTGCTGTCCTGCAGTTTTTGCAGCAGATCCGGGCTGATCGTCAACAGGTCGCAGCCCGCGAGTTCGAGGATCTGGCTCGTCGTGCGAAAGCTCGCGCCCATGACTTCCGTCGGAAAGCCGAACTTCTTGTAATAAGCATAGATGCGCCGCACCGATTGAACGCCCGGATCGTTGGCGCCGCCCATCGTCGCTTCGTTCCAGTCGCTGCCGGCTTGTTTCTTGTACCAGTCGTAGATGCGACCGACGAACGGCGAGATCAGCTTCGCCCCGGCCTCGGCGGAGGCCGCTGCCTGCACGGGCGAAAAGAGCAGCGTCATGTTGCAGTTCACGCCTTCTTTTTGCAGCGCCTCGGCCGCGCGCACGCCTTCCCAGGTCGAAGCGAGCTTGATCAGGACGCGCTCGCGGTCGACGCCGGCGGCCTTGTACAGTGCGATGAGCTCGTGGGCTTTGTCGATCGAAGCCTGCGTGTCGAACGAGAGCCGGGCATCGACTTCCGTCGATACGCGCCCGGGAATGATCTTGAGGATCTCGGTTCCGAACGCGATGAGCAGATTGTCGATGATAGCCTTGGCCGGCCTGTCGGCGTGATCGCGCACGGTTTTTTCGAGCAGCGGCTTGTAGGCGTCTTTTTGCACGGCCTTGAGCACCAGCGACGGGTTCGTGGTCGCGTCGCGCGGCTTGTACTGCACGAACTGCTGGAAATCGCCCGTGTCGGCGACGACGATCGTGTATTGCTTCAGTTGGTCGAGGGCAGTGGTCATGGCGGATGAGCGGGCCCGTAGCCCGTGCTGGAAGACGGTGAAAGGGTCGGGCACCGCGTCCGGCGCGCCGACGACAACTCTATTTTAGCGGCAGCGGCGCGCGGCGGTGTTTCTAAAGCCCGCGCGCACGGCTACTTACTGAGCGCGCGCATGGCCGTCTCGAGTCCGGCCAGCGTCAGCGGGTACATGCGCTCGCCGAGCAATTGCCTGATGATCGCGACCGACTGGCGGTACTCCCACAGTCCCTGCGGTTCGGGGTTCAGCCAGGCATGGTGCGGGAACTGGTCGGCCAGGCGGCGCAGCCAGACGGCCCCTGCCTCGGGATTGTTGTATTCGACGGAGCCGCCCGCTTGCAGCACCTCGTAGGGGCTCATGGTGGCGTCGCCGACGAAGACGAGCTTGTAGTCGGGCGTGAACTTGTGCAGTACGTCCCATGTGGCGATGCGTTCGAGATGCCGGCGGCGATTGTTTTTCCACAGGAAGTCATAGACGCAATTGTGGAAGTAGTAGAACTCGAGATGCTTGAATTCGGCCTTCGCCGCCGAAAAAAGTTCCTCGGTGCGCAGGATGTGATCGTCCATCGAGCCGCCGACATCGAGCAGCATCAGCACCTTCACCGTGTTGTGCCGCTCCGGCACCATCTTGAGGTCGAGCCAGCCGGCGTTGGCTGCCGTGCTGCGAATCGTATCGGGCAAGTCGAGCTCTTCGGCCGCGCCCTCGCGCGCGAAGCGGCGCAGCCGGCGCAGCGCCACTTTGATATTGCGCGTGCCGATTTCCACCTGATCGTCGTAGTCGCGATAGCCGCGGGCTTCCCAAACCTTGACCGCTGTGCGGTGGCCGGCGGATTCTCCACCGATGCGGATGCCTTCGGGGTGATAGCCGCCATTGCCGAACGGCGAGGTGCCGCCCGTGCCGATCCACTTGTTGCCGCCTTCGTGGCGCGCTTTTTGTTCATCGAAGAGCGCCTTCAGGCGCTCCATCAGCTTGTCGAGGCCACCCATCGCCTCGACCGCCGCCTTTTCCTCGGGCGTGAACTCGCGTTCGAGGCGTCGTTTCAGCCATTCGGGCGGCACGGCGACCATCGCCTCGGCAAGCTTCTCGGCACCGCGGAAATACGCCGCGAAGGCCTGATCGAACTTGTCGAAGTAGCGCTCGTCTTTCACGAGTGTGAGGCGGGCCAGGAAGTAGAACTCATCGAGCGACGGCGCAATCACGCGCGCGCGCAACGCCTCGACGAGCGTCAGATACTCCTTGACCGAGACGGGCAGGCGCGCCGCGCGCAACGTATAGAAGAAGTCGATGAGCATGGCGGACTGATCCGAAAAACGCGGCCGAGCTCGCGGCTTACCGGTTATGCCGGTTCATGAAGACGAGCCGCTCGAGAAGGCTCACGTCCTGTTCGTTTTTCAGCAGCGCGCCGGCAAGCGGCGGCACGACTTGCTTGCCGTCGGGCGCGTGCAGCGCCTCGGGGGCGATGTCTTCGGCGAGCAGCAGTTTGAGCCAGTCGAGCAGCTCCGAGGTGGACGGTTTTTTCTTCAAGCCCGATACGCTGCGTAGCGAAAAGAAGCTTTCGAGCGCGGCATGCAGCAGATCCTCGCGGACGTTGGGATAGTGCACTTCGACGATCTTTTGCATCGTCGCCGGGTCGGGGAACTGGATGTAGTGAAAGAAGCAGCGGCGCAGGAATGCGTCGGGCAGCTCCTTTTCGTTGTTCGAGGTGATGACGACGAGCGGACGGTGGCGGGCACGTACGATCTCGCGTGTTTCATAGACGTGGAACTCCATGCGATCGAGCTCGCGCAGCAAGTCGTTCGGGAATTCGATGTCGGCCTTGTCGATTTCGTCGATGAGCAGCACGGCCGGCTCGTCCGATTCGAAGGCTTGCCAGAGCACGCCCTTGACGATGTAATTGGCAATGTCGCGCACGCGCGCGTCGCCGAGCTGCGAATCGCGCAGACGCGAGACGGCATCGTACTCGTACAGGCCTTGCTGGGCTTTCGTCGTCGATTTGATGTGCCACTGAAAGAGCGGCATGCCGAGCGAGGCAGCGACCTCTTCCGCGAGCATCGTCTTGCCCGTGCCAGGCTCGCCCTTGATCAGCAGCGGCCTTTTGAGCGTCATGGCGGCGTTGACGGCGAGCTTGAGATCGTCTGTGGCGACGTATTGCGACGAACCTTCGAAACGCATGGCGACCGCTCTCGCGAAAAGAATCCAGTATATGCCAGAAGGCGCCGCCGCCTGCGGCACGATGTCGCAGGCCTATGCGCGAGCCTTTTCGGGCGGGGCCGGCGGGGGGTATTGCCGATGTGGACCGCGGCCATCCGTCGCGGTACAATTGCCGCGATTTTTTGGTCTCTTGGCCATTCCATAATGAAGCGCGGCGCGATACGATCTGTGCCGCCGCCCGGCAGCAGGTGTGCGGGCGCTCGTTTCCCCTCAGCCAGGTTACAAGCTATGAACTCTTTCGTCGGCAAACATGTCGTGACCGCAGCGCTTGCCGCGCTCGCGGGGTTCGCGCTGAACGCCCAGGCGGCCGATATCGTCGGCAATGCGAAGGCGGCTCAGGGCAAGGTCGCGATGTGTATCGGCTGCCATGGCATTGCCGATTACCGCACGGCTTATCCCGAGGTCTACAAGGTTCCGATGCTGGGCGGCCAGAACGCGCAATACCTGGCGAACGCATTGCACGGGTACAAGAAGGGCGATCGCCACTTCGACACGATGCATGCAATCGCGAGTTCGCTGACCGATCAGGACATCGCCGATATCGCCGCTTACTACGCGGCGCAGACGGCCTCGTCGCCGAACAATCCCGAAAAGTAACCGCGCGGTCGCTTCCAGCTCTTTCAGGCACTCTCATTTCGCGGGATAGGAGAATTCATGTACAAGCCCGATCAGGCACTTCGGACAATCGCCATGGTTGCGGGGGCGGCGATGGCCATCGGCGCGCTTGCCGTATCGAATCCGGCGGCCGCTGCGAGCGCATCGAATGGCAAGGCGCTCGTCGAGAGCCATAACTGCGCGGCGTGTCACGGTCCGAATCTGAACAAGCCTGTGACGCCGGAGTACCCGAAGCTCGCCGGTCAGCACTCGAGCTACGTCTACTGGGCTTTGAAGCAATACCAGATGGGCACCAGCAATCCGAAGCTCGGCCGCAACAACGCGATCATGCAGGCGCAGGTGCAAAGCTTGTCGCAAAGCGATATGAAGGATATCGCCGCTTATATCGAATCGCTCGACGGAGATCTCGTCCAGAAGAAGTAAGGGCGGCGTTCGTCCGGCGCGTGTCGTCCCCGTTCACCGGGAGCGCCGCGGCAACCAAGCAAACACCCCGCCGTGAGCGGGGTGTTTGCTTTTAGCGCGCCTGGCAACGAGGCGTCGTGTCGTTGCCGAGGGCACGCGAGAGCGGCTCAGTCGCGCGATGCGCGCCGCTCGATGCGGGCGAGATAGGCGTCGGTATCGAGCGGCGCGTTATTGCGTTGTGCCTCCCAGATCGTTTCGCCCAAGCAGTCCATGATCGCGTGGTGTGCTTCGTGCGTCGAGCCGAGCCGCACGACGAGCCGCTCATGCGCCGCACGGATGCCCGGCGGCTGATCAATCGAAAGCTGCTCGCTAATCGCGAGGTGCATCGACAGATGCAGATAAGGATTGGTGCGCCCGCTTTCGGGCGAATATTCGGCCGACGACGCGGCCGCTTCGTCGGCGAGCTCTTCGTGATATTCCGGGTGCTCGACGATCCAGTCGGCCGCAATCGCTTCGAGCGGTGTGAGAATTTCACCTGCGCGCTGTTTGCGCCAAGTGTCGGTGAAAAAGCGTCGGACTTCGTCGCGGCTGGGATTGAACATCGTCGAAAGGGGCAAGGTGCCCGTCGCGCGAGCGCGGGCGATGGCGCATTCGTGCCGACGGCGGATGGCTGAAACCGGTATTCTACGTCGCGCGAGAGATTCCCTCATTTCGAATATCCCGGTTTCCATGACCTCCCGTATCGATACGCTTTACGGCGCGGCGTTCGTCGCGCTGTCCGCCGCGGCATTTGGCGCGATGGCCATCTTCGCCCGCTACGCCTATGCCGGCGGCACTGACGTGCTGGGTCTGCTCACGTTGCGCTTTGCCATCGGCGGCGCCATCCTCGGCTGGACGGCGCGCCGCCGCGGTATGGTTTGGCCCAGAGGGCGCGCGCTGGCCGCAATCGCGGCGTTGGGGGCCGTAGGCTACGTCGGACAATCGCTCTGCTATTTCATTGCGCTGCAGCATGCGCAAGCGAGTCTCGTCGCGCTACTGCTTTATCTGTACCCCGCGTTCGTCACCGTGCTCGCAGCATGGTGGCTGCATGAGCGGCTCACCCCGGTCAAATGCGCGGCGCTCGTACTCTGCCTCGCGGGTACGGCGCTGATGGTGGGAGGCGGCCGCGGCGAGCCGCTCGGCATTGCGCTCGGCCTCGGCGCAGCGGTGATCTACTCGATCTATATCGTCGCCGGTACGCGCGCGACGCGTGGCATCGACCCCCATGTGACGACGAGCGTTATCTGCCTCGTAGCCGCCGTCGTATTCGGCGCGCTGTCGCTCGCACGCACGGCAGCGGGCGCGCCGCCCCACTGGCCCGCGACGGCCGGGGGCTGGGCTGCTGTCATCGCCATCGCGCTCATTTCCACGGTGCTCGCCATGCTCGCGTTCTTCGCGGGTCTCGCGCGGCTCGGTGCGGCGCGTACGTCGATGCTTTCGACGCTCGAACCCGTCGTCACCGTGACGCTCGCGTCGCTGCTGCTCGGCGAATCGTTGAGCGCCATGCAATGGGTCGGCGGCGCATCCGTGCTCGGTGGCGTCCTCTGGCTCGTGCGTGCCGGCGGTGGGGCGTCGGAGGATGCGGTCGCGCTGGAGGCGAACCAGTAGGCGCGCAATCGGTTGACCGATCGGCCGGGCGCCTGCTCGCCGCTCAGAGGTCGGGCGGGGGCGTCTTCGGCTTGTACTCGCAAAGCGGCTCGATGACGCAGTGCCAGCATTCGGGCCGGCGTGCCTTGCAGACATAACGGCCATGCAGGATCAGCCAGTGATGTGCGTCGTGCCTGAACTCGGGCGGCGTGAACTTCTCCAGGGCCGCTTCGACGGCGCGCACATCCCTGCCCGGCGCGAGTCCGGTGCGATTCGCCACCCGGAAGATATGCGTATCGACGGCGATGGTCGGTTGGCCGAATGCCGTATTGAGCACGACGCTGGCCGTTTTGCGGCCGACGCCCGGCAGGCTCTCGAGTGCTTCGCGCTCGGCGGGGACTTCGCCGCCGTGTTTTTCGAGCAGCAGACGGCATGTCGCAATGACGTTTTTTGCCTTGGTCCGATAAAGGCCGATCGTCTTGATGTAGTCGGCAAGACGCGCTTCGCCCAATTCGACGAACTGCTGCGGCGTATTGGCGACCGGAAAAAGCTTGCGCGTCGCTTTGTTGACGCCCACGTCGGTCGCCTGCGCCGAAAGCACGACCGCGATCAGTAGTTCGAACGGTGTCGTGTATTCGAGCTCGGTCGTCGGATGCGGATTGAGACTTTGCAGCGCTTCGTAAATGGCGCGACGTTTGGTGACGTTCATGCGGTTCGCTTCACCGGGAAGAGGGCGTATCGGATTCGCCGGACGCGTCTTCGCGCGGTACGTCTTTGCCCGGCTCGTCCGATGTCGTGCGCAAGCGCTGGCGCCGTGCTTCGGCCGCATCGATTTGCGCCTGCACGGCCGGACTGACGTTGCTGACGTTCTTGGGCGCGACGCCTTCGGCTTCGAGAGCGGCTTTCTTCTGGCGCGCGCGTTCGAGCGCGGCCGCGATGATGGCGCGCTTTTTGGCGGCCGCTTCGTCTTCCGCGGTGGCGCTTGCGGGCGGTGCCGCAGCGGCGGGCGATGCCGCGGCGCGCCGGGCGGCGGCGCGCGCCTCGGCAGCTTCGCGCTCGCGCGCGATCCGTGCGGTGCGGCGGTCATGCCGCTTGCGCGCCGCTTCGGCCTGATCGGCGCTCCACGCCTGCCAGCCCGTCGCGTCGCGGGTGACCGGCGGCATCGAGATGCAATCGACCGGGCAGGGCGCGACGCACAAGTCGCATCCCGTGCACAGCGCGGAGACGACGGTGTGCATCAGCTTCGGTGCGCCGACGATCGCATCGACGGGACAAGCCTGCATGCAGAGCGTGCAGCCGATGCAAAGCGACTCGTCGATGAAGGCGACCGGCCGCGGGCGTTCGGCGCCGTTGGCCGGGTTCAGCGCAATGACGGGCTTGCCCAGGAGAGAGGCGAGCCGAGCCACGCCTTCCACGCCGCCGGGCGGGCATTGGTTATAGCCCGCCTCGCCGCGCGCGACGGCTTCGGCATAAGGGCGGCAGCCCGCATAGCCGCACTTCGTGCACTGCGTTTGAGGAAGCAGATCTTCGATGCGATCCGCGAGGGTCTTTCGGTCGGTCACGGTGGGGAGATTCTCGCCGCGGCGTGAAGCGGCTTTACGCATATGGGCGTGTGCGCCCGGCGCACCATGGTGGCACGCGTTCTCACGGTGCGCGCAAAGCCGGCATTATCGCCGATTTCCCGGGTTGCCATCGGCAAGCCATGTGCGCATAATCGAAGCGCTTTTCGCATGACCGCTTAATAAGGGGTATCTCCCACGAAAAGGCGCGTCCATTGCATGCAGCCGGTGTAGGGTGCCAGGAGGAGCCGGCAGCGTGACGCGGACACCGCGGCGCACGAAGCAAAGGCCACCATGAACCAGCTGAAAATCAAACGTGATCCCGAGGGCACCCGGCGCCGGATTCTGCTGGCGGCGGCTGAGGAATTCGCAAATGGTGGCTTGTTCGGCGCCCGTGTCGATCAGATCGCCCGTCGTGCCGAAACGAACGAGCGCATGCTCTATTACTACTTCGGCAGTAAGGAGCAGCTTTTCACGGCTGTTCTGGAGCATGCATTCAGCGCACTGACGGAGGCCGAAAAGGCCCTCGATCTGTCCGGCATCGCCCCCGTGGAGGCCATGACGCGGCTTGCCCACTTCGTCTGGGACTACTACCGCGATCATCCGGAGCTGCTGCGGCTCGTCAACAATGAAAATCTCCACGAGGCGCGGTATCTGCAGAAATCGACGCAGATTCGGGACATGATCTCGCCGATCGTCGCAACGCTGTCGTCGATTCTCGAGCGCGGCCAGCGGGCCGGACTCTTTCGCGCCAACGTGGACCCCCTGCGCTTTTACGTGACGCTCTCGGGCCTCGGCTATTACATCGTCTCCAACCGTTTCACGCTGCAGGCCACGCTAGGCCGCGATTTCGATGCGCCCGCGGAGCGCAGCGAAATCGTGCGCATGAATACCGAACTGCTGCTCGCATACCTGATGCGGCGTTGAAACGCAAAGGCGCCGAATAATGCAAACGGGCGGCCTGGGCCGCCCGTTCGACGAAGCACTGGTAGTAAAAGCGATGGCGTCGGCTCAAGCCTCTACGGGCTCGGCTTTATGCCTGGATTCCTTGTTGTGCTCGAGGATGAAATCGCGCAGTTGCGGATAGATGATCGTGCGCCAGCGCCGGCCCGAGAAAATGCCGTAGTGACCGCACTTTTCCGCCGTGAAATGGCGTTTGCGCGCTGCCGGAATCCCCTTGCACAGTTGATGCGCGGCGCGCGTCTGTCCGCAGCCCGAGATGTCGTCGAGCTCGCCTTCGATCGTGAAGAGGGCCGTGCGCTTGATGTCCTGCGGACGCACCAGCTCGCCATCGATTTCCCATGTGCCCTCGGCCAGGCGGAATTCCTGGAACACGATGCGAATGGTGTCGAGGTAATACTCGGCCGCCATATCGAGGACAGCGTTGTACTCATCGTAAAAGCTGCGATGCGCTTCCGCGTCTTCCTCGTCGCCGCGCAGCAGGCTTTGATAGAAATCCCAATGCGAGGCGGCATGGCGCTCGGGGTTCATCGCCACGAAGCCCGAATGCTGAAGGAAGCCGGGATAGACGTGACGCCCCACCCCGGGGTAGTTTTGCGGCACCGTGTGGATCACGTTGTTCTCGAACCACTCGTACGAGTGCTGCATCGCCAGCGAGTTCACCGACGTGGGGCTGCAGCGCGCGTCGATCGGGCCGCCCATCATCGTCATCGTGCGCGGCGTGTCCTCGCCGCGGCTCGCCATCAGCGAGATGGCAGCCAGCACCGGCACCGTCGGCTGACAGACCGACAGCACGTGCAGATTCTTCGCGCCGATATAGCGGATGAACTCCTGGATGTAGGTGACGTAGTCGTCCAGATGGAACGGACCGTTCTCGATCGGGACCATCCGTGCATCCATCCAGTCCGTGATGTAGACCTTGTGGTCCTGCAACAGCGTGCGGACCGTGTCGCGCAATAGCGTCGAGTGATGGCCCGACAGCGGTGCGCATACGAGCACGACCGGTTCGTCCTTCAACTGTGCGACCGCCTCGCTATCGTCGGCGAAACGCTTGAAACGCAGCAAACGGCAAAACGGCTTCTCGACGATCGTTTGTTCGATGATCGGGATGTTGTGGCCGTCCTTGACGATCTGGCGAATGTTGAACTCCGGCTTTTCGTAATCCTTTCCGAGCCGATAGAGCAACTCGTAGGCGGCGGAAAACCGGGTGGCGCCCGGCACGTAGGCCAATGGACTCGCCGGGTTCGCAAATGAGCGGGAGGCGGCCTCGGCCCAGGCCGTCAACGGAGTCAAGAGCGCGCGCTGAAATTCGTAGAGCTGGTAAAGCATGGTGAAAGGCTCCCGCGTGTGGTCACTGAAGTATTACGCGGCGTTTCGGCGTCGCGGCATGCCGTGCTGAAAAAGTCTGCCTAATTCCGAACCGGCTCGTCGATGATATAGGACAAACATGGCTAGCTGCAACGCAGCAAATTCTCAACCTGACCGGGATTTTCCCGGATGCAGTCTCGCGCTGGGGTGCCGATATGCGGTATGGCCGAAGGCTGATTGAAAGATTCGCTGAATGCCGCATGCGCTGCAAAACGCCGGCGCGGCACGCGTGGCGGGCGCCGCGCGGCGTTCATGCGGCATTGCCGCTTTCCTTCGATTGCGAGCCGTTTCGTGGATGGCCGGTGGCATGCGTCATTTCCTGCTCGTGCCGCATCAGATTCAAGCCCGTGTGCACGAGCGCAACATGCGAGAAAGCTTGCGGAAAATTGCCTGTGAAGCGCTTGACGCGAGGATCGTATTCCTCGGCGAGCAGGCCGACATCGTTCGCGAGGCCCACGAGGCGCTCATACATGGCATGCGCTTCGTCGACCCGGCCCTGCAGCATCAAATTGTCGACGAACCAGAAACTGCAGGCGAGGAACGTGCCTTCGCCCGGCGGCAAACCGTCGTCGACTTCGGACGTGTGATAGCGCACGACGAGCCCATCGCGTAGCAGCGTGCGCTCGATGGCAGCGACCGTCGAAGCGACGCGCGGGTCGTCCGGCGGTAAAAACCCGACGAGCGGGACCAGCAGCAGGCTGGCGTCGAGGTCGTCGCCGCCGTAGACCTGCGTGAAGGCATTGCGCTCCGGGTTGAAGCCGTGGCGGCAGACATCGGCATGGATGGTGTCACGGAGTTCGCGCCAGTGCGCCACCGGGCCGTCCAGCTTGAATTTTTCCGCCGATTTGACCGCGCGATCGAAGGCGACCCACGTCATGACCTTGGAGAAGGTGAAATGGCGCCGGCCGCTGCGCACCTCCCAGAGCCCTTCGTCCGGTTCTTGCCAGATCGTCTCCAGATGGTCGAGCATGACGCGCTGCACGGCCCACACCGATTCGTTCGTGTGCAAGCCGCCGACGCGCGCCAGATGCAGCGCATTCATCACTTCGCCGTAGACATCGAGCTGGAGCTGGCCGACCGCCATGTTGCCGATGCGCACCGGTTTCGCACCGAGATAGCCCGGCAGCCAGTCGATCTCGGATTCCGGCAACCGCCGTTCTCCAGCGAGCCCATACATGATCTGGACCTGCGCCGGCGAGCCGGCCAATGCGCGTTCGAGCCAGGATCGCCACGCGCGCGCTTCGTCGTAATAACCGCAGCGCATGAGCGCGAGCAACGTGATCGTCGCATCGCGCAACCAGCAGTAGCGGTAATCCCAGTTGCGCGTGCCGCCCAGCAGTTCAGGCAGCGATGTCGTCGGTGCGGCAACGATCCCGCCCGTCGGCGCATAAGCAAGCGCCTTCAGCGTGATCAGCGAGCGCATGATAGGCGCCGCATAGCGGCCCTTTACCTCGCAGCGCGCCGTCCAGTCGCGCCAATGATTCTCGGTGCGCGCGAGCGCGGAGAAAGGATCGGTGGCCGGCGGCATGCGCTGATGCGACGACGAATACGCGAGCGTAAACGGTATGCGCTCGCCCTCGGACACCGTGAAATCGGCGACTGTGTGCATGTTCTCGCCATGCAATTCGACATCGGTGCGCAAGACGGCCATGTCCGGTCCCACGACGGCGCGTATGCCGTTGCCATGCGTGAGTCGCGTCACCCAGGGCACCGAGAATCCGTAATCGAATCGCAGTGTGAGCGACATATGCATCGGCACGCGGCCGCGCCGGCCGATGACGATGCGCACGAGCTCCGACCATCCGTTGCCGGGCGGCATGAAATCGATCACGGTGACGGCGCCCTCGGCCGTCTCGTAATCGGTTTCAAGGACCAACGTGCCGTCGCGGTAGCACCGGCGGCTTGTCTGCACCTCGCTTGCCGGGGCGAGTTGCCAGGAGCCGTGTTCGGGCGCGCCGAGCAGTGCGGCGAAGCAGGCGGCGCTGTCGAAGCGCGGCCAGCAGAGCCAGTCGACCGAACCGTCGCGGGATATGAGCGCGGCCGTGTGGCCGTCGCCGACGAGCGCATAGTCTTCGATGAGTGCGGGCATGTCGTGTCGTAAGCGATAGGAGCCGGTGCGGCTATGGGGCGTTGCCAACGTTGCCGGCTGCTGGCTACAATCAAACTCCGGGGATCAAGGCTGAAAGTGCGACGTCGAACGACGATGCAAGCGGGAACAACACCGCGTGCGCGGCGCGCTTCGGCCAGTCATGCTTCTGTGACGCTCATTCACTACAAGGATTGACGCCATGCAGAACCCGTCCAAAACCGATTGCATCGCTATTCTGTCCGCCGCTCGCGAACTTCGCGACGGTAGCTTGATTTCCCTCGATCCAAAGGCGCTCGGCTTGTCGCGCAACGGCATGGATACCGCCATGTCGTTTCTGCTCGAGCGCGCCTGTTTCACGTCGCACCAGCAAGCCGATGGCCATTATGCGGTCGGCGCGCTTTCGCTGCAGGGAAAGCTGCGGCTCGAGCAACTTGCCAACGGATGAAGTCGACCGAACCGGCGGCCAGCCGACGCCCGGGCGGCGTCAGAACCGCAAGTGCTGCGATGCCGGGCCGAACAACCCCAGTAATCCGATGATGATGAGGTAAAGCGCGACGATGTAGTTCAGGAGTCGCGGCACGATCAGAATCAGGATGCCGGCGATCAGCGCGGCAAGGGGTCCCAGACTGACAGAAATGTTCATGGCGAAGCCTCGCACAGATTGATCGGGTGGGCGCTTTGCGCTCGCGGCGAGGGTGAGCCTCTCGACGAAGGAGCTTCGATGCCGAGTCAGCTTTCCTCGATCCGGCCGCCAAAGCGGCCGGCCTTGCCCTACGTTTTGTCGTGCCCTTCGTCCGGCCTCGCGGAGGGACGGGCCGGCACTCGAGGGTCAGACAGCGATTCGCGTGCCCGTACCCTCAGAGCCGTGTCGGGCCGAAAAGGTTTCGCGCTGACGTCGGCCCTGGCGGCACTGGCCGCGCTCGCAGTGGCGCCCTCGGCGGCGCATGCCGACAGCGACGCGCAAGGGGCCGCGAGCTACGACCTGCTCGTCGGCACCTACACGAATACCGGTAAGAGCAACGGCATCCACGTCTACCGGTTCGATCCGCAAAGCGGCTCGGTGTCGCCGCTTTCGTCCGTACAAACGGTCAATCCATCGTATCTGCTCGTGGGTCGCGGCAACCGGACTGTCTATGCGGTGAACGAGCTGCCTGGGGACAATGGCCCGGCCACTGAGCATGGCGGCGTCAGCGCGTTCTCGTTCGATGCGGTGAGCGGTCAGTTGAAGCTGCTCGATCACGTCTCGTCGCAAGGCAACGATCCTTGTTATCTGAGCCTTTCGCCCGACGGCAGGTATCTGTTCGTGGCGAACTACTCGGTCGCCTCCGATCCCGGCGGCAGCTTCGCTGTACTTCCGGTCAAGGGCGACGGCAGCCTCGGCGACGCGGTGCTGAGCGTTCATCATGACGGCCGCGGCCCGATGAAGGGGAGGCAGGACAGCGCGCATGTCCATTCGACGGTCATGTCGCCCGACGGGCGCTACCTCTTCGCGCAAGACCTCGGCACCGACAAACTTTACGCGTACCGATACACGTCGGATGGCAGCCGCGGCCTGCTGAGTCCCACCGAGACACGATATGTGCAAATGGGAGCCGGTTCGGGCCCGCGGCACCTCGTCTTCGACGCGCTCGGGAAATATGCCTATCTGACGAGCGAGCTCGCCGCCACCGTGACGGTGCTGCGATACCGTGATGGCACACTGGAAACCCTGCAGACGCTGCCGCTCGCCGCGCCCGGTTTCAAGGGCAAGCAAGGCGCGGCTGCCGTTCACCTGTCGGCCGATGGACGCTTTCTTTACGTATCGAATCGTGGGGACGCGAATGAAATCGTGATTTTTGCGGTGAATTCGGGCGATGGGAGGCTGACGCTCGTCGGCCGCCAGTCGACGCTCGGACGGACGCCGCGGGAGTTCGCGATCGACCCGAGCGGTCATTGGCTCATCGTCGGCAACCAGGAAAGCGATACCGCGTATGTTTTTCGGCGCGACCCGCAGACCGGGAAGCTCGAGCCGAACCCGGTGCGGCTCGATGTCGGGGCACCCGTGGATTTCAAGTTCACGCCTGCGTCATGAAGGCGTGACGCCGTGACGAATCGCGCAAGAGGCGCGCATACAAAGAGAGCCTGCGCATCAGAGCACACGCGCAGGCTCGAAGCTACCGCCTCACGGGGGGCGGGGCGGCAGGGGATGAAACGGCGCCGGAGCGTCGTGCGTCAGCGATTCCGGCCTGCGTTGGGTATGCAATGCCCATGCCGGCTCATCCATGCGCACGCCGCAAGCGCGCCGCGTCGCGGGTCGCAGCGGCGCCCACTTCCGTTGCGCCTGCCGCGAGGCGGATCCACCCGCTAGTTCTTGCAACCCCCGCGCAGCTTTTACAGCAAGGCGTCCGTCATTGCTCCGGTCCCGGCGGGGCCAGGACTTCGCGGCTGCCGTTGACGCTCATCGAAGAGACGAGGCCCGCGGCCTCCATCTGTTCGACAAGCCGCGCAGCCCGGTTGTAGCCGATGCGCAACTGCCGCTGCACTGAGGAAATCGAGGCGCGGCGCGTACGCACGACGAACGCCACCGCCTCGTCGTAAAGCGGATCAGCCTCGGCGTCGGGCGCATCGCCGAACAGGTCTTGAGGCGCGCCTTCGGTCGCCGGACCGTCGAGTATTCCGTCCTCGTATTGCGGCTCGCCGAATTGCTTCAGATGCTCGACGACACGGTGTACTTCCTCGTCGGCGACGAATGCCCCATGGACGCGCTGCGGGTAGCCCGTACCGGGCGGCAGAAACAACATATCGCCTTGCCCGAGCAGCGATTCGGCGCCCATCTGGTCGAGAATCGTACGGGAATCGATTTTCGACGAAACCTGGAAGGCCACGCGGGTAGGAATATTGGCCTTGATGAGCCCGGTAATGACGTCGACCGACGGACGCTGCGTGGCGAGAATCAGGTGGATGCCCGCTGCACGGGCCTTTTGCGCGAGACGCGCGATCAGCTCTTCGATCTTCTTGCCGGCCACCATCATGAGGTCGGCCAGCTCGTCGATGACGACGACGATGAGCGGCAGCGTCGAAAGCGGCTCGGGCGCGTCTGGTGTCAGCGAGAAAGGATTCGTCAACTTTTTCCCGGCCGCGTCGGCGTCGCGCACCTTCTGGTTGAACCCCGGGAGATTGCGCACGCCGACGGCCGACATCAGCCGGTAGCGCTTTTCCATTTCGCCGACGCACCAGTTGAGCGCGTTGGCGGCGAGCTTCATGTCCGTGACGACGGGCGCGAGCAGGTGCGGGATGCCTTCGTAGACCGACAGCTCGAGCATCTTCGGGTCGATCATGATGAGCCGCACTTCCTCGGGTGTCGCCTGGTAGAGCAGCGAAAGAATCATTGCGTTGATCGCCACCGATTTGCCCGAACCGGTCGTGCCCGCAACGAGCATGTGCGGCGCTTTCGCCAGATCGGTCACCACGGGGTGGCCCGTGATGTCCTTGCCCATCGCGATCGTCAGCTTCGAACCCGAGCCGCGATAGGCGTCGGCCTCGAGGATCTCCGAGAGGCGGATCGTCTGGCGCTTCGCATTCGGCAGTTCGAGCCCCATGCAAGTCTTGCCGGGGATGGTTTCGACGACGCGCACCGATGTGAGGCCGAGCCCGCGCGAAAGGTCCTTCATGAGGCCGACGATCTGGCTGCCGCGCACGCCGAGTGCCGGCTCGACCTCGAAGCGTGTGATGACGGGGCCCGCTGTGGCACCCACCACGGTCACAGGCACCTTGAACTCCTGCAGCCGTTGCTCGATCAATTGGCCGGTCTGGGCGAGACGTTCGTCGGAGACGGGCTCGGCCTGGGCCGTGGCGCGCTCGAGGAGCTCGAGCGGGGGTAACTCGGTCGGCGTTGCCGCAGGGGCGTGGAACGCGAATTCGGCCGCGCCGTGGCCACGCAAGGATGCCCGCGGTCCGGAAGCCGCGGGCGCGCTGGCTTCTGCGATCGGGGGCGCGTGCTCGGGCAAGCGTTCGGCGAGCGGCGTCTCGGTAGCGCGTGTTTCGTCAGAATCTCTTTCGGCGAACGATGGATCCGCCCAAGGGGGAGCGGCCGAAGCTGGATCCTCGGAAGACGCATCGGCTGGGGCGGCTTCGGCGGCCGATGTTTCGGCGAACGGCATGTCCGCTACGGGAGCCTCGGCGCGCGATGCTTGCGCGGATGCTGTTTCCGGGGGGAGCGCATCGTCATCTGGTGCTTCGACATGCGGTGCGCCGGTTGGCGGTACGTCAGGGGAGAGTGGGTCGCCGCCCCGTGTACCGACATCGAGCCCGACGCCATCGAACGGCGGCGCGGGAACCGGCTCGCGCGCGGGTTCGCACTCGGTCGGCGGTTCGGGCTTCATCGGCCGCGGCGCGTTTGCGGGCGCCTCTGGCAATGCCGTCTGCGACACCTCCGGCGCCCGCTCGGAAGCGTCATCGCGAGCGGCCGACGCGCCGCGCCGCGCAAGACTGACGCCGGCAAGCGCCGTCCATTGCGCGGCGTTTGCTTCGATTGCGCGCAGCGTTTCGAGCACACCGGGCGATGGGGCGGGCGTCGCGGCACGCTCGGGTGCGACGTTGGCCATATCGAAGTCGATGGGCGCACGCGCCGGACGCGGACCTGCATTTGCCGAAGCGGCTGCCCGTGCGCGGGCGTGCGGTGTCCGAGGGGATCGATCGGCGCCCGAAAACGGCGTTGACGTGCTCGTGGGGTTGCCGGCCACAGTTTGCGGCCGCGTCCCTGGCCGTCTCGGTACTGCGTCGGTGACCGACGTTTTTCGCCCGGTCGATAGGCTTTTTGCCGCCGCAGGCGATGCCGCGGCGGCGCTCGGGCGAATCGTCGATGTTGAGGGCGGCTGCCATGCGGTCGGTCGCGCGTATCGCCCAGTCGGTTTCGGCGCCATCGGATTCACCGTCGCGAGGCGCGCGGGGTTGCTGCTCGCGCGGGAACGCGGCGCTTCGTCGCGCGCGCCGCTCGGCATGCGGGAGGGCTGAGAGCGTTGTCCCTCCCGGCCCAGGCGAAGGCCCAGGCCGAACGCTCGATCGGCCGCGGCGAGCGTGTCCAGCCAGCGAAAACCAAGCAGCCAGGGCAACGCGACGACCAGCAGTACGAGCATCAGCAGCGGCGCGCCGATGCGTCCGGCGAGGCGGCCCGCACCGCTCATCACCAGGTGCCCGAGCGCATCGCCGGCAGGCGAGAAGAGCGCGGCTTCGAGCGCGCAACTCGCGGCGAGCACGCACACGAAGCCGAGCCATAGGCGAATCGTCCCGGGGCCGCGCAAGCCGTCGCCGCCGGGCAGCGCCGCCTTGATCAGACGCCACAAAAAGGGAAGAAACCAGAAGGCAGAGACGCCGAACCAGCCCAGAACGACCGTATGCATGCGAGAGCGAGAACGAGACGAGGAAGCGCCAAACCCGGCGAGTTT
>NZ_JBMRBK010000023.1:0-37579 GCF_057351765.1 Trinickia sp. | reverse complement strand
TGGTGGCCTGGGGCGGAATCGAACCACCGACACGCGGATTTTCAATCCGCTGCTCTACCAACTGAGCTACCGGGCCACGAAGAAGCGAGAGTATATCAAGGACCTAGGGCGTGCTCAAGTGCTTTTGGAGCACCGCTCATTCGCCCTTGTTCTTGCCGAGATCGACACCGAGCTGCTTGAGCTTCCGGTAAAGATGCGTGCGCTCGAGCCCTGTCTTCTCGGCAACGCGCGTCATGCTGCCGTTCTCGCGCGCCAGATGGTATTCGAAGTAGGCGCGCTCGAACGCGTCACGCGCATCGCGCAGCGGAATATCGAACGAGATCGATGCGGTCTGCGCCACGGCGGCCGTGCCCGCCAGGTTGTCGGAAGCGAGGACGGGCAACGCGACGGCCGCCGCGACGGCGTTCGAAGGCCCCCCAGAGGCCGCCTTGGCAGCCGCCGCGGCCGCTGCCGGCAGCGCGGTGCCGCGCGCAAGCCCTTGCTCGACTGCTTTGAGCAGCTTTTGCAGCGCGATCGGTTTTTCGAGAAAGTTCAGCGCGCCGATTTTGGTGGCCTCGACCGCCGTATCGATCGTCGCATGCCCCGACATCATGATGACCGGCATCGTCAACAGGCCCTGCGCGGCCCACTCCTTGAGCAAGGTAACGCCGTCGGTGTCCGGCATCCAGATATCGAGCAGCACCAGATCGGGCGTCTGACGCAAGCGGTATTCGCGCGCGTACTGCGCGTTTTCCGCGACTTCCACGGCATGTCCCTCGTCGCTCAGGATTTCCGAGAGCAACTCCCGAATACCCATTTCGTCGTCTACCACCAGGATGGTCGCCATTTATGCTGCCCTTATCTGCGCTATTGCTTTTGTCGTTCCCGGCGATGCGCCTGAACGCGTTGCCGCCTGCCCCGATTCGAGCGGGGCGCTGTCGTCCGCCATTTGCAGGAACAAAATCGAGATCTGCGCACCTTCAACCGCCGCGTCTTTACCGCGATTGCGAATGTCGATGCGTGCACCGTGCTCGTCGACGATCTTCTTGACCATGGCGAGCCCGAGCCCCGTGCCTTTTGCCTTCGTCGTCACGTAAGGCTCGAACGCGCGCGTCAAGATGCGCGCGGGGAAGCCCGGTCCGTTGTCCGACACCGTCAGGCGCACGGCGACGCGCACTTTGCCCTGCGCGTCTGGATCGCCATATTCTACTGTCTTGGTTTCGAGCACGACACGCGGATTTTCAAGCTCGGCCACCGCGTCCTGCGCGTTTTGCAGCAGATTGTGTATGACTTGGCGCAGCTGCGTCGCATCGCCCTTGATAACCGGAAGATCGTGCATGTTCACGACGATCGGACTCTTGCCTTCCTCGATGCCGTATAACGCGAGCACTTCCGCAACGAGATCGTTGAGCTGCAAATTGACCAGCACCGCGGGCGGGGTGCGCGCGTAATCGCGGAAATTGTCGACCATCCGCTTCATCGCCGCCACCTGGTTGACGATCGTCGTCGCACCGCGCTTGAGCACATCCGCATCGTGCGGCGACAGCTTGTCCGCAAGCTTCATCTGCAGGCGCTCGGCCGACAGCTGGATCGGCGTCAACGGGTTCTTGATCTCGTGGGCGAGCCGCCGCGCCACCTCGCCCCAGGCGGCCGAGCGCTGCGCCGAGATCACGTCGGAGATGTCGTCGAATACCACGACATAGCCCGCCGTGCGACCCTCGTCCGGCACGCTGTCGACCGTGCCCGACATCAGGCGCGAACCGCGCACGAGCAGCGTGACAGGCTCGCTCTCGCCCGGCAATTGAACCGCGAACTGCTGCTGCCAATGCCCATCGTCGAGTTCGCCGTGATCGGCGGCGTCACGGTCCGCGAACGCCTTGCGCACCATTGCACCGAACTCGGCCGCCACACCGATGTGCTCGAGCGAGGCACCGAGCATCGACTGAAACGGCTGCCGGAAAATACGCTCGGCACCGCGATTGGCCGTCGTCAGCCGGAATTGCCGGTCGAGCACGAACACGCCCGCCGTGAGGTTCGCCAGAATGCGCTCGAGATAGGCCTTCGAATGCTCGAGCGCGATGCGGTTTCGTTCGACGGCCGCCCGTGCCTCGGAAAGCTGGCGCGTCATCGCATTGAACGACTGCGTCAGAAAGCCCAGCTCGTCGCGCGTCTTGATCTCGCGCTTGGGCGTGTAATCGCCCTCCGCCACCTCCTTCGTGCCCTGCGCGAGCAAAAAGAGCGGCCGGGCAAGCTGATTGCCGAGCGCGAGCGCCAGCATCATCGCGATGAACGTGGCGAGAAAAAGCGCGAGCGTCAGCGTGCCGATGTACATCTTGCGCAAGCCGGTGCGCCCGAGGGCCTTTTCCTGATACTCGCGATAGGCGCGCTGTACCGCATCGGCATTGCGGGCAAGCGTCGGCGAGACCGGCTGCGTGATCTGCAAAAAGCGCTCGGTCGGCTGCAACAGCGAGGTCGTCGCGTCGGGCACGCGCTCGACGACGCGCAAGCGCAGCGAGCCTTTGCTACCCGTCGCATGCGGATCGCCGTCGATCTCGCCCTCGATGGCCGCAAAGCCGCGCCCGCGCGCCTGATCGATCATGAGCGGGGTCGGCAGATCGTCCGGCACGAGCTTGGCGATGTTGTTCGACGCCTGCGCCAGCACATGCAGATCGGGCGAGGCGCCCACTCCGCGCGTCGTCTCGATCAGCATGGCCTCCTGCACGCCGAACTGATCGCGCAGCCGCAGCAGCGTGATCGTGGTGTTGGCAGGATTCGCGCTCGCGAGTTGCTCGGACATCAGACGCGCCTTGGTCTGCAGATCCGAGAGCGACGCGTCGAGCATGCCGCGCCCGAGATTGAGGCCTGAAGTCAGCGCGGTCTCGATGTTCACATCGAACCACGATTCGATGCTGCGCGAGACGAATTGATACGAAACGACGTAGATGATCCCGCCCGGCACGACGCCGACGAGTGCGAAGAAAATCGCGAGCTTCGCCAGCAGCCGCGTGCCGAACTTGCCTTTGCGCAGGCGCGCGAGAATCATCGCGACGAGTGCGACGACGACGAGCAGGAAGACGAGCGCGACCGCGATATTGGCCGCATAGAGCCACGAGTAATAGCGGTCGAAAAACTCGGTGTTCGCGCTCGCCGCCGCGAGCAGCACCAGCAGCAGCAGCGCGACGACGGCGACCGTCGCCACGAGCACGCGCAAGACGATGCTCTTCACATTCGCAATGCGGCGCACGCTACTTAGCATGTTCGTTCACCGTGAAAGTAAACCGCTTCCAGTCCGATGCCAGCGCCCAGTCGCGATTGTTCACCGCATCGACCTGAAACGGCTTCGGCATCAATGCGGTGTCGAGCTGCATGCGCACCGATGCCGTGTAGCTTTCGCCGGGCCGCACCTGCGTGCGATCGATCACGTGCCACGAGCTCACGTGTTTGATCACGGCGAGCGCATCGGCGAGCGAGGCGAAGCCGAGCTGCAGCCCGCCGCTCGAGACGCGATATTCGCGCGTGAGCGGCTGAAACGACAGCCGCAGCGTCTGCGATGCCGATACGGGCTGCTCGTCGAACCAATACCAGCGCGCACGCGTGAGGTCGAACTCGGTCGTGAAGTACAGCGGAATGCCTTTGTTGACGGCATCCTCGAGGCTGTTGTTGAGCTCGAACTCGAAACGGGCATCCAGGCTCCATCCCGTGCCGTCCGCCTGCAGCGACGCGCGCTGCACGGCGATGGAATCGGCGAACGCCGACGCCGCCGCGGCAACGCAAAGGGTCAGCCCGATCAGGAGCACGGCCACGAGCCGAAGCGGAAAAGAGCGTTTGCTGATCGTCACCGTTTCTGAAAGCGCGCGTAGAAAAAACCGTCGTGGTCGATGTCTGACCCGGTGCGCCCGGCGGCGCGCATTCCGGCCGATACGAGAGCGCCGGATGGAAGTGCCGCGCCGGCCGAGACCGGCGCCAGCTGCCCTGGCGCGTCCAATCGTACCGCATCTTGATGAACGCGTTCAAACCGTGCGGCCTGAGCCTCGCCTTCTTCCGGGAAGATCGAGCAGGTCACGTAAAGCAGCTCGCCGCCGGGCGCCACGAGCGGCCATAACGCATCGGCAATGCGCGCTTGCTCGGCCGCGAGCGCGGCGATGTCGCCCGGCCGGCGCAGCCAGCGAATGTCGGGATGACGCCGGACGATGCCCGAGGCCGAGCAGGGGACATCGGCGAGAATTCGGTCGAAAGGCCGTCCGTCGTGCCAGGCGTCCGGCGCGCCGGCATCGCCGATCCGCACCTCGGCTGAAAGCCGCAGCCTGTCGAGGTTTCCGACGATGCGCCCGGCGCGCGCTGCGTCGCTTTCAAGCGCAACGAGCGTCACATCGGCCAACTCGAGCAGGTGCCCTGTCTTGCCGCCCGGCGCGGCGCAGGCATCGAGCACACGCATGCCGTCGCGCACGCCGAGCCACTCGGCCGCCAGTTGCGCGCCCGCATCCTGTACCGAGACCACGCCGTGGGCGAAGCCGGGAATACGTTCGACCGGCATCGGCGACGCAAGCCTTACCGCGTACCGTCCGATGGCGGCCCCCTCGATCCCCGCCTCGCGCAGCGTTTGGAGATAGTCGTCGACCGTCGTGCGGCGCGCGTTCACGCGCAACGTCAGCGGCCCGGGCGCATTACCGCTGGCGAGGATGGCCTCCCATTGCGCCGGCCAGGCATGCCGAACCGCGTCGATCCACCAGCCCGGATAGTTCCAGCGCGCCACCGGGTCGGCCTGCGCGCTTTCGATGAGTGTCTCCCGCTCGCGCAGGAAGGTTCGCAGCACCGCGTTGACGAGTGCTTTCGCAAATGCGAGATCGCGCCGCGCACCGACGGCATGCACTGCCTGATCGACAACCGTATGCCCGGCATAGGCCGCGTTTGCCGCGTCGTCGATCAACAAGGCGAGCGCGCATACGAGCAGATTGCCGACATGCGGAGGCGGCGCCTTGCGCACGAGCCGCGCCACGATCCAATCCGCTGTGCCGAGGCGGCGCAACGTCCGGTAGGCGATGTCCTGGACCGCTTGGCGCGATAGCTCGGCTGCTGCCGGCGGGGAACTCGCGCGAACGGCAGCCAGCGCCGCGGGCAATGCGCGGCCGGCGCGCACCGCCGCCACCGCCTGCGCGGCGGCATCGAGCGCGAAGCCTAGCGAATCGGGCACGAGCGGCAGCGCCGGCAGACGCTTTTCACGGACGGCTCGCGGCGAGCCGTGCTGCCGGTGCGCTGAAGAGGATCGGGTCATGGAGACAACGGTGGAGCGAGGGCGCCACGTGACACCCTCGGCAGGACAAACGCAGCATTTTAGCGCGCTTGCCCGACGAGCTCGCCGCGCGATATGCGCGGCGGCCGCGCAGGAATCGCGGCGCGTCAGTCGTAGCGGCCCGTGCGCGCCATTTCCATCAGGCGCGCGATACGCTCCTCCGTCGCCGGGTGCGTGGAGAACAGATTCGCGATCCCACCGCCCGACAGCGGGTTGAGAATCATCATCTGGGCGGTCGTCGGATGAGCCTCGGCGGCCGCAAAAGGAATCCCCGCCGCATAACGGTGGATCTTGTCGAGCGCCGAAGCGAGCGCCTGCGGGTCACCCGAGAGCTCCGCGCCGCCGCGATCGGCTTCGAATTCGCGCGCGCGCGAGATGGCCATCTGAATCATGGCCGCAGCGATCGGCGCGAGCAAGGCAACGGCGATGCTGGCGATCGGGTTGGCGGGACGTCCTTGCTCGTCGCGCCCGCCGAAGAACATGGCGAAGTTGGCGAGTGCGGAGATGGCACCGGCCATCGTCGCCGAAATGGTCGAGATCAGAATGTCGCGATGCCTCACGTGCGACAACTCGTGCGCCATGACACCGCGCATCTCGCGCTCCGAGAGAACGCGCAAGATACCCGTCGTGGCAGCCACGGCCGCGTGTTCGGGATTGCGTCCCGTCGCGAAAGCGTTCGGCGCGTCTTCGTTGATCAGATAGACGCGCGGCATCGGCAAATTCGCCCGCGTCGCGAGTTCGCGCACCATTCGATAGAACTGCGGCGCACTGGTCTCGTCGACTTCCTGAGCGTTGTACATGCTGAGGACCATCTTGTCCGAGAACCAGTACGAAAAGAAATTCATCGCGAGTGCGATGACCAGCGCGATCGTCATGCCACGCGAGCCGCCGATCATGCCGCCGATCACGACGAACAGGGCCGTGATCGCCGCCATCAGCATTGCGGTTTTGACCCAGTTGAACATGAGCTCTCCTTTTCCCGTTTGCCTGGTGCCTGGGGAACCGCGCGGCGACAATACGCCCACGGCAGTCACCGATCGATTGTAAGCGATTCGTTAGCTTGCGGCGCGGGCAAAAAATTCAACCCCCGGCACGGAAAATCAACGCTGAGCCGTGGCGAGCTTCAGCCCGAGCCCGACGAACGCGCTGCCGACCACGCGGTCGAGCCACTTTTTCACGCCGGGCTTGCCGCCGAGACGCTCGGTCACGCTGCCCGCAACCCATGCAACGAAGCTGTTCCAGACGGTGCTCATGGCGACGAAAACCAGGCCGAGAAAGAGGAACGCCAGCGCCTTGGCGTCGCTATCGGCCGAGACGAATTGCGGAAAGAACGAAACGAAGAAAAGCACGACCTTGGGATTCAGCACGTTCGTCCAGAACCCTTGCACGAACAGCTGCCCGAGCGGCTTGCGCCCACCCGGGGCGCCCCGCGGCTGCTCGAGCTGCGCTTGCCGCGGTTCGCCACGCGACGCGAACAGCATGCGGGCGCCCAGATAGATCAGATAAATGGCGCCAACCAGCTTGATGACCGTGAAGGCGGTGGCTGAGGCGGCGAGCAGCGCCGTCAAGCCGAATGCGCACGCCAGCGAGTGCACGCAACAGCCAGCGGAGATACCCAGCGCGGAGACCAGCCCCGCGCTGCGCCCCTGCGCCACGCTGCGCCCGACGATGTACGCGGTGTCGGGGCCGGGCGTCACGTTCAGCAAGAAAACGGCTGCCAGGAAAAACGGAAAGTGAACGATGCCGAACATGCGCGAAATCTCCTGACCTCAAACTTCCAAAACCCGTGATTCGACAGACTGCCGAGCGCACGCGCGGCGCGGCAGTCTTCAGCTTTGCCGCGGCAACACGAACCGCTGCCCGGCCGCGAGCGCACTGCCGGCGAGAAATTCGCGCGCCGGCAGGCGTTTGCCGCCCGGCTTTTGCAGCTGCGTCAATTGCAGTGCGCCCTCGCCGCAGGCCACGACGATGCCGTCCGGCGACACCTCGACGATCGTACCCGGCGCGGCATCGGGCGCCCGCACCGCGGTGGGCTGCGCAGCCCAGACCTTCAGCACCGCGCCGTCCTCGAGCGTCGCCGCGCCACCCGGGAATGGGTCGAACGCGCGGATTTGCCGGGCCAGTGCGTCGGCCGGCCGACGCCAATCGAGCGCCGCTTCGTGCTTGCCGATCTTCTCCGCATAGGTGGCGCCCGCTTCCGGCTGAGGCGTCGCGGCAAGCGTGCCGTTGCGCTCGAGCTCGCCGAGCGCTTCGACGATCAACCGCGCACCCAGCGCGGCGAGCTTGTCGTGAAGCGTCGCCGTCGTGTCTTGCGGGTCGATCGGGACGCTGGCCGCGCGCAGCATCGCGCCCGTATCGAGTCCCGCATCCATCTGCATGAGCGTGATGCCCGTTTCGGTATCTCCGGCTTCGAGCGCCCGATGGATCGGCGCGGCGCCGCGCCACCGCGGGAGCAGCGAAGCGTGAATATTGATACAGCCGTGGCGCGGAATGTCGAGCACTTCCTGGGGCAGCAGCAACCCATAAGCGGCGACGACCATCACATCGTGCGGCGTTTCGCGCAGCGCATCGATGGCTGCGATCGCTTCGGCCGGATATTTGCCGTTACGGCGCAGCGAGGGTGGCTGGGCCACCGGCAAACCGTGCTCGAGGGCATAACGCTTGACAGCGCTTGCCTGCAGCTTCATTCCACGCCCGGCCGGGCGATCCGGCTGCGTTAGAACGAGCGCGATCGGAAACCCGGCCGCATCGATCGCGGCGAGCGCCGCGGCCGCGAATTCCGGCGTACCGGCAAAGATGACGCGCAGCGAATGTGTCATGGATTCCAACGGGGACGGGCCGCTCACATCGCGTGGGCGAGCTTTTTCATCTTTGTCTTGATGCGGGTTTGCTTGAGCGGCGAAAGGTACTCGACGAACACCCGCCCCATCAAGTGATCCATCTCGTGCTGAATGCAGACAGCCAGAAGACCTTCGCAATCGATCTCGAATGTCTCGCCACGCTCGTTGAGCGCGCGCACGCGAACCTTCTCGGCCCGCTCGACGCTGTCGTAGATACCCGGCACCGAGAGGCACCCCTCTTCGGCGAGCTTGCGCTCATCGCTGGACCAGACGATCTCGGGGTTGATGAACGCGCGCAGCTCGTCATGCGTCTCCGAGACATCGATGACGATGACGCGCTCGTGAACGTCCACCTGGGTTGCGGCGAGGCCCACGCCCGGGGCGGCATACATCGTTTCCGCCATATCGGCGACAAGCTTGCGGATGCGCTCGTCGACGTTCGCGACGGGCTTCGCGATCTTGTGCAGGCGTTTATCGGGGTAATGCAGGATGTTCAGCAATGCCATGGTCGGAAAGTTACTGGCGCTCGAGCAGCCACGCTTCAGTGGTGCCGCGCGCGAATCAACAATTGCCGTATGCGGCGATAGGCCGTTCGGCTGGCTTGTGCCGCCGTGCTCGCACATCGAAGATAGCGCGATGTCGTGCGTCGCTTCGCCGCGGGAATCAGAGCAGGCGAGCGTTCGCGCCGCGTTTACGAGGGCACGGGGGGCTTTTTCGGATGGTGAAAATTTTAACATGCCGCGGGGGTCTGCGCAGGCGGCCGGGGCGGGCGCGATGAAAGCGCTACCGATGACCGACGATGAACGGGCGGCGTGGTTGGCGTTGGCCGCCACCCGCAGTCTCACGCCCGCCGCGCTGCGGGCATTGCTTGCCGCCTTTGGAATGCCGCAGGCCTTACGCAGCCAATCGTTCGACGCGCTCGCGGCGGTCGGGGGCGAAGCCGCCGCGCGGGCCATCCTCGCACCGTTGCCCGCGGGCTGGGACGCGCAGGTGGTCCGCGTCGCGAGATGGTGCGAGCAGCCGGGCAACGCACTCGTCTCGCTCGCCGATCCCGCCTATCCGCCCGCGCTGCTCGCGATGCCCGATCCGCCGCCGCTGCTGTACGTCAAAGGGCAATTGGAACTGCTGCACGCGAGCGCGATCGCCCTCGTGGGCAGCCGCAACGCCACGCCGCAGGGGCTCGAAGACGCCGCGCAATTTGCCCGCGAGCTCGCGGCGGCGGGTCTCGTCATCGTATCCGGTCTCGCGCTCGGCATCGATGCGGCGGCGCACTGGGGCGCGCTCGAAGTCATGGGCCACACGGTGGCTGTCATCGGCACGGGTATCGACATCGTCTACCCCTTGGCACACCGCGAGCTTGCTCAACGGATCGCCTCGCACGGGGCGCTCGTCTCCGAATGGCCGCTCGGCACACCGGCTCGGCCTTCGCACTTTCCTCAGCGCAACCGGCTCATCGCCGGGCTCGCGAAAGGTGTCCTGATCGTCGAGGCAGCGCTTCGGTCCGGCTCACTCATCACCGCGCGGCTTGCCAACGAGATGGGGCGCGACGTCTTTGCGTTGCCTGGGTCCATCCATTCGCCGCTTTCGCGCGGCTGCCATCGCCTGATCAAGGAAGGCGCCCGGCTGACCGAGGAGCCCGCGGAGATTCTCGAGGAACTGGGGCTCGTCGGCATGGCCCGGTCTCACGCCGATGTTGCAGCCCCGGACTCCGGCGCGCCAGCGACACCGGCAGTCGCACCGGCAGCGCAGGCAGGCGCCGACGCGCGCACGGCGCCATCCTATGCGCAAGGCAGCGCCGCGGCACGCGTGATCGCGGCACTCGGCCACGCACCGGCCACCCTTGAAGTTCTCGCCAGACGCACCGACATGGGTGGCGCGGCATTGCAGGCCGCGCTGCTCGAACTCGAATTGGCCGGCCACGTGAATGCGCTGCCGGGTGGCCGCTTCACGCGTACGGCAACGCGCCGGGGCTAAAGCAGCGTGCGCGGGTCTGCAATTCGCGCCGGCAGGCCTCGACGCTGTACAACGGCCGCCGTGCTACATTCGCTCGAAACGCACTTCGACCGACACAGGAAGACCCAGCATGCCCGCGCTGAACCTCGATACCGACTCCGACCGGATCGCCGAGCGCGTCACCGACAGCGACACGCTTCTCGTCGCCTGCCTTTGCGCACAGTGGTGCGGCACGTGCCGCGATTACCAGGCCGAATTCGACCGCCTGGCCGAGGCGCACCCCGAGATCTGCTTCGTCTGGATCGACATCGAAACGCACGCGGATCGATTCGACGACCTCGACGTCGAAAACTTCCCGACGCTGCTGATCGAGGACGGCGTCACGACGCGCTTTTTCGGCACGGTACTGCCGCACATCGCGATCGCCGAGCGCCTGCTGTCGGATCTGACCGCGTTGCCGCCGGCAGTCGGGGCGCCCAAATTGAGGCCCGCACTCGTCGCGGCCTGACCCTTTTTGTTCTTCCCGCGCCGCGGTGCCCCGGCACGTGCGATGCTTGCGTTCCGCGTTTGCGCAGACTCTGGAAAAACCGGCTTGAAAACACAGGCCTTTTCCGATCGTGGGGCGCCTCGAGCGCGCCGTATGCTATAAAGCGGTCGTTAAAGGAACCACCATACGGGGATCGACCCCGGAGACTATTACATCCTGTCATGTCCAAAGCACTGATCATTGCGGAGAAGCCCTCTGTCGCGAACGACATCGCGCGAGCACTCGGCGGCTTCACCAAACATGACGAGTACTACGAAAGCGACGAGTACGTTCTCTCGTCGGCAGTCGGCCATCTGCTCGAGATCGCCGCGCCCGAGGAATACGAAGTCAAGCGGGGCAAATGGAGCTTTGCTCATCTGCCGGTCATTCCGCCGCACTTCGACCTCAATCCGATCGCCAAGAGCGAATCGCGGCTCAAGGTGCTGACCCGGTTGATCAAGCGCAAGGATATCGACCGCCTCATCAACGCATGCGACGCGGGCCGCGAAGGCGAGTTGATCTTCCGTCTGATCGCCCAGCACGCGAAAGCGAAACAACCCGTTCAGCGGCTGTGGCTGCAATCTATGACGCCGGCCGCGATTCGCGAAGGTTTCGCGCACTTGCGCAGCGATGGCGACATGCAGCCGCTGGCGGATGCCGCCCGGTGCCGCTCCGAGGCTGACTGGCTCGTCGGCATCAATGGCACGCGCGCGATGACGGCATTCAACAGCAAGGGCGGCGGCTTTTTCCTGACCACTGTCGGGCGCGTGCAGACGCCGACACTGTCGATCGTCGTCGAGCGCGAGGAGAAAATCCGGCGCTTCGTGCCCCGCGATTACTGGGAGGTTCGCGCCGAGTTCGTCTGCGCGGGCGGTTTTTACGAAGGGCGGTGGTTCGATCCGAAATTCAAGCGCGACGAATTCGACCCGGAGAAACGCGATTCGCGGCTCTGGAGTCCGGCCGCCGCCGAGACGGTCGTGGCGGCCTGCCGCGATCAGATCGGTGTCGTCAGCGAGGAGTCGAAGCCTTCGACGCAGCTCTCGCCGCTGCTGTTCGATTTGACGAGCCTGCAGCGCGAGGCGAACGGACGTTTCGGCTTTTCGGCGAAGAACACGCTCGGGCTCGCGCAAGCGCTCTATGAAAAGCACAAGGTGCTCACTTACCCGCGAACCGATGCGCGCGCGCTGCCGGAAGACTATCTCGGCACCGTGACGAGCACGCTCGAGATGCTGAAGGAAAGCAACAACTACCTTCCGTTTGCGAAACAGGTGCTCGACAAGAACTGGGTCAAGCCCAACAAGCGGATCTTCGACAACTCGAAGATCAGCGATCACTTCGCCATCATTCCGACGCTGCAGGCTCCGAAGGCACTGTCCGAGCCCGAGCAGAAACTTTACGATCTCGTCGTCAAGCGCTTTCTGGCCGTGTTCTTTCCGGCAGCCGAATATCGCGTGACGACGCGCATCACCGAGGTGGTTGGCCACCACTTCAAGACCGAGGGCAAGGTTCTCGTGGAAGCGGGCTGGCTGCAAGTCTATGGGCGCGAGACGGGTGGCGAGGAAGCCAACCTCGTGCCGGTACAGAAGGACGAGAAGGTCAAGACCGACAAGATTGCCGCCCATGAGCTGACCACGAAACCACCGGCGCGCTACAACGAAGCGACGCTGCTGTCGGCCATGGAAGGTGCGGGCAAGCTCGTCGAAGACGACGAGTTGCGCGAAGCGATGGCCGCCAAAGGGTTGGGCACGCCGGCCACGCGCGCGGCCATCATCGAAGGGCTGCTCGGTGAGAAATATCTGGTGCGCGAGGGGCGCGAGCTCATCCCCACCGCCAAGGCATTCCAGCTCATGACGCTGCTGCGCGGGCTGGGCGTGAAAGAGCTCACCGCCCCCGAGCTCACCGGCGAATGGGAGCACAAGCTGGCGCAGATGGAGCGCGGCAAGCTTGCGCGCGACGCCTTCATGCAGGAAATCGCGCGCATGACGCAAACGATCGTCAAACGGGCGAAGGAATACGATTCCGATACGATCCCGGGCGATTACGCGACGTTGACGACGCCCTGCCCGAACTGCGGCGGCCAGGTAAAGGAAAACTACCGGCGGTTCGCTTGCACACAATGCGAGTTCTCGATTTCGAAGATTCCGGGCAGCCGCCAATTCGAGATCGACGAAGTCGAAACGCTGCTCGCCAAGAAAGAGATCGGGCCGCTCTCCGGTTTCCGCAGCAAGATGGGCCGGCCTTTCTCGGCCATTCTCAAGCTGACGTTCGATGACGAAATCAAGAACTACAAGCTCGAGTTCGATTTCGGTCAGGATCAGGGCGGCGAGGACGGCGAGGCACCGGACTTCTCGGAACAGGAAGCCGTCGGCGCATGTCCGAAATGCCATGCGCGCGTCTTCGAGCACGGCATGAGCTACGTGTGCGAGAACTCGGTCGCCGTGCCGAAGACCTGCGATTTCCGCTCCGGCAAAGTCATCTTGCAGCAGGAGATCGCGCGTGAGCAGATGGCGAAGCTGCTCGAGGCGGGCCGCACCGATTTACTGACCGGCTTCAAGTCGTCGCGCACCGGACGCAACTTCAAGGCGTATCTCGTCAAGCAGAGCGACGGCAAGATCGGCTTCGAGTTCGAGAAGAAGGAGCCCTCGGCCAAGACGGCGGCCAAATCGAGCGCTCGCACCGCGGCTGCCTCGGCCGCCGCGTCTGATGCGGCGGCGGACGAGGCGGGCGACACGACCGTGGCGACGGCCCGTAAGACAACGGCTAAGACAGCAACCAAGACGGCCGCAAAGACAGCCGCCAAGCCGGCAGCGAAGGCTCCGGCCAAGAAGGCTGCCGCCAGAAAAGTCGGCGCGTGAGCACGTAGCCGCTACGAGCCGCGGCGGCGCGCCTCGGCGTTAGCTCTATCGGCCGGAATGCCTGCCTCGGCAGACGTTCCGGGCCTTACAGCGCTGTGCGACGGCGCGCAGGGGCCGCCGTCGGCCGTCCCCGCACCCCATTCATTTCAGAGCGGCGTTGGCGTACTCATGCGCGAGCGGCCCGCGCGGGGCACTTTCGCGAGGGTACCGTCGTGGCGAGCCCCGGCGTACCGCTTTTCCCCGTCCTCGAGCGGCTGCGCTGTTTCGTGCTCTTGCGCGGCCACCGGAGCCGGAGCCGGCAGCGCCGTGCCGTCCTTGAGCCACAGTTCGCCCAGCGTGCCGTTCGGCGTCTGGCTGAAGTGCTCGACGAGATGGTCGATGAAAGTCCGCACCTTGGCCGGCAAATGGCGCCGGCTCGGATAGCCGATGTTCACCTCGACCTGCGGCAGCCGATAGTCCGACAGCACGCGCACCAGGTTGCCGCGCGTCGCGTCGCTACCGATCAGGTAACTCGGCAAAATCGCGACACCCATGCCGAGCAGCGCGAATTGACGCAGCATTTCGGTGTTGTTCGCCACGATCACGTTCGACGGACGCACGCGCACCTCGCCCTCGGGGCCCGTGAATACACGTTCGTCTCCCCAATATTCCGAGGGCAGGCTAAGGCAGGCGTGATCGGCCAGTTGCTCGGGCCGTGTCGGCGTTCCGTGCTTCTCGAGGTACGCGGGCGTGGCGCAAACGATCATGCAGCCGGTCGTCAGGCGGCGCGTGACGATGCTCGCGCTGCGCATTTTCTGGGCGATGACGATGCCGACGTCGAAGCCTTCTTCGACAAGATCGACACCCCGGTCGACGAGCGTCAGATCGGGAAGTACTTTCGGGTAGCGTTGGACATAGGTCTGGAGCACCGGCGCGAGGTTGTGCAGCCCGAAAACGACGGGCGCCACGATGCGCAGGGTGCCGACCGGCTCATGGTTGCGGGCGACAACCATTTGCTCGACGTCTTCGAGTTCGTCGAGGATTTGTCTGGCGCGTTCGAGATAGACCTGGCCCGATTCGGTCAACGAGAGGCTGCGGGTGGTGCGATTGAGCAACCGCGTGCCGAGCCTGGCCTCCAGGTCGGCGACATGGCGCGTGGCAACGGCGTTGGAGATATCCATCGCGCCTGCCGCGCGAGCAAAACTGCCGAGATCCGCCACTTTCACGAACACACGCATCGACTGCAAATGATCCATTGACGACTCCTGCCGCTGTGATTACTCAGAAAAAAAATTCCGAGCCAATTCGTAATTGTCCTACGACTCCGAAAACAGCGCAGAGTTGCTTCGCATCGCCGAATTTTCGAGACTAAAATCGCGACGGATCACATTAGCGGGGAAAAGGCGACGCTCAGCATGCGTAATACGTAAAAGAATCGCCCCGAGCCGGCGATTCCCTACGTACAAGCTGTCGAAGCGGTCGGATTGAACTGGAGCCAGCGAAGGCCGGCCCACGCGGGGCACGGGGCACGGCGCGGGAATGATCGAATCCCCGCGCCGTCGAAAGGTCGTCGTCAGGAGGCCGCGAGCCGGCTTTCGATGCCCGCCTTCGTGCGAGTCAGCGCATCGGGCAAGCCATGACGGAGTTTTTCGAAGAGTTCGGCATGCAACGCGAGCTCGTCACGCCAGGCCGCATCGTCGATCGAGATCACCTGCTCGAACTGCTCGCGCGTGAAACCGAGGTTCGTCCAGTCGATATCCTCGTAGCGCGGCGAGATGCCGAACGCGTGCTCCACGCCCTCGGCCTGGCCTTCGATGCGGCCGATCATCCAGCGCAGCACGCGCATGTTTTCGCCGAAGCCCGGCCAGACGAACTTGCCGTCGGGGCCCTTTCGGAACCAGTTGACGCAGAAAATCTTCGGCACCTTGCCGCCGAGCGACTCGATGCGTTCGCCCACGCCCAGCCAATGGCCGAAGTAATCGGCCATGTTGTAGCCGCAAAACGGCAGCATCGCGAACGGATCGCGCCTCACCACGCCTTGCTGTCCTGCCGCCGCGGCCGTCGTTTCCGAACCCATCGTCGCGGCCATATAGACGCCTTCGACCCAGTTGCGCGCCTCGGTCACGAGCGGCACCGTACTCGAACGGCGGCCACCAAAAATGAAGGCATCGATCGGCACCCCGGTGGGATTCTCCCAATCGGGATCGACCGAGGGACACTGCGCCGCGGGTGCGGTGAAGCGCGCGTTCGGGTGAGCCGCCTTGCGCCCTGTCTCCTTGGCGATCGCGGGCGTCCAGTCCTGTCCTTGCCAGTCGATGAGATGCGCAGGCGGCGTATCGGTCATGCCCTCCCACCAGACGTCGCCATCGTCGGTCAGCGCCACGTTCGTGAAGATGACGTTGCCCTTGAGCGTCGCCATGGCGTTGTAATTGGTTTTCTCGCTCGTGCCGGGCGCCACGCCGAAATAGCCCGCTTCAGGGTTGATGGCGTAAAGGCGGCCGTCCTTGCCGGGCTTGATCCAGGCGATATCGTCGCCGATCGTCGAGATCGACCAGCCGCTCATGCTGGGCGGCGGGATCAGCATCGCGAAGTTCGTCTTGCCGCAGGCCGACGGAAACGCCGCCGCCACGCGGTACTTCCGCCCCTCGGGCGAGGTGACCGTGAGAATCAGCATATGTTCGGCAAGCCATCCTTCGGAGCGGCCCATCGTCGATGCGATGCGCAGCGCGAAGCATTTCTTGCCCAGCAGCGCATTGCCACCATAGCCGGAGCCGAAGCTCCAGATCTCGCGCCTTTCCGGAAAATGCACGATGTATTTGGTGTCGTTGCACGGCCATGGAACGTCGGGGGTGCCGTCGACGCGCGGCGCGCCGACCGAATGCACGCAAGGCACGAAGCTGCCATCCGTGCCGAGCACTTCGTACACCCGCCGCCCCATGCGCGTCATGATTCTCATGTTGACTACGACATAGGGGCTATCCGTGAGCTCGATGCCGATGTGCGCGATGGGCGAGCCGAGCGGCCCCATCGAGAACGGCACGACATACATCGTCCGCCCGCGCATCGCGCCGTCGAACAAGCCGTCGAGCTTCGTGCGCATTTCTTGCGGATCGAGCCAGTTGTTGGTCGGCCCGGCGTCTTCGCGGCGCTCCGAGCAAATGAAGGTGCGGTCTTCGACGCGAGCGACATCCGAGGGTGCCGAGCAGGCGAGATAGGAGTTGGGCCGTTTGGAGGGGTTCAGGCGCTTGAGCGTTCCCGCCTGGACCATTTCGTCGCAAAGACGGTCATACTCTTCCTGCGAGCCGTCGCACCAGACGATGCGCGCGGGCTTCGTCAACGCCGCGACGCGCTCGACCCATTCGAGCAACTTGCGATGTCTGACGTATGCCGGCGCTTCGATAGTCGGGGCGCCCGCCGGGGCAGATGATTGATTCATCGAGCTTGTCTCCGTTTTATGTTCGTTGAAGGGAAACGGTGGGCTCGCTGACGCTGCATGCGAGAGGCATGTGCGCAGACCTACGTCGCGCGGGCGCCGGTGGGACGGCGCGTCAGGAGCATCGCAGCTTGCGCGTCGCCGCCGCAAGCTGCTAAATAGGAACGGTCCTGCCTATCGAAGGAGGCATTCAGCATCGTAGCCCAAGCCGGTGCATGGTTCATGCCAGCTCCTTTTTTTCGATGGGTGGAACCGGGAAGGATATCACCGCGTCTATTGCGTTCATCGTGCGCTGCAAAACCAAACTTGCCCTATGAAAATTGCCATACTCGACGACTACCAGGATGCAGTTCGTAAACTCGATTGCTTTCAAATGCTTGCGAACCACGAGGTCAAGGTGTTCAACAACACCGTGCGCGGCCTCGGGCAGTTGGCAAGCCGTCTGGCGGAAGTCGACGCGCTCGTGCTCATTCGCGAGCGTACGCGTGTGACCTCGCAATTGCTCGACAAGTGCCCGCATCTGCGGATGATCAGTCAAACGGGCAAGGTATCGAGCCATATCGATCTCGATGCCTGTACCGAGCGCGGCATTGCGGTGCTCGAGGGCGTCGGCTCGCCCACCGCGCCGGCCGAGTTGACCTGGGCGCTCATCATGGCCGCGCAGCGGCGCATCCCGCAATACGTTGCGAATTTGAAGCAGGGCGCGTGGCAGCAGTCGGGATTGAAAACCTCGGCTCTGCCGCCGAACTTCGGCCTCGGACAGTTGCTGCACGGGCATACGCTGGGCATTTGGGGCTATGGGAAGGTCGGGCGGCTCGTAGCGGGCTATGGAAAGGCGTTCGGCATGCGGGTGTTGGTCTGGGGGCGCGAGCACTCGCTCGAAGCCGCGAAAGCCGACGGCTATGAGGCGGCCGAAAGCCGCGAGGCCTTCTTCGAACAGAGCGATGTCCTGTCGATCCACCTCCGGCTGCACGACGACACCCGCGGCATCGTCAAACAAGCCGATCTGTTGCGCATGAAGCCAACGGCGCTTTTCGTCAACACGAGCCGCGCCGAGTTGCTCGAGGAGAACGCGCTCGTCAACGCGCTCTCGCATAACCGGCCGGGGATGGTTGCGATCGATGTTTATGAGAGCGAGCCGATCCTTCAGGGTTATGGGCTGCTACGGATGGAGAACGTGATCTGCACGCCGCACATCGGGTATGTCGAGCGCGAGAGCTACGAGCTCTACTTCAGTGCCGCCTTCAAGAACATCCTTGCGTTCGACGATGGCGACGTCTCGAGTGTCGCCAATCCGGATGCGTTGTCGGTCGTCAAGCGCCGTTGAGCGAAGGCGCGCGTGTCGGTTTGGCTCGCGCGGCATGCGCGTTTGCGTGCTCGAAGCGGACATCATGCGGCCGCGTCGACGGCACCTTCGGCGTGGTCGAGTTGCGGCAGGCGGCGCAAGAACGCCTCGCCATCGCGCCGGCCGAGTTCGTAGGCAGGGCGCATCAGTGCGGGCTGAGTGTAATCCCAGCTCGAGATCGGTACTTTGCTCGATGGCTGCACGTAAAGACGCCGCTGTTCGCCGTGCGCGACGACGAACATCTGTGGGCGTGGATAGCGGCGTGTCACCATGACGAGCACACGTCCCGCCGAGGAGTCGAGCGCGTCGACCGGGACATTGTCGACCATGCCGCCGTCGAGCACGGGCTTGCCATCGCGACGCAACACGGGCGTGAAGGGCGGTGTGCAGGACGACTGGAGAATCAGGTCCGCGAGCGCATCGACACTCGCGCAGTCCTGCGCGCGCACGTACTCCGGCCGGAAGCCAAGCGTGCGGCCCAGCGTCGGATGCAATGTCTTGCGCACGTGTTTTTCGATGTTGTAGGCGATGAGTCCCGCTGCGACCGATACGTGTGCGCCGAGCCAGCGCGGTATGTGTGAGACGCCGATGCGGATCTCGGGCGCGCTGGCCAGTTCGGCGAACGATTCGCCATATATGTCGAGCAAGGCCTGGCGGTAGATTCGATAGTGCGGAAAGACCGATGCGCCGCGGCGCAAGAGATTGCCCCAATAGGCGTTTTTCGTGGTGCCGCGTAGCACGTCTTCGTAATAGCGCATGACCCAATGTGAATTTCGGGTGTAGAGCATGCAGGCGGTGGCGGCACCAGCCGAAATCCCGGCAATGACGCGCGGCTTCAACCCGAGTTCGGGCTGCACGACTTCCCAGAATCCGGCCTGCCACCAGCAGCGGTTGCCGCCGCCGGCGAAGACGACTTGATCGAACATGTTCGGGTGGTTTTTGAGGGTTTTGCGGATTTTTGGGCGGACTGTGCAGCGGGCCGCGGGAGGGAGGCTGCGCAAGGCGTCATGATACTGGCCGCCGTTGTCCGGAATCAAAGAGGGAGTGCTCGGGAAGATGCGGGCCATGGAGCCAGGGCTCGTGACGCTGGGAGAGGGTCCTCGGGTACCGGCCGCGGATTTTTTTGCGAGAAATGCGTACCGGCACTAGCCAAGCAAGAAAAAGTCCTGCATAATTGACGATCTGTTGGGGCGTTAGCTCAGTTGGTAGAGCAGCGGACTCTTAATCCGTAGGTCGAGTGTTCGAGTCACTCACGCCCCACCACTGAATTCTGTAGTTGAAAATCAAGCACTCGCGAGCGATCGCGGTGCTTTTTTTTCGTCTGTAGCTAGCGCGTGGCGGCGTCAAAAACTGGCCTTTGCCGAAATGAGCTGATCCCAGAAGTTGGATGGTGGTTGAAACACGAGAGCTAGTGCGAGGCAGGGCTTCCCTCATCACTTACAGACCTCCCAGCGGTTGGCAACCCGCACGATCAATATCCCGCTTCCTTCTGGTGCCGAAACGCGAGCACATAAACTACATCGACTTCAGGTTCGTATCGATACAAGGCCACATAGCCAGAGTCGCCGAACGGAATGGCCAGCTCGCGCCACTCTGGGTTTTCCGGAAAAGGGCGACCAACGGCCGGCGCCGTTTCCAGCATCAAAAATCGTTGCTCAATGGCCTGAGCTGCCCGCCGAATGGCGGTTTCGCTCTTGTCGGCCAGAAAGCGCCGACAGCGCTCCAACCCTTGGCCGGCGCGGGCCGTGATAATTACGCGTGACACTCAGGCAGCCCCGTTTCATCGTCCGTGCCCCAAGTTTTCAGCCAATTGCGAACTTCTTCCCCGCTCAAATGTAGGCCGGTTTCCTGATATTCAGCCCATGATGCCGTAGCCTCTTGCTTGAAGCTTTCACGGGCTTCTTCCCGCTCCACGTACTGCTTGATCGCTTCACGCATGATCCAGTGTGGCGAACGATCGCGCAGATTGGCCAAGTGCTGCACGCGCCCCTTCAGCTCGTCGTCGATTTTGAGTGACGTTGCCATACGCCAGCCCTCCATTATCAATGAGTGATACCTAGCGATACTATAGACCCGCTCTCCTTCATTGTCCACGCGAGCCATCACGACAATCGACGGGGCGGCCGCTTCGGCGGACCGTCGGTAGGCCTTGCTGCCTTTACTTGGAACGATCCCCACTTCTCCGCGCTGAGCTGTAAGGCGGCTTGGCCACGCAGCGACGTGCACCTGGGCATTCTGCGCATACATCGCGTACCTGGACAGCGGCTGCAAATGCTCCCAGCAGCAGAACGCGCCTATCCTTGCAACGTTGCGACGAATCGCGCAATAATCTGCGCCACGTCGACCGGTGCCTCCAGCGGGGACAGGTGTCCGATCACAACAGTCGGCGCGTCGATCGATGCCACCGCCGCAGTGATGTCTTCGCGCATAGCTTCTGCTGATCGCACTGTTTCCGGTGCGCGCGGTCATCGTGCTCACGCAGATCGCACTCGCACTTGTCGCGACCGTCAACGGGCCCTGTCTTGCCGCATTGAGCCGCGGTGTGGTCGGCCCCGGTTCATGCCGGGGCGCGTCAGCGGCAATGAAGTCTTCAACCGTGGCGGCAACTTCATCGGCGCGATACTGGCCGGCACGCTCGGCCAGCACTTCGGTACGCTCTGGCTTTTTTACATCGTCTGCGCATTTGCATTCGCCAGTGCGCTCTCAGTCGCGTTGATACGGTCCGGCGACATCGATCACGAGCACGCGCGAGGCGGCGACCCAATCGACGACGGCCAAGCCAAAACCGCGCCTCTCCCGCTTCGACAAATACTGCAGCGGCGCGATCTGCTGATCTTCCTCATTACCGTGGTGCTCTTTCACTTCGGCAATGCAGCCATGCTGCCGCTTGCGGGACAGATGATCGCCGTGGACGCGCCCGGGACCGACGTTGCGCTTCAATCTCGCGCAGGGTGCGATGTCGCTCGCCGTCGGTACGGGCGCCGCGTTGAGCAATCTGATAGGGGGCTTCGTCGCAGATCGCTTCGGGTTTGCGACCGCATTCGTGGCGCTGTCGATGGCGGCGACCGCCGCATTCGTCGTATTCGCGCTTTTCATGCCGCAGATTCGGCCTTCGGGAGAATCCGACGATGCGCGAATCGGGCTGCGTGCGTTGCACGTCGGCAAATCCGTTACCGGCGCCGCTGAATGATCGGCATACATCGATCGGATGTGATAATGAGCGCCACTTTCCACCGCCGCGCAATGCCCACCCAATGCCCTGCCGCACTCGCCTTGCCCTCGCGCTGTCGCGAATCTCGTTGGTTTGCCTGTTATTGCCGGCAAACATCGCACTGGCGCATCCGCACGTCTGGATAAAGTACGCGGCGATCGTCAAAACGGACGGTACCTCGATCGTCGCGATCGAGGAGCATTGGCGCTTTACGGAAGGCTTTCCGGTGCAGCTCGTCGGCGTCGACCAGTTGCCGGCGAACGGGCCGCTCGATGCGGCTCAAACGAAGCGTTTCCACGATCAAGCCTTTGTATCGCTCGCGCACAGTGCCTACTTCACGCATGTTTTCGTCGACGGCGACCCGAAAACCGTCGGCGAGCCGACCGGATTCAAGGTATCCGTGGAAGGCGGCAAGATCGTCTATTCGTTTCGGCTACCGCTTGTTTCACCGGTCGACGTGAGGGGCAAGAAAGTAGTCCTCGGCATCTGGGACCCCTCGTACTACGTCGATTACGAACCCGAGGCGGACTCGCCCGTATCGTTCGGGCCTGGTTCGCCGCACAACTGCTCGACTCGATCGTTCGTCGACAAGATGCACCCGATTTTCAACGGCTTCGTCTTGCCGAGCGCGAGTGAAATCACATGTTAGCCGCCGCACGCCTATCCTCTCGTCGCGCGTATGCCGGCTTGGCGAGCGCAGGCTCGTACGCACGGCGATATATCCTCCGCGCCCCAAACAGGTTATCGGTGGTCTGTATGTTGGTCGCGCTCGCGCTGTTCAGCGCTTGCATCGGCGCGCAGGCTCAAGCGCTCGACGTATTCGGCCAACCGGCAGATTCCGCTGCAACGGCAGCCTCGGCACCACCGAGCGCCGCCGCGCCACCGTCATGGTGGATCCGCAATATGCCAAGCGCGGTGCGCTCGGCCATCGGCAACTGGCTGCATGTCCAGGCGGACTTCAACGCCCGCATTGAAAGCTTCCTGGCGCAGTGGCCGCATGGCGCATCGTGGGCTGCGTGGGCGACTTTGGTGATCGTGTCGTTCGGCTACGGCTCGCTGCATGCGCTCGGACCGGGTCACGGTAAGCTCGTCGTCACTACCTATCTGGGCTCTCGCCGGGCCCGCGTTGGCGATGCTGTCCTGTTGAGCACATGGACAGCGACCGTTCAGGCACTGACGGCGATCGGCCTCGTGCTGGGCGCCGCAGGCTTTGCCCACGCCGGGCTCACGCGTGTCATGCCGCACGCGGCATCCATGGAGATCGTCAGCTATGCACTGCTCTGCGCGACGAGCGCATGGGCGATCAGATCGAGCCGCGCGCGCGATCGATGCTGCGACGAACCGCCGGCTGTGCGGTTCCCCCGTGGCGATGAAACCGGGGCACGTCGCACGGTTTCAACCGCCGTCGATGCTGCACGCCCCGACGACGCAACAACACAAGGCGTCTATTTGCGCAGCCCCCTGGCAAGCCTATCGGGCATGCCGCGCGGCAATACATCGCCTCGATTTCAAATGGCAATCGACGTACCGGCTATCCACAACGACGCATCGCGCTCGCGGCTCAAGCAGATCTTCATGCTCGGGCTGGCCTCCGGCGCGCGCCCGTGCGTCGGCGCGATTTTCGCGCTCGTCACATCGATGGCGGTTCACGCCACCGCTGCAGGCATCGCCGCCACCTTCGCGATGGCGGCCGGCGTAGCGACCACCGTCGCACTGATCGGTCTAGGCAGCATCGGGGCGAACAGGGCGCTTGCGCGCGTTGCATTGCGCTACCGCTTTCGCACGACACGCGCCCGTCGTGCGCTCGCCATCGGTGCAATCGGCGCAATCTTGGTATTCTCCGCGTTGCAGCTCGCGCTGTTGTTCAGCGGGGCCGCCACGGCGTCTCTCTATTGATCGGCACCGACCCTTCAGCACGCCCCGTGTGGCCTATTGCGGGCCTTTCTCCCCTCCCGTTCCAATCGATGCGAGGTCAGCTAACATGAAACGCACTGTTGTCGCTGCACGGTTCGTGGTGAGTCTCTCGGGGCTCGCCCTTATCGTCCTTGGCTTCCTGTTTTGGTCGGGCCGCGCACTGTCCCTCGTCCCGCTGCACATGCTGCTTGGCGCGCTGTTGGTTCTATCGCTTTGGGTGCTGGTCGCGTTGGCGCTGCTCGCACGGGTACGTCTCGGCTTCGTACTGTTCGCGCTTGCCTGGAGCCTGATCGTGCCGGTGCTCGGCGTCGCGCAGTTGCAGCTGTTGCCGGGTTCGCTTCACTGGGTGGTCCAATTGGCTCACTTTGCCGTCGGCTTCATTGCAATGGGACTCGGGCATGCTCTCGCCAGAGCGATTGTCCAAGGAGCCGCAGTGGTCCGCGCGGCTCCGGAGCAGGCATGAAGCGTTGCACGGCCGTGCCGTTTCGCGGCTAACGATTCATGCAGGGCAATTCGTACTGCGACGAAACCTCGCAGTACGAACCGATGCGCATCAGTGCAGCTGATGCTTGAAATCGGACAATTCGTTATGCAGCGTATCGACGCACTGCTTCACTTTCGCGTCGAGTCCGCCGGCGCTCTTGCACGCGCGCTCCGCGCGATCGCTGATGCTCTCCATCTGATCGATGCATTCACGCATCTGATCCTGGTCCTGAGAAGCCATGACGGACTGCGCCTTCTGGCATTCGCTGTCGAGCTGCTCGACACATTTTTTCAGATCTTGCGGGACCGATTGGCTGCTCCCGCAGGTGCGCGATGCTTCGCCGATGGTTTGTTGTAGATGACTGAAGCGTTTCTGGATCTCGCTCGTTTGCAACATGATGGGACTCCTTCGTTGACCTTCATTCCAGATGAGCCCGGGCAGCGGTGTGACGTCGCGGCCCTTGCCGTCATTCGCCCGCTGAGTCGGTTCGGCTGCGGCGCCCGATTCGTCGGAGCCGTCACCCCGGCCGGCAAACGGCACTCCCCAGTGTAGGCGATGAGCGCATGCGCGCAACGCGCA
The DNA here is from genome assembly GCF_057351765.1 of Trinickia sp. Taxonomy (NCBI): domain Bacteria; kingdom Pseudomonadati; phylum Pseudomonadota; class Betaproteobacteria; order Burkholderiales; family Burkholderiaceae; genus Trinickia; species Trinickia sp. The sequence goes on along the minus strand of NZ_JBMRBK010000023.1, from coordinate 13,191 downwards.
TCGTCGGGCCTTCGGTCTGCGGCTCAGGGAGCCATCGCAGCTCAATGCGCGTTCATCGCCGTTCCGTTATGACAGCACTAAACGTACCCGCAGCCAACAATTCGCCGACGACATCGCCGAGCGCTGCCTTGGGCTGCGCATCGAGCGCCCGCGCCGCCGCCGCATCGAACGGCTGGCCCACGGCACACGCATCGAGAAACGCATAGCCCGCCACGCTAAGCGGTTGCCACGTGACTTCGCCGAAGGCACGGAGCAGCAACGCCCGCTCGCCTTGCCACACGAGATCGTCCGGAACGTCCCACCCTTCTCGGTTCGCGCGCCAGATCGTGAATGCCGGCATCGTATCGAACGCGATCCAGCGGGCGGTAGCATGCGGGCGCAATATCGCTTGCCCGAGCACCTCGGCCGATAACGTCGCCACCGCGCCGGCATCGATCGGTACCTCATCAGGCGCTGTATGCGCTTGCACCCAAAGCGCATCGAGGCGGGCCACTTCCGCAAGATATGGCATTCCGCGCGCCGGCTCAAAATCTTCGAGGAAAGCGGCGAAATCCGCACCGTAGTGGACAAGACGCGCGTCGGCTGGCGCATGTTCACCGACGTAGCTCGCCGCAGCCGAGCGAAACCACGCCTCGCCGACGAGCCGCGCCACAGCCGGAAAATTGGCTTGCAACGCATCGACGCAGCCCTTGAACACCGTATTGCGATATACCGAGAAGCCGCGCTGTTCGTGAAGACGTGCCACGCGTTCGTCGCCGGGTTGGGCACCGAAAAGCGCATCGGCGAATGCGTCCTGGAAGCGCTCGAGCGAACCGTTCATGCGCCCACCTCGTTCTCGGTCCGGCTGCCGTCGCGACCGTATCGGGCCGCACCATCGAGCAACGCCTGTGCGACGCCGCGCTCGCCGCAGAGCACGTCGAACGCCGGGATGTTGTCGTCGCGCTCGATCAACGTCGGTCGCGGGCCCACTCGCTCGATGACATGCCTATAGAGTGCCCAGACGGCATCGTCAATCGCGGCGTCATGCGAATCGATGACGAGCGCCGGTGAGGTGCCGGCATCGAGCGAATGACCGGCGAGATGGATCTCCATGATGCGATCGGCCGGCACTGCGTCGATATATGCGTGCGCGTCGACGCCCACGTTGCGCGCACTGACGTAGACATTATTGACATCGAGAAGCAGGCCGCAGCCGGTGCGCTGGCACAGTTCGCGCAAGAAATCGGTTTCGCTCCAGTCATGCCCCTCGATCGTCAAATAATGAGCGGGGTTTTCGATGGCGATCGGGCGGCCGAGAACTTCTTGGGTACGTTCAATGTTCGCGGTGATGCGCGCAAGCGCCTCGTGGGTGCGCGGAAACGGCAGCAGATCCGGAAGATAATGCCCGCGCCAGGCCGACCACGCGAGATGCTCGGAAACCAGCGCCGGCTGCACGCGTTGTGCGAGCGTTTTCAGGCGTAGGAGATGGGTTTCGTCTGGCGGTGCGGCGGCCGCCAGCGAAAGCGCTACGCCGTGCAGAGATATCGGGTGGTGTGCGCGAATCGTCTCGAGCCACGCCAGGCGCGGGCCGCCGTCGACCATGTAATTCTCGGGGTGCACTTCGAACCAGAGCCCTCGCATACGTGCGCTCCGGGCGTCCTCGTAGTGCGCCGGCTTGAGGCCCAGGCCAGCCCCGAGCAGTATCGGCTGCGGCTGCGTGCTCATAGCCCTGCCGTTCATTGGTACACCGAAACGATCGTTCGGATACTTCCGCCCATGTCGCTCGCCTGCATGATGTAAGCCTTCATCGATATGAAAATAAAAACGGACGAAAACCATCGCGCCCGCGACTGCTTCTTAGTTCGCGCGATACGGGCCGACGGTTACACAAACCGCACACTTTCGAACGATAATCGCGATTTCGCCCCGCGCTGTAACCGCAACGGCGCGCGCAGCGAACTATATTCATGAACCGAGGTATATGGACATGGAAACCGATTTACTGGTCTCGTTGCTAGCAAAAGGCGTCACACCGGTCGATCGGCACGTGGTGGCCCGGCGCTTCGGCTGGGCGCTGCTTGCAGCCGCGCTCGGCGCGACGCTGCTGGTCGTGACCGTCTATGGCGTCCGGCCCGACATTGGCACCGTGTCGGCCACGCCGATTTTCTGGGCCAAGGTCGCGCTGCCCGTCGCGCTCGCCGCCGGCGCGCTCGGCGTCACGATCCGGCTCGCACGCCCGGGCGCGCGCGTCGGTCTGGCGTGGGCCGGGATCGGCGTGCCCGTCGCCGCCGTCTGGCTGGCGGGGCTCATCGTCGTGCTGCTGGCACCGGCAGGTGCGCGCGTCGCGCTGGTGATGGGCGAAACTTGGCGCTCCTGCCCTTTCAATATCGCGTTCTTGTCGATTCCAGGGTTCGTGGCCTCATTTGCGGCCGTACGTGGGCTTGCGCCGACTAACCTGCGCCTCGCCGGCGCGGCCACGGGGCTGCTGGCCGGTGCCACGGCCACTATCGCCTACTGCCTGCATTGCCCGGAGATGAGCGTCGCGTTCTGGGCGCTCTGGTATGTCCTCGGCATGCTCGTGCCGACCGTGGCCGGGGCACTGCTGGGCCCCAAATGGCTGCACTGGTGAATTCGCCGACGGATACGACGTGCAATCGGTAGAGACTCGCCTTAGAGCCCTGCTCATCGATGCAATGGCCGGGGACTCGCTCGCTTATCAGACGTTTCTGAGCGAGCTGACGCGCCATCTTCGCGGCTTCCTGCGCAGACGCATTCCGCAATTGAGCGACGACGTCGAAGATCTCGTGCAGGAAATCCTGCTCGCGGTCCATAACGGACGCCACACCTATCGGGCGGACGAACCGCTCACGGCGTGGGTGCACGCCATTGCACGCTACAAGTTGATGGATTTTTTTCGCGCGCGGGCGCGGCGCGAGTCGCTGCACGATCCCATCGACGATTACATCGATATCTTCGCCGTGTGCGACGACGAGCCCGCCTCGGCCCGCCGAGATCTCGGCAAGCTGCTGCAGCAACTCCCCGACAAGCAGCGCCTGCCGATTCAGCATGTGAAGCTCGAGGGACTTTCCGTCGCCGAAACGGCGCAACTGACGGGGTTGTCCGAATCGGCGGTCAAGGTGGGCGTGCACCGGGGCTTGAAAGCGCTCGCGGCCAAGCTTCGCACGACCGCGTAGGGGCGCAAGACTCGTTACTTGATACCGAGCCACCGGTCGAGCGAAACGGAGCCCGCGCCGCGTGCAACCAGGTAAAGCAGCAGTCCTGCCCATGAAAGATGCGTAGGCCACGCATCGGGATAGACGAACACTTCGATGACGGTCGTCATACCAAGGAGTGCCAACGCCGCGCCACGCGTGAAGAGCCCAAGCACGAGCAGCAACGGAAACAGATGCTCGGAATAGGCGGCGATGTGCGCGGCAATTTCCGGGGGAATCAACGGAATCTTGTATTCGTCGCGGAACAGTTGGTAGGTGCCGGGCGTCAGCGTCAGCAATCCGACGACCTTGGTGCGCCCCGAAAGAAAGAAAATCGCTGCAATCGCCGCGCGGCACACGAGCGCCAGCAATGAATGGCTGATGCTTCGCGAAGCCAGATCGGCGAGTTGGTTCCATCGTCCGCGCAGGCCCGTTACGGCAGGGGACGCCGCGGCCCCGGAATGAGCAGTTTGCATGTCGGTCTCCATCGAGAAGATGCACGGGGCCGACGCATCGCGCGAGAGGCGTCGGCCGATCAAGGAAGCTGTGCATTAATTCGCGATGTCCGCATACGCGGTTACAGCACGCGTCGTTTTATTTTCGACGGCATGCTGCGGCACGACGAGAACTCAGTCCTTCGCGGGGCGGCCGGTTTTCACCGTTTCGACGGTCGAGACCGCTGCGACGAGACGTTTGCTCGACAATGCGTCGAGCAGGATCAGCCCGGCGCGCAGCAACTCGCTCTTCTTGACCGCGACGCCGGCATCGAGGCACTTCTGCTTGAGCGACGCAATGCGCTCGTAGTCCGATTTGGGCATCGTGAAACTGTCGCGCACCACCTTCTCTTTCTTCTGGCGCTTGGTTTTTTCGGGCGCAGGCACGGCTGCGGCTGTCTTCCCGGTTCTGCCCTTTTTCCCCGCCTTGACGGAAACATGCACCGGCTCAGTAGCTGCTTCATTCACTTGAATGGACTGAGCATCGGTGTGCGTTCTGGCGTGCCCGTTCGCGTGTTTCGGCACGCGCGCCGTCCTGCCCGTAGCGCGCTTCGGCGTGGTTGCATCAGTCATCGTGGTCTCCCGGTCCGTAAACGATACAAACAGTATATACCGTTTCAGAGAACCGACCGCCACGCATACGATCAGACGTGCTGCAACGTTATGACGGCTTTGCCACCGAGCTGCTCGATCACCCGCAGCAGGTACGCTCTGTCATGACTGTCGTGCCACAGGCGGTCCGCATGGCTGCGCAGTTCCGTCAGCGGCGCCCACCTGTTTTCCATGCTTTCCGTCCGGGCGATCACATCAATCACTTTATCGACAGCTGCGTCGTGGGCCAAAGGCGGCAATCGATAAAGCAGCGCGGTAAGCGTTGCGAGCCGCGCGGCCCGTTCGGGGGTGTCTTCCGACGCCATCACCGCGGCATACATGTGCTTGAAGACTTGCTCGCATTCGTCCGGAAACCATTCGTCGTACACAAGTGTCTGCGCTGAAACGTTCAAATTCGGATCGCGGCAAACCAAGTGGAGCGCGCGATCGAGCAACTCACCCCGCGGCGTATCCTGAAACGACGCAATCGCTCGAAAGACGGCGTGGGCGAGATCGTCGTTCATCGCGGCGCGCCCGGTCTCGCATTTATCAAGAATGCTTCCGATCTCGAGGTAACGCACCGTCTCGTTCTCGAAGTCCACGAGCGCCGCAGCCAGTTCGACGAGGTCGGGGCCGGGGGTGTTGGGAAAGCGCGCGCCGCGATTGTCCACGGGTGCACGCCCAACGCCGGCGTCTTCATGGGGTGAGCGAGCCGAATCCGTGGAGCCCTTGTTCGCTGAAGGAAGCGGCGCGAGGCGGGTGAACAACGAACGGGCCAATGGCTGCGGCAACACTTTGCGCAGCCCGTTCTCCAATCGTCGAAGCCCGCCCAACGTCGAAGGCAGCGAGTTCGCTGCGGGCTCGGTCGCAATCCGCGCATGCCTCGGTCCGGGTCGATCGGCGCTATCGCCAACGCCGTGAGCCGATGTACGTCTGAATAACGAAATAGTCATCGCTTGCCCCTCTCTCGAATACGAAGCCCAATTTAATACGGCAAGGGGACGAGCTCCTTTGACGAGGCGAAGCACTGTGACGGACACCGAAGCCCTTCGCTGTCCGTATCGATAGTTCGTGGCGGCATTGCCTTCGCGTCATACGCGTACTACGCCTATACTTGAAAAACTTTTTCAGCGGATTGGCTATGGACAGAATAGACGCGCAAATAATTACGCTATTGCAGGAAGATGCTTCGCTCGGCCTGAACGAAATCGCAAGCGCCGTCAATCTGTCGCCGACGCCCTGCTGGCGGCGCATCCAGCGGCTGCGCGAGGAAGGCGTGATTCGCAAGCAGGTGGTGCTCTGCGATCCGGCGAAGCTCAATCTGGGGCTCACCGCTTTCGTCATGATTCGCGCGAGCCAACACAACGATGCCTGGACCGCACGGTTTCTGAAGGGCGTCGCGACGGTGCCGGAGATCGTCGAGATCTATCGCATGTCGGGCGAGGTCGACTATCTTCTGAAGGTGGTCGTGCCGGACATCGCGGGGTACGACAGTGTGTACAAACGGCTGATCAAAGTCGCCGAGCTGCTCGATGTGAGCGCCAGCTTCGCCATGGAAGTCGTCAAGCAGACCACCGCCTTGCCGCTCGATCACGCGGTAATGAGCGGCAAGGCTCGCGCGAGCGCTCGCACGGAATGAAGATCATCGTTGCGCCGCGCCTGCAAACGCGCCGCAACGATAGCTACGGCCGCTGGCTCGCGTAGTACTGCGCCGCAGCCTCGATCTCACCTGCCGTCATCTGTCGAGCGACATTGCGCATCTGTTCGCTCGTATCGTTATGGCGATCGCCCGACGCGAACGCCTGCAATTGCGCGCGAATATAGACGGCGGGCTCGCCCTCGAGCCACGGTGCGCCCAGCTTGCGATCCGCTGCGCTGTGGCACGACGCGCACGGCGCAATGTTGCGCATCGGCGAGCCGACCGCAACGATATCGGGCACCGGCTGCGATGCGGGGTGATAGCCGGCTGGACGCGGCAAGCCCGCGTAGTAGGCCGCCAGGTCGCGCATGTCCTCATCGTTCAGCGTCGCGACCATCGGCGTCATGACGGCATTGGTGCGCGCACCGCTTTGAAAATCGCGCAACTGCTTGTAGATGACCAACGCATATTGGCCGGCCAGATTGGGCGAGTTCGCCTGGCTCAGCCCCTGCGGACCGTGGCACATCGTGCACCGCAACGAAAGCGTGGCGCCACGGCCGATCGAAAGCGCATCGACATTGCCGAGCGTGGACGGTGTCAACACCACATCGCTCGTCTTCACGCGCGAGGTGAGCGGCGTCGAGATCAGCCACTTTTGCGGCACGCCCGCCGCGCTGCAGATCGCATTCCAGATGCCCGCGAACTGCGCATCGGTTTGGACCGAAGGCAGCCAGACGAAGCCGATGAGCGCCGCCACGGCCGCGATCCCAACCGTCGATCCGACGCTCAGTGCGAACCATCGGTTGCGCAGCGAGAAAAGCCGTTCCGTCGTCATCGCTGGCCCCCCATCCAGACCGCGGGCACCGCGGTCTCCTTGAGCACGAGCAGTTGCGCGATCGGGTAACCGTAGTTGACCACCGTCAGCCCGATCATCAGCGCAAGCCATAACCCGAAGCTGTTGAGCGCGACGGGAAGCGTCTTGGGCGGATGCACGGCCGTCGCGAATTCGAACTGCGCGGGCGTCACCGCGGCACCGCGATGCCCGCGCACCAACACCATGAAAAACAGGACCGCGGATGCGACCAGGATCAACGCGCCGACGGTCGACATCGTGACGGTGATCGCCTCGGGCGCCAGGGCCGGATTGCTGAAATCGAAGTACGCCATGCGTCGCGGCATGCCGAGAATGCCGGCGTAGTGCCACGGAAACGTCGTCACGATCATTCCGATGAACCATAGCCAGAGCTGCCACTTCATCAGCGTGACACTCGATAGCGCACGCCCCGTCAATTGCGGCCACAGCTCGTAGGCGATGGCGAAATACATGATGACGATGGCGCCGCCGAAGATCAGATGGAAGTGGCCCGTGATCCACTGCGTGTTGTGAATGGTCGAATCGAGCTGGTAGCTCATGTTGATGAGCCCGCCCGCGCCGCCGAAACCCAGCATGACGAACGAAAACGCCACGGCGAGCATCATCGGTTCGTGCCACGGCAGCACGCGCAGCCAACCGAATGCGCCGCGGCCCCCGCGCAGCCGCCCGGCGATTTCCACCGATGCGCAGATCGTGAAAACGGTCAGCAGTGTCGGCACCGAAACGAGCGCCGTGAAGACCGACTGCAGGAACTTGAAGCCCGAGCCCACCTGCGGGTCGGCGAAAAGGTGATGGATGCCGATCGGCATCGCCACGACGAGAAACAGAATGAACGAAATGCGCGCCATGCCATCGCTGTACAGGCGCCCTCCGACGGCGCGCGGCACGAGCGTGTAGTAGGCGATGTAAGCGGGCATCAGCCAGAAATAAACGATCGCATGCAGTGTCCACGAGAAAAACACGCGGGCAAGCCCGGAATCGATCGTCGACTTGAGCCCGAACGCGACAGGCAGGATCTGAAACAGGATTTCGAGCGCGGCGCCGACAGCAGTCCAGCCCCACAGATACGATCCCGCCACGTTAGCGAACATCGGCAACGGCACGGGCTTGCCCGGGTTCGCGCGTTTCCAGACGTGCAGATTGATCGACATGAGCGCAACCCATATCCACGACCCGACGACGACGAGCACGACGCCCAGGTAATAGAAAGGACTGCCGATCATCGGCGGATAGAACGTGTAGAGCACCGAGGCGCTGCCGAGCGCGACGGTCACCATCGCCATGAGCGAGCCGACCACGACGAGCCACCAGCCCGCCCATGCCCAGCGTTTGCCGCGCAGCGTCTGGCCCAGCGAAAGCTCGGTGATGGCATAGCCGAAACCCATCGCGATCAGCGTCGGGAAGACGTAGCCCATGACGGAGCCGTGTGCCGTGACCGAGCGGTAGTAGAGCTCGGGTTGGCGAAGCCATGCATGCAGCGGGGAACGCACGTACATCTGCCACGCGCCGAGCAGCAGCGCCACGCCGAAGGTCGCGAACGCGAACCAGAAGTGCGCAAGCACGAGACGTCGGTTATTTAACACAGCTGAGTCTCCGGTCAGTTGCCGCGAGCTTGTCGAATTCGGCGCGATCGATCGCCTTCACATTGGCCCACATCCCTTCGTGACCTGTGCCGCAGTACTCGTGGCATGGCATCAGATGCTCGGCCGGCTTGGCGAACTTCGTCTTGAAGGTCGATACGTAACCGGGCTCGACCATGGAATTGATATTGGTATCGGTGACGAGAAAGCCATGCACGACATCGGCGCTCGTCACGCGAAACGTCACCGGCGTCCCGGCCGGAACGAGAATGCACTGCGGCGTGAACGAGTATTGCTGCGCGACGACGCGCACCGTCACCGAGCCATCGGCTTCGCGCGCCGTGCCGAGATTGCTCTCGATGAATTCGCCCGTCACGTGCAGCGTCGTCGGGTCGATGGTCTCGACGCGGGACGGCGGCATCATGGCCCAATGCAAGCCCGTATAGACGACCATGGCGACGAGCACCACGATGAGGCCGACCGCAACGATCGCCCAGTTGCGCTCGATGCGCTCTACGACGTCCGCGCCGTCCGAGTGGCCGGGGTGGGGAGTGTTCGACATGTCGTTCGATCAGTAAATGACGCCGCGAGGTAGAAAGACGAGGAAGTAGAACGCGAACCACAACGCGATGACGATGGCCGTGGCGATGCCTGCAACGGCGAGGGCGCCGCTCGGCCCGGAGCGGACGATTTCCTCGACCTGCCGGTCATCGCCGGGCTCGACCGGCGCGCGCACTTCGTTGGTATTCATGGCGTCCTCCAATCAATACAAGGCAGCGGAGCGCAGTGCGTTCGCTTCCTTCGCCGAGACAGGCGCGCCGCGGTTGCCCCAGGCGGTCCGGATATACGTGACGACAGCAGCCACTTCATCGTCGGTCAGCGATTGCGCGAAAGGCGGCATGCCGTACGGCATCGGGTTGCGGGCCGTGCCGGGGGCGTATCCCCCGTTGAGCACCATGCGGATCGGATTGACGGCCGATGTCATTTGAATCGACTGGTTATTCGCAAGCGGCGGGAAGTCGGGCAGCTTGCCCTCGCCGGACTTGCCATGACAACTGGCGCACTGCGCCTGATAGATCTTGCCGCCGAGCGTGAACAGCAGTCCCCGTTCTTCGCGCGATACGTTCCCGTTCGAACCGCTGGTCGCTCCGCCGTGTTGCGGCAACGACTTCAGGTAGACCGCCATCGCACGCACGTCGTCGTCGGACAGGTATTGCAAGCTGTCGTAGACGACTTCCGCCATCGGTCCATAAACGGCCCCGCGGCGGGAAACGCCCTTTTGCAGCAGATCGGCGATGTCGGAGATGCTCCAATCGCCGAGACCGGCCTCCTTGTTCGACGTGAGCGATGGCGCGTACCAGTCCTGCATCGGAATCAGACCGCCTTCGAACGCCGTCGATTCGGAGCTGCCTCCGAGCGCGTTGATGGCGGTGTGGCACATCGAGCAGTGGCCGAGCCCGTCGACCAGATAGGCGCCGCGATTCCATTCGACCGAGCGGGTCGGGTCGGGCTGGTATTCGCCCTCGTGGAAATAAAGCGTGCGCCAACCGATCAGAAGTTGCCGGTTGTTGTACGGAAAGCGCAGCTCATGCGGCCGATTGGGTTGCCGCACGGGCGGCACGGACTTCAGATAAGCGAAGATCGCGTCACTGTCGGCCCGCGTGACTTTCGTGTAGGCACCGAACGGCATCGCGGGATAGAGCAGCGCGCCGTCGCGCGAGCGGCCGGTGTGCATCATCGAGTAGAACTCGTCGGCGCTCCATTGCCCGATGCCGGTTTCGTTATCGGGTGTGATGTTCGGCGAATAGAGGGTACCGAACGGTGTCGGCATGGGCCGGCCACCGGAGAAAAGCTTGTCGCCCGGTTTCGTATGGCACGCGATGCAGTCGCCGGCGCGCGCAAGATATTCGCCGCGCTTGACCGTATCGGCAGCCGTGGGGCTCGGGCCTTGAGCGAACGCGACCATGCACGAGGCAGCGAGCACGAAAGGTGCGCAGAGGCTCGTCAGCCTGTGTCGAAGGAAGAGGAAAAATGCGGACACCGGATACTCCGTCATTGCGGTTCGCTGCCGCAGGCGAGCGGCAATTTCAGGCTTCCCCTGGCGACGGGCGCCGGATTGGCCGGTCCGGGCGATGCCGCGAGCCACGCGGCAACCGCCGTGATGTCATCGTTCGAAAGACGCGATGCGACGGTATGCATGCAATCGGGCGCGATCGATTTGCGCGTGCCGTAGCGCCAGGCGCCGAGTTGAGCGCTCACGTACTCGGCGTGCAATCCCAGCAGTCCCGGAATGCCGGGCTCCCTGCCGGTCAGCGCGGCACCGTGACACGCGGCGCAGGCGGGAATGTCGTTCGCCGGATCGCCGCTTTTCACGAGCTGCGCGCCGCGCGCGAGCAGCGCAGCCGGGATGGCCGGTGTCAAAGGCGGCGGATAGGGGGGACGCTGAGCGGCGAAGTAATCCGCAATCTTGCGCAGATACGCATCGGGCAGATAGGCGAGCAGGTAGTTCATCGGCGGGTATTGCCGCTGCCCATCGCGAAACGCGATCAACTGGTTGTAGAGGTAGCCGGCCGGCTTGCCCGCCAATCGCGGGAAGTAATCGTTATTGGTGCCTTCGCCGTGCCCACCGTGACAAGCGGCACAGCCTAATACGCGCGCCTGCATGGTATCCGGCGCGCGCTCGCCAACATGATCCTCAGCGCGGGCCATGCTCATCCAGACAAGGCACGACAAGGCGACAGCGACAGTTTTTCTTAGCATCAGTCATCGTCTCCGGCGACGGATCGATAGGCGACTCGGTGTACGCGAAGGCACGCACACAGTGCGAACCGGAACGGCAATGCGACTTTGTGTGGCTGTGCCGATGATTCTAGTCAATGACACGCAATGATGGAAATGCTGCGATATCGTCCGACCGAGCTTCACCGCGCGCCCCGGAGCGGGGCGCACGGTACGTTCCCACGAGCGCGCGAGGCGGTGTCCCGCGTGACGATGCTCGCCCGGCTCCGCAACGATATCGCGGCCCAACCATTGCGGCCCCGAAACTGCCCCATTAAACCAATATCGCTACGGCCAGCCCTTGATCCATGTCATGGACAGTGCCGATTTGCCGCAGGCCACCCTCGCCGCCGCGCGCCGTCAGGCCTGAGCCGCAACGGCCTGTCGCGGCCGATGCCAATGCAAACGCGCAGTGCGACGGTTGGCCGCGGCCGATCGAGTGACAACGGCCCGCCAAACAGCGAAGCTTGCGTCAAATGCATTGAGGAGAACGAAATGTTAGTCGCTCGCGAGCGTGCTTCCGAACGGTACGGATACGAGGTCCCGCATTCCTCGACGACGGCCAGGCCGCTGCCGGCCGAATCGTGCAAGAGTTGCGCAATGCGGCAGTTTTGCGCAATGAACCCTGACGATCTGGCGTGCACCCGGGAAATGGACGATCTCGTGCTCGCCTATCGCCAGATCAAGAAGGGCGAGGCACTTTATCGCGTGGGCGATACGTTCAAGAACGTCTATGCGGTGCGCACAGGCTCCTTCAAGAAGGTAACCCTGCTCCCCGACGGTCGCGAACAGGTCACCGGCTTTTATCTTGCCGGCGAGCCGCTGGGACTCGACGGCATCTCGAACGGGCAATGCGCGAGCGACGCGATCGCGCTCGAAGACAGCAGCGTATGCGTGATGCCATTTCAGCTGCTTGAATTGCTTAGCCGCGAAGTGAAGGCGGTGCAGCATCATGTCTATCGCATGCTCTCCGCGGAGCTCGTACGCGAGAGTGGCCTTATGCTGCTGCTGGGTACGATGACGGCCGACGAGCGTGTCGCGAGCTTTCTGCTGGATCTGTCAGGGCGGTTACAAGCGCGCGCCTATTCACCGACGCAATTCGTATTGCGCATGACGCGCGAGGAACTGGGCAGCTTTCTCGGTATCAAGCTCGAGACCGTGAGCCGATCGCTCTCGCGCTTTCAGAAGGACGGGTTGATCGAGGTCAACGGCAAGGATATTCGGATTCTCGATCTGCGCAGATTGAGTGAGGCGCAGCAGGGGCGGTGTCCGGCTTAGGCTTCAGGGAAGCACGGCGGGCGGCGAACTCAGCCTGCCCCGCCCGCGGTGGCACGCGCCTTGCTGGATAGGCGGTATGACTAGCGATGCGGAGGTTGCATCATGATTCAGTTCGTACGATTCAAGCGCGCTCGAATAGGTGCCCTCGTCGCCGCGCTGTCGCTGCTCGGTGGGTGCACGCTCGGCGGTGCGGCGGCGGGCGGCTACGCCGGCAACAAGCTCACACATGGCAGCACCGTCGGTACAGTGGGCGGTGCGGTTGCAGGCGGCATCGTCGGCTATGAACTGGGCAAATAAATTCATGCAATGAAAAAGCGAGGGCGCGCCCTCGCTTTTTTTGCAGATTAACGAGCGCAAACAGCGGACGCAAAAACTACCGTCGGCAGCGCACTTCCGCCCCGCTCATGCTTCGAAGCCTCGAATCATGCCGGCGGCCACCGTATGATGCGTGGCCTCGTCGATGAGCACGAACGCGCCCGTCGTCGGCTGCTCGTCATACGCGTCGCACACCACCGGCTTTTGCAGCGTCAGCGACACGCGCCCGATGTCGTTCATCGTCAGCGCATGCCGCTCGCTCGTGTGCGCGAGCGTATGCACGTCGAGGACCTCCTTGACCGCCCCCACACGCGCGAACACCGTGTTCGTCGTCTGCTTGAGCAGATACTTGCGCTGCGTCGATAGCGGCTCCTCGTCGAACCAGCACAAGTCCGCCTCCAGCTTCTTCGCCGGCTGCGGCGCACGCTGCGCCGCCACGAACGTGTCGCCG